>NZ_JBWDNM010000004.1:0-417693 GCF_056269185.1 Paenibacillus sp. J31R122
GACACCACCTGAAATTAATAATTTAATTATATAGGAAAACAGGATACCCTTCCTCGTAAAAATCGAGGAAGGGTATCCTGTTTATAAGATATAGACTTTTTCAGTGGCCTCAATCTGATTAGGAAGGTCTTTTTTTTCTCCTGTATGGATGCGACTGCAATAGTCAGTATTATCCACATTCGAAAGTCAATAATGTCCATTTGATTAGAAAAGTGCGTGCCCTAGAATAAAAGATGTAACGGATAACCTATAAAGGAGCTGAGAAAGTGAGTCGTATTTTTAAGTTCATTGTAATGATGGCGTTAATCGTAGGAAGCTTAAATCTTTATACTTCGGAATCTGAAGCGGCAGGAGCGACAGGGCCTTATATTTACGAAGCTGAAAACATGACACCAACCAATTTTACAACAGATTCCTTTGCTTATCAGAATTATGTCAATCATAAGCCCCTAGAAACGATGACTTTTTTAAAGGGGGGAATTGGAGAAACAAGTACAGCGAGTACTGTATTTGAAGGGGATTCCGGAACCTACGATATTATAACTCGTTATGTCGGGAAGGTTCAAAATGGAGTAAGTTATTCAATCGCTGTCAATGGCGTCACAGTTGATCAGTGGGGCACATCGCAAAGACATGGCAGTGATTATACAGATCCCACGAATATCGATACTCATACATCCAGCAAGGTGACTCTTAATTCCGGGGACATCTTGAAACTAACAGCTGTTTCAACTAACGAGATTCCGCGTGTTGATCGTATAACTATTCAAACATACGTAGGACCTTCAACAAGCACGCTAACCCTCGATTCTCCAAATGCGAATCTGAATAATGGCTTTAACTGGGCTAAAAACCGGGCACTCGGCCTTACCTTTTATCCTGGTAATCCGATGCTGGGGCATGAAGGAGAATGGTGGCGACTAACCGATCCGACCCATACCGAGCACGTGGCTGGTTATTGGGGAGCATATGAGAATCGTGAAAGTTTTTACAACCGCGATATTTCACACCAATCCGACGGGTCACATTTACTCGGGCTGGATGACGAGACTTTCAATATGATGAAAACGTTTGCGGGATCATCCACCTTGCCGGGTCAGAATGGTTGGCCGTTATGGGCTTATAGTGCATATGGCGTCATGTATTATATGGACGGCACGGGCTTCAGGGAGCTGCCATCACCTTTCGATGTCATGCATAAGTCTTACCAGCAGTATCTCTGGACGGGTGATTCTAAATGGATAAACGATCCAGTTATGTCTGCGTATTATGATTCGACCGTCGGGGCGTTTCTCGACGATCATAGTGTGGTTTGGGATGATGAAAACCCAGCAAATGAACAACTCGCTGTTAGAATGAAACCAGGAGAATACACGCCTACGTATTACGAGTTTATTGATGATCATTTTGTTTCTGCAGGTGATTCCTACGCACTGCAACGTCTAGCCATTTTAGCTTATGCTGAAATTTTAAAAACTAGAGGAAATGATGCTGGCAGTACGCTTTGGGAAAATCGGGCGCAACGTATGAAAGAAAATTTCGAGACGAAATGGTTCGATTCATCCACTGGCTATTATATACGAGGTTTCGATGCTAATGGAGTCTCTAAGAGCAACTGGGGGCATGAAGCCAGTATGTTCATTCCGCTGAAAGGGCTAGGTGATGACGGCCCAAGGATCCATAATTATCTAGATCTCATTAGTGCGAGCGATGATGACTTGAATGTTGAAGCTACGACCTACCTGCCTGAGATGTATTACAACTACAACAGGTCTGAAGAAGCTTGGCACTGGCTTAATAAAATTTTGAAAGATAAAAATATGTATCCTGAAGTTTCTTTCACCTCAATAAGCAGCATTATTAACGGCATGATGGGCGTGCGGCCAGATGCTCCTAAACATAAAGTGTCCACCATATCTCGACTTACCGACGATGTACCTTGGGTGGATGTAAACCACATTAAGGTTGGATCCAACGATTTAAGAATCAAACATAATGGAGTAATTAACTCTACTCTGACGAATCATTCTGGCGGCACCATCACATGGGAAGCTCAATTCTATGGAACTTTTAACAAACTGAATGTGAACGGAATTGAAAGGGCTGCACTGACGAAGACCTTGAACGGTCAGGCCATTTCCTATGTTGAAGTACAAGTGAATGACGGGGAAGTCTATAGTGTCGGTCCCGAAACGATTGATTTTGTGCTTCCGTCAGCGCCAACCAATTTGTCGGCAAGCCATCTAACGACATCAAGCGTGCAGCTCAATTGGACAGCATCCACAGATGACATTGGAGTGACAGGCTATGATATTTATAATGGTTCAACAGTCATTGGAAGCACTACCTCTACCCAATATAAAGTAACAGGGCTCTATGCGGGCGGGGAGGCATATTCGTTCACTGTCAAAGCTAAGGACGCAGCCGGTAATTCGTCCGAGGCAAGCAACACAGTAGATTTAACGACGCCGACCGCGCAGCAAGAGTATTTGTCTGACTTAAGATGGGTATCTGCAAATACAGGCTATGGGCAGGTGCTAAGAGATAAGAGCAATGGCGGAAATACGATTAGACTGAATAATCAGACTTATGACAAAGGGATCGGAACGCACGCCCCAAGCAGCATCACGTATAACCTTAACGAACAATATGCAAGATTTCAATCGGATATCGGGGTTGATGATGAGGTTGGAATGAACTCCACCATCGTTTTCCAGGTATGGGCAGACGGTAACAAAATATTTGACAGCGGCACGATGAATAATGACAGCGCAACCCAATCGATTGACGTCAGTGTAGCAGGAGTAAAAGAATTGGTGCTAGTTGTCACCGATGCAGGTGACGGAACCAACAGCGATCATGCAGATTGGGCCAATGCTATGCTCGTACGAAGCGAATCGCAAGAGCAGGGCAAGGATATAACAGCATTCAGCTTTAACGGCTTGTCGCCGGCCGTTATCGGAACGATCAGCGGAACGAATATCGCGCTGACGGTGCCGAGTGGCACGAACGTTAATTCTCTGGTTGCGACATTCACCGCATCGCCAAATTCTACGGTCAAGGTAGGTGGCGTGGAGCAAATCAGCGGCGTAACCGCGAATGATTTTAGTGCTCCAGTGACGTATACGGTTACGGCGGAAGACAACATGGTGCAGACGTACACCGTCTCGGTCAGCATCGCTGACGGTCTTTCGGCGACACTGACAGGCGGAGGAGTTACAAGAACGAACGATGCGTTTGCCGTCACGTTCGGCCTTGTCAACAGCCAAGACATATTTGCTCAAGAAATTAAGATCTCTTATGACAGTGACAAGTTTACGTACGATGGTGCGGAAGTAGCCGCTGGAATGACTAACTTGGATGTGGTTAGCGAGGATAAAGCGACTCCGGGCCAAGTGAAGATTATTTTGGTGTCCCTCGGTGAAGATCATGCAGTATCTGGTGACGTGGCATTGTTGTCGCTTAAGTTCAAGGCGAAGACAGTCAAAGGAGATGGAGAAATTTCCGTCACACAGGTGAAGCTGTCAGATGGAAATGGCAATATCCTTATCGCCAATACTGATCAAGCAGTTGTGAAGATGAGCGTCGTTGAAGATGTGGGTATGAACGCGCTGAACGCCACGATCTTGGAAGCGCAAAGCTTGTACGCTGCGGCAATTACGGGTATGAACAACGGACAATATCCGGAAGCGGCTAAAGCGAATTTGTTAGCAGCAATCTCGGCTGCCCAATTAGTAGCGGGCAAACAAAACGCTACAGTCACAGAAGTGTCGATGGCCAACTCAGCTTTGATCGCGGCAATGAACAAGTTCAAGGCTTACGTCATCACGGTGAGCACGGGAGATATTAACGGAACTCCTGGCATTGATATTGGCGATCTAGGGCTTATTGCTAAGCATTATGGCAAGCAGGCCGGCGATGCAGGATGGGTAGAGGCTTACGATTTGGATGGAGATGGACGAATCGGAGTATATGAATTGGCATTTATCGCAAGTCGGATTTAGAACAATATGACATATCCAGTTCGTAAGGTTCATTAGTCTTTTGGTTGAGGTAATACTTGGGGAATCAGGTGCACTTGTGCACCTGATTTTTCTGTTTTGGGCTATTGTTTACGACTTTAGCGATTCTCTAAATCCCGAAGGACTTTTACCGGTAAAGTTCTTGAACACCCTTGAAAAATAATGCGAATCTTCATAGCCGACGATTTCGGAGACTGTCTTGATATCCATCTCCGACTGACTTCGGATCAGACGCATCGCTTCTTGGATCCGAAGCGAGGTGAAATACTGCATGGGAGGCTCCCCCTTGTATTTCTTGAACATACGGATCAGATAAGAAGGATGATGATTGAATTTTTCCGCTAGAATGGTCATCGTTACGGGCGTCAGCATATTGGCGCGCAAATAGTGTTCGATTTTCATTACAAGCTGCTCAGGAGAATCGTCCGTCTTACGATGAGGTTGAATAAAAGAAGCAATCAGTTGCAAGGTGTGCTGATAGAGCGTATCCCAATCGCTTGACATTGCGACCAGCTCATACAGTTCCGATTCCACCGATTCATTCAAATATTCTTCCTCGGGCCCCATCCGCCGATGCAAGTTCCTGATTATATCCGTTATTGTTTTTTCCAGTTGACGTTGCGTGAGTCCCTCATCCTTCCAACCTTCGAACAAAGCCTTCAATTCGGTGCTCAGCAATTTGATTTCACCGGTCCTGGCGGCCGCCTCGAAGGCACTTTTCAGCACAGAGTCGTATAAATATAAAGGGCCGGAAACATCTTTAGCCCCGCGTTCGGCTGGCTGAAACACAAATGACTGATAGGGAACCAGCAGCTTGTCGAGCGAGGATTTTAAGATACGGGCTTTGTTCCGAATGTCGGCCATTTCGACGGGAAGCGGTTCCGCGCAAATAGTGACCGCAATGGAGTTCAACATATACTGAGTGAGCATAGCCCTCACGGAATGCGCGGTTTGTATCGCTCGAGATCCGACTTTCACGTTGCTCGCGATCAAGAGCCACTTTCTGTTTGCTAAATTGTCATCCACGACCCACCAGTGGCGCTCCTCAGGCAAGACATGACGGATAATCGAAGGCCAGTCCGCCAAACGCCATAATCGACCAAAATAATCGATATCCAGCACGTTTGCAGAGCGATCGTACAGATTGCCAAGACAGATCAGGTGCATGTCAAAGGAGCCGCCTTTCAGCATTGGCGGCAGACGATCAGGCAGCTTCATTCCATTCAAGCAGATCTGAAATATTTCATACTCGCGGTCCCTCCTCTTTCGTTCCAGTTTATCCCGTAGACGGGCTATCGTTTCTGTCAAAGCCTTCATGCTGACCGGCTTAAGCATGTAATCGGCAACGCCAATCTTAATGGCTTCCTGAGCGCTAATAAAATCGTCGTAGCCGCTAATGATGACGATCTCCGTGTCCGGGCGAAGGCGCTTCGCTTGACGGATCAATTCAAGTCCATCCATGACTGGCATCCGAATATCAGTAAACAACACATCTGGGCTTATCGATTCGAGCAACACCAGTGCGTCTTCGCCATTCATTGCGAAAGCGCCGACCTGAAACGCCGGATCGGTCTTGCTAATCTTCTCGACGATATCCTCAAGTATGATTTGTTCGTCCTCGGCAATCAATACCGAGTAAGTAGCGCGACTATTCATTGGATTGCACCTCCATAGTGACTCTTCCGCCGATTGTGACCGTTGTGCCAGGATTGTCCGTCTTCAAGTGAAATATCGCCTTTTCATTATTTAACAAGTAAAGACGGTGGTGGATGTTGAGCAATCCGATGCCAGAAGGCATTCCGGATTGTTTGTCGATCCGCCGCACATCTTTCTTGATCGTGTCTTCGAGTTGCTCCAGCGTCTGAGAATCGAACCCCGAGCCGTTATCGCTAATGGAAATTTCCCATTGATGCGCGGTGCACGTTCCGATTATGCGGATATGCCAAGGCGGTCTTTGATTAAACGCGTGCTTGAAGCAATTTTCCACGATTGGCTGGATGATGAGCCTGGGAACTTGAATGCCCATCATATTTGCAGGGATATCGATATCATACGTAAATTGGTGGGCGTAGCGAATTTTCATCAGGCCTAAATATTGAGAAGCATAGTCAATTTCTTGTGCCAAATCGACCGGCCTTGCGCTTTCAACCGTAATGTACCGCAGCATGCCCGCCAAGTTCTGGCACATATCCATGATTTCGGTTTGGCCGTTTTTCTCGGCTTTGATGCTGATAATCGCAAGGGTGTTGTACAGAAAATGAGGATTCATCTGCGACTGCAATGCCAATAACCGAGCCTCGATTTCATGCGAACGCGCCGATACGACTTCTTCAAGCGATTCTTTAAGACGGACGCACATTTCCACGAAAGCGTGATTCAGCTCCTCCAGTTCGTTCAGATTTTGGGCAGCAAGGAGTCTCGGTTCTAACGTTTCCAAACTCAAAACACGGATCGATTTGCGAATTCGTTTAATAGGAATCGTGAGCCCTTTGGAAACGAAATAAGTGAGCATCATCGTGATGAACAGAATGGCAATACCATATAGCAACAGTTGATCTCTGAACGTTCTAATCGGATGCAGCAGCGTAGATTCGGGCTCAGCAAGTGCGACGGTCCAGCCTGTAAATTCAGAGCGGGCGAACGCAACCATTTCCTTGCTTTTGTCTGGTAAGCCGTTCACGCGGATTGTGTCGTGCATCGCATTATTCGATTGAATGGAATTCCAGAAATAGATCGATTTCGAGGTGGTGCTATCTGTATCAGGCATATAGGGGTAAATAAGATGGCCAGCGGAATCGTAGACATAAACACGTGTTTTGCTGGACTTGGATTGTCCAGGAAGACGGACTGTACGCTCGATCAGGTTCACGAATACATCATAATCTTGTTGGATTTCGACAATGCTATCGACCTTCGAGCCGAATATTTCCGAGAATGCCCGACAAACGGAGATGACGATCTGGTCTGTATTGCCCCAGTCGTTGCGACGGGGGAGTGTGATGTACTTCTTTCCTTCAAGGTCCAGGATAGGTCTTATCCATCCTTTCGCCGTAATGATGTCAGGATTCAGACGAGACACATCGTAATCCTTACCGAATTTGACGAACCTCCCATTCAAGTCGAACAGATTCATTTGGTAAAATTGAAACGGAGTGCCGGTGATGGAGAACAGCATGCTGGTAATGTCCCATTTATTGCGAAGCTCGGTTGCTCCCGTATCATCTTGATCGGAGTAGAATAGCTGCTTGACGGGTTCTGCGGTTATGACTCGTTCGGCGATTGAATTCATATTTCCCAAGGTCGTATCGAACTTGTCCGACAAATTGAGCGCCAACTGCCTTGCCGATTCCGAAGCCTGTTTCTCCAGAACGCCGGAAGTTGTAAAATAGAAAGATAAAACAAAGAATACGATAATTGCCAATATTAACCCAGCATAACTGAAAAAAAGTTTGGACTGGATACTCTTGAATTTCACGTCTCTAGCCCTCCTTGAAATAGGAAGTTACTGGAAGTATACCATAGTTTGGAATGGTGATAAAGCGTTTTCATTTCGTTGTCGGTATGAAAATAGATTTTGCAACAAGTCAATATTGTCCACCGAAATTGGTCATTAACGTGTATTCAAGGACAGAGCGCTCCGCGTTACAATGAGTTTGCGATACTTAATGAAGCCTATTAAGGGAGGATCAGAAATTGAAGAAAACATTCCGTTCTAGACTGGCAATCCTTACGCTATTGGCCGTATTTGCAGTACCGACGCTTGCGGGGTGCGGCGGCAAAGAGCAAAAGTCGAACGAGCCGACCGCAAGCGCTTCAACTTCCCCAACGGCATCCGTTACAAAGGAGCCAAAGAAAGACGTTACGCTCACGTTTGCCGGATCGCAAGGATGGCTAAACAAAGGCTCTCAGGTTGATTCGGATTTGATTGAAGCGTTCACCAAAGAAACCGGTATCAAAATCGATCTACAGCTTATGCCGGACGACCAGTATGCCAACGTGTTGAAAACGAAGATGGCATCGGGTGAAGTTCCTGACATTTTCATGGTCGGCGCGGGGGCAGGGGCACAACAGTATTTTCCGGATAAATATTTCGCGGTCTTGTCGAACGAGCCTTGGGTATCCCGGTACGCGACCTACGCGAAAATCGGCACGACGACTAACGGTAAAATCAGCGGCTTCATGACATGGAACGTAGATGGCTGGGGTTTGCTGTACAACACGGACATTTTCGATAAGTACAAATTGTCGGTGCCGAAAACGTTTGATGAACTAGTAAGTGTCAGCGATACACTTATCGCGAACGGGGTAACGACCCCAATCTACATGCTAGGCAAAGAGGCTTGGTATTGGGCGATCTGGCTTTCCCAGTACGGTCCTGCAGCGGAGAAAGCCCATCCAGGATTGTATGACAAGCTGAACAACAATGAAGTGAAGTTCGCCGATATTCCGGAGTTCGTAACATTCTTGGAACAGTACAAGACACTGTACGACAAAGGTTATTTCGGCAAAAACCCGCTGTCGAACGGTTGGGATTCCGGTTATGAGGCGATGGGCAACAATCAAGCGGCCATGATTTTGATGTACCAGTCCTACCAGAGCGAAGTGATCGCCAAGTACCCTGAGTCGAAGGCGGATCAGTGGAAAATGTTCCCGATACCACTCGCGGGCAACGATGTGTTCTCGCATTCAGCGGGCGGTAACATGCGCGTGGCCTATAAAGACTCCAAGAATTTAGACAGCGTGAAGCAATTTTTCGATTTCCTAGCCCGGCCGGAAAATCTGAATAAGTTTTACGAAGGACGTCCCGATCTTCAAGGTAACCCCTCGTTTACGGACGTGGCGGGCAAACCATCGGAAGCCGGCAAATCGATCGTCGAGAACTCGCCTGGCGGAGCAGGCATTGATCTCGAGTACGGAGTAAGCTTTTGGGATAACACGGCGGTAGGCAAGTACATCCAGGAAATGATGCTCGGCGACAAAACGCCGAAACAGGTGCTGGAATCAATCGATAAAGACAGAGGCAAGCTGTTCACTGCGGTTGGTCAATAATAGCTCGCGAACTCTGATGAAGTAATGGGATGTCCGGCCGGAACAGTGGATTCGAGTACGAAGATCCGCTTCCGCCGGATTTCCCTTTACGCTTACCTAGGCTGAATGAATGCAAACTGAATCTGCGAGGTTAATGCTATGTACATCTCGAAAATCTACTCAAGAATGTTTGTTTTGCCGGCGCTCATTCTTTTTTTCATTCTGTTTCTGCTGCCGAGTTTTATGGGTTTTTATTATGCGTTGACGAATTGGAATTCCATGAGTGAGGAAATCAAATTCATAGGGCTGGTGAACTTCAAGGAAATTTTCACAGATACGAGCAGCTTTATGTTTATTAAAAATACGATGTTGTTCGCATTCTTTTCCACCGTATTCAAAGTGTTGCTCGGCTTCGTGCTGGCTTTGATGTTGAATGAAGGTATCCGAACGAAAAGTATGCTACGGACGATTTATTTTCTGCCGATCATCATCTCTAACATTATTGTAGGGCTGATGTTCCAGCAGGTGTTCCACCCGACGAACGGCATCTTAAACAAGCTGTTGGAATTTCTAGGCTTAGGCTTTATGGCGAATGCGTGGCTTGAAGATCCGAACTGGGTTATGTGGGCGAGCACGAGTGTGGAAATATGGAAAGCGGCCGGTTTCTGCATGGTTATTTTCCTAGCGGGCCTTCAAGCAGTTCCGAAAGAAATTCTCGAAGCGTGTGACGTGGACGGCGGCAGCTATTGGAAGAAGCTAGTTAATGTCGTCGTGCCGTTCATTATGCCTTCTATTCTGATCAATACGCTCCTCAGCATCATTTCAGGCATTAAGGTGTTCGACGTCATTTTTGCGCTGACGAACGGCGGGCCCGGAAGATCTTCAGAAGTAGTCAACATTACGATTTTCAATGAGTTCTCGAAGGGCAACTATGGCTACAGCACTGCGCTCGGCGTCTTGATGTTTTTGGCGATGGCCATCCTCTCGATTGCTATCATCATGATCTTCACAAGAAAGGATGTCGATACCTAATGCATAAACGAGGGAAGACCCTGAGATTGTCGAAGGAAATTTTGGCCTGGCTCCTCAGCTTAATCATTATTGTTCCGTTCTTGATGGTGTTGCTCAATTCGGTCAAATCGGTCACGGAGTCCGCTACCATGAGCTTGAGCCTGCCATCAGTCATTCATTGGGAAAATTATTGGGAAGTGCTGAGGGGCGGCAAAGTATTCCGGGCATTCCAGAACAGCTTGTTCATTTCCTCTGTAACCGCTGGCATCACACTACTCGTTTCGGCAATGGCGGCGTTCGTCATTTCCCGCAACCGAACCAGATTGAATATGTTCATCTACTCTGTATTTCTGCTCGGTTTAGTCGCTCCGATGAACTACGTCTCGACGATGAAAGTGATGCAGATGCTTCACATCATTAACACGTACACCGGCGCATATTTGCTATACTCGGCGTTGTTCATCCCCTTTACCGTGTTCTTGTATTTCGGGTTCATCGGCGGCATCCCGAAAGAGTTGGATGAGTCCGCCGTCATCGACGGATGCGGCGGAATGAGGCTTTTTTTTCAAATCATCTTTCCGCTGCTGAAGCCAGTCACGGTAACGGCGATTATCATCAATTTCTTGAACTGCTGGAACGATTTCGTCATCCCGCTGTATTTCCTGAATTCATCGGCGAAGTGGGGCATGATCATGACGATGTATAACTATTTCAGCACGTATATCAGCTCATGGAATTTGGTCAGCGCCGCGATGGTATTGAACTTGCTGCCGATCGTGACTGTTTACGTCATCGGGCAGAAATATATCGTTTCCGGCATGACGGCCGGCGCGGTTAAAGGGTGAGTGCGGCACAAGCCGCGTATATATCGGTGTGCCGGTAACGCTGATCGGAGACTACGACAGCGCGATAATTCGCATAAGCGCTATCGATGAGTACGATGAATCGTAAAACGGTCGCAGTATAGCAATCAAATAAAAGCTAATTCTCATTCAATTCGAATGGAATTAGCTTTTATTTGACTAGCTGCACGTTTATATATTTAATATTGCAAGATTTTCAGTGGCCTCCGTATTCAGATGGGGCTTTTTGGTTTGCGCGGAAATCTCCCGGCGTGGTACCGGTCGCCTTTTTAAAAACTCGGATCAGTTGGGGGGCGTTTGAATATCCTACTGCTTCAGATATATGAGCTATATTCAGGTCTGTGTTTTGAAGCAAATGCTTCGCTTTCTCAACTCGATAATTCGTAACATACTGGATAAATGTGATTCCTACTCGATTTTTAAACAACTCACTGAGATACGATGTACTAACACCACATTCGTCTGCAATCATTTGCAAAGACAGGTCATGCGCATATCTGTTCTCAATGATCTGAAACATTTTGCCTTCAATATCCTCTTTCTGCCTCTTATTAACTTCTCGATTAAATGCGGCAAGGAATCAGCAAATATGTGAAACATCCAAACCGAAATCTCATTCATGTTGTTCAAGCGCATAAATTCAACGTATAACTTCCTGCTATCCATCATGTCACGTTCATTACCGAATATTCGATTGGCGGAAACAAGAAGCTGCAAATAAAATGTTTTCATTTGGCTAAAAGGGATATTTTGCGCTTGCAGTTCTTCCTGAAATTGATATAAAGCCTCTTTCCGTCGAACTCCAATCGATTACGAGCAATGAGCCGGACAATAATACGAATAACGAAGACGGTGATATTCAAGATGCTCAATTCGGAACACTTGATACCGCCTTCTCCCTCAGGGCCGAACGTTTAGGTCAAGGAACAGGCCGGACCTATACGATTACGTATGTTGCAACGGACCAGGCAGGCAATCAAACGACTGCCCAAGCTACAATCAACGTACCGCACGATCAGCGAGACAAGTAATAGAAGGAATATATCTCAAACCACTACATTCGGAACGTATGTAACCATTTTAATCTAGTCTAGGAACGTTATCTCTTTTGTTACGGAAATTGGTAGACTATATACCCTTCTATGTGGTAAACAAAGTAGTTAATAAAGTAAGCTTTCGATCATTGACTTACTGTACTTTTGGAAATATGATGAAGAAAATCTACAAGGGTGGAGTGGTGTAGTATATGCATTCTCTTAAGACGATACTCAATCTAGAAGATGGTAGAAGCCAGTGTATTGTAACATACGGAACGAGCCTGACGGATGGAGCAGCCTGGGTGGAGGATATGCGCACTCGACTTGAGGAGAGGTATCCTGGGCTAGCAACGGTTATCAACAGCGGTAAAGCCGCCATGTGGTCACAGTGGGGAGTAGAAAACTTATCGGAAAAAGTTCTCAATTACAAGCCCGACATGGTATTTATCGAATTTGCCATCAACGACGCTTATTTGCCTTATGAAACAACTCTCTATCAATGCAGGAGTCGCTTGGAGTGCATAATTGATCGTATACTAGAAATCAACAATCAATGCGAGATCGTTCTTATGACCATGAATCCTCCGGTGGGTGCTTCACTTGAGATAAGACCTGATTTTAACGCATATTACGATGTATATCGCTTGGTCGCCAAGGAACGAAATCTTCTTTTGATTGATCATTTTGTAGAATGGAATGCGATCTTGAATCAAGATCCGGAGCAGTTTCATCGATGGGTTCCGGATAGCATCCATCCTGTAGCGGAGGGCAGCCTAGCTGTTACGGCAAAGGGAGTCCAAAAACTGTTGTTCAACTAGAATTCTAGAAGAAAATTCAAATGAATTACTAGTTGTCGAGGGTGAGCTTAATTGAATCGTTGGTGAGTTTAATGATGTCCATAGGTAGTTGGGAAATCGTTCTTGCTTATGCAAGAACGATTTCTTACTTTTCGATAGACTATTCCAATATTATTAGGTAATTGTGGATTGTTTATAAAATGTGTATTCAATAAAAGACCAGAAATCCCAGCAAATTTAGTTTTATTGTTGATTCGTAATTCATGTGTATTGCCCTTCATGAGAACATTACGTTAAATTGTGATCAGGACAACGAGGGACTAAATCAAAAATGAAACGAGGTGACATAGTATGAACGAATATCAGCACAATTATGAATCAGTTGATAAACAACAAGTAAATCGGTTGGTTGCCTCGGCATCCATGAAGCGAATGCGAAGATTGAAAATGAACATTCCTTGGATGCTCATGTTTTTGCCAGTCGCACTATATTTCCTTATCTTTAAATATGCGCCAATGGGAGGCTTAATCATTGCCTTCAAAAACTATACGTTCTACGAAGGTGTTTTGGGCAGTCAGTGGGTCGGCTTGGATAACTTCAAGATGCTATTTCGTGATCCTGCTGCGTTAAACACGATCCGAAATACTTTTGTGCTCAGTCTGCTGACCATCATAGTCGGCTTCCCGTTTCCGATTGTGCTTGCAATTCTTTTGAATGAAGTAAGAAAGCTAGCGTTCAAAAAAATCGTTCAAACTTTGGTTTACATCCCACATTTTTTATCTTGGGTTATTGTAGGCGGCTTAGTCATCACCCTGCTTTCCCAAGAAACTGGAATTGTAAATAATTTTGTGGAAAAGCTTACTGGCGATACGTATCCTTTTATGCTTAAGGAAGGCTCATGGATCGCAGTATTTCTTACTTCAGGTATTTGGAAAAGTGCTGGCTTCGGGGCAATCATTTACTTAGCTGCGCTGACGTCCATTGATCCGAGCCTATATGAGGCCTCTTGCATGGATGGCGCAGGAAAAGCCCGCCAAATCTGGCATATAACCTTACCCGGCATTAGACCAATAATTGTTTTGATGCTCATTATAAGCATGGGGAACGTGATGGAGGTAGGGTTCGATCAAGTATTTATTTTACAGAACTCATCCGTAGCTTCCGTTTCTGAGGTGATCAGCACTTATATCTACAGAGTCGGTCTGCAAGGCGCTCAATTTAGCATGACGACGGCGATGGGGTTGTTCGAATCATTAGTTGGTTTCGTTATGGTGCTCATAGCAAACTCTATCGCTCGTAAATTTAATCAAGGTTTATGGTGAGAAAGGGAGAATTAGGATGAAGGCAACAAGAGGAGAAAGAGTGTTCTACATCGTTAATTACATCCTATTGACATTGGCGGGTCTCAGCTGTCTTTTGCCGATAATGAACATTGCTTCCTTATCGTTAAGCAGCAATCATGCAATATCGTCAGGAAGCGTCACTTTGTGGCCTGTGGAAGCAACGCTCAAATCATATGCGGTACTCTTTCAAGGTAGCTCGATCCTTAAGGCGTTCATGAATAGCGTAACGCTGACCGTCGTCGGGACTATACTCTGTCTGCTTTTTACGGTTTTGGCGGCATATCCGCTGTCCAAGAAGCTGTTCTATGCGAGAAAGCAATTAACATTGGCGATCGTGTTCACTATGCTTTTCACCGGGGGATTGATTCCTACTTACTTAGTCGTAAATTCGCTTGGCCTGATTAATAGCTATGGGTCGATTTGGTTGCCTGCACTCGTGAGTGCTTACAATATGCTGATTATGAAAAGCTATTTTGAGAATTTGCCGGAAGAAATGGAAGAGGCTGCAAGAATTGATGGCTGCGGGGAGGTGTTGTTTATACGGAAAATTCTTCTTCCGCTCTCCCTACCGATGCTGGCTACGATTGGGTTGTTTTACGGAGTTGGCTTCTGGAATACTTTTATGAGCGTACTTATCTATATCAACGATACGGATAAATACAATCTAACTGTTCTAGTGCAGAATATGATTCGCAGCCAATCATTATTAGCTTCTATGACGAACCTGCAGCCGGAAGAAATGGCTCAAATTGCGTCCGAAGGCGTCAAATCAGCTGGTGTAATGGTCATGATAATTCCGTTGATGGTGGTTTACCCGTTTCTCCAGAAGTATTTTGTTAAGGGAGCGATGATTGGTGCCATAAAGGGCTAGTTTCATCAGTTTTGTAGGCAACAGATAGGAAGACTAATTAGTAAGCGTGAGCTAAAATTAAAAGGGGGCTACTACAAATGAAAATGATGAAGAATAAGAGAAAACTTGGTTTGGGTTTGATTACTTCCGCACTTGTTATGTCCACTGTGCTATCAGGCTGCGGATCGAATAATGTGGAGCCTTCTAAACCTACGGACAGTTCCAAACCTACAGAGAGCTCCAAACCTGCGGATCCAAAGGCAGAAGTGAAACGTGGAAGCTTCACAGCGTCTGTTTATGATCGCGGATCGGTTCCACCTGAGGAAGGAACGGTTGAGAATAATCGCTGGACGAAATGGCTTAATGAGAATGGACCGTCCGATGTTAAGTTTACAGCGGTCCCGCGTTTCGAGTCTCAAGCTAAATTCAACGTTTTATTCGCATCAAATTCGGCGCCGGATCTTATTTTCGAATATGACACGGCTTATCGAAACCAGTTATTCAATCAGAAGCAGTTGCTTCCTATTGACGATATGATTGCGAATTACAGTACGGAATATAAGCAGCTGATTGAGGAATATCCAAGTCTTAAGAAGCTTTCCACAAAGTCGGACGGCAAGATGTATGAATTCGGCCGGGTTAATGGCTTGCAGCCGAACCACGTTCTTTTCATCCGTAACGACTGGTTAAAGAAACTGGAGCTTGAAGTGCCGAAGACAACAGAGGAAATGTATCAAGTGGCAAAGGCGTTCGCAGAACAAGATCCGGATGGTAACAGCAAAAAGGATACTTATGGAATGGGACTTAGCTTTGTTAGCGGGATGATTATAGATTACATGTTCGGAAGCGTATTCACGATCTATGAGAAATACCCTTGGTATCTAACATCAGATGACAAACTAGTCCACGATTGGGATCGCACGATGGCTGCCTTCGATTTTAAGAAGAAGCTTTATGACGAGGGTATCGTTGACAAAGATTTCTTGACCGACAGCAAAGGTGAGAAGGTGAGGCAGGATTGGATCAACGGTAAGCTAGGGATGTATGGAGCTAACGGAGGTTACGTGGATATCGCTACCTTCGAAGCATTGAAGCAGAACAACCCGGATGCTGAGCTTCTGGCAATTCCTCTTCCAAGTAGTCCGTTTGGTCAATTTAGTCCTGCTATCGGCAACCCTGTTCAAATGACTGCGGTCGTTAATGCGAGAGCAAAGGATCAAGAGGCTGTCATGAAATACGTAGATTTCATGGTTACCCAAGAGACTGCGATTACTTTAGCGAATGGAATAGAAGGCGTACATTATCAGATGAACAATGGTTGCCCGATTCCTACAGATTTGGAAAAGAAAAAGCAGGAAGTTTCTTATGCAGGCGATTTAACAATGCTCTCTCAAGCTGATTTAGCCAATTTCACGAAGTGTAACAACATTGATATGGTAGAAAACCCGAGTCAGAATCAGAAGGATTTCTACGAGCTGCGTATGCAAGCATTCGATTCCTACCTAAGCAAAGATCGTCCTGCTCCTTATTTGACGCATCCCGAGCATATGCCGGCATTGCCAACTGATCTTCAGAATGTGACGAACAATGCATTTAAGACAATTTTGGACATTTTCCAAAAATCAATAATTTCAGGAAAGTCCTATACGATTGATCAAGCAATGAAGGATGCTAAGTCTGCTTGGGACAAAGCGAATGGTGCACAGGTCGACGAATGGTATGCGACATGGTATGAGGAAAACAAGGATAAAGCATTTTTAACGAAAGATATGTACGATTTCGTAATTAAATAATAGTACAGGAGTTTTATCATAATTGAAGTACTTCCCCGGGCGACGTTATCGGTCGCTCGGGATTTATCGATTTAGCTCAAATTTATGAATGATCTATAGCCAAATATCGATTATAATAATTGGAAATAGTAGACTAGATTGGCTAAATCGGAGGATTTTCATGAAAAGGAACGGGTATCGCAGATTACTGTTAACTTATATACCGATACTGTTATTCGTTGTATCGGTGTTGTTTGTAGTCTTATTCGGGACGATCTATGAGTTGACGCGTAAGCAAGCAGTGAAAGCCAACGAGTTGTTTGCACAGCAAGTGCTGCAAAACTTGGAATATAGCCTTCGTACGATCGATCAGTCGATGATCAAGGAGGTACTAACGAATGAACAATTCAATAATTTCTTTGATCCGATACATCAGAATGATTCTTATCTATCTTATAAGATTACAGAGAAGCTGAATGAATTGGCTGGGACAGTGCCCTTGGTTCAATCTATTTATCTTTATCGTACTTACGATCATAAAGTGTTATCTTCAAACATATTTCTTCCGGCAGATTTATATGGGGACAAAGAATTTATACGCAATTATATGTCAGGTGGCACCAGTACCTATCAATGGACGGATCCTCGAAGTTTCTATGAATTCGATAACGATCCAGGCAGGAGTGTTGTATCTTTAGTGAAGCGAGTCCCCTTGCTGTCTGGCAGTGAAGGGCTTGTTGTCATTAACGTGTCGACAGATTCATTAGCGAAATTGTTCACGGAGATGACCCAATCGGAAATTAGCCGTCTTTATTTAACGGATTCCAGCGATCAATGGATTCGTGGATATCTTCCTCAATCAGAATCTGCAGGGTCGACCCCATGGAAAGAGCTGAGGGGATCATCGGTCGTGGTGTCCGAGCTAAGCGGCTGGCGAATCCATGCAGGAATTGAGGAAGAAGGGTTGTACAGTATCATCAAGGGATCGTCTAATATTTGGATTCTATTAGGGCTGATTGGAGTTTTAATAGGCGTAGCGTGGCTCGTTCGGGCGAGCCGTAATCACTACCAGCCACTTGCAGCGATGCTAAGCAGAGTGCAGCAGCTGCCACAGAAATTAGATTGGAATGGTAAAGAGGATGAGTTTCGTTATATCGGAATGGCTTTTGATCGGCTAGTGGAGCATTCTTCTACATTGGAGAAACAAGCGAAGGAAAGCTCCATCTATCGAAGGAAAGTGCTATTTACCGAAATAATGGAAGGATTACGTATACTGTCAGATAAGGAATGGCAGCAGGAGGCCGCATCTATGGGATGGCCCTCTACTCATGGATGGCTAACTGTAGCACTGATAGAAATAGATAAGTATAAAAAATTTCAAGAGATATATTCGGCGAAAGATCAATACTTGCTAAAGTTCGTCCTGCAGGACGTTCTGAAAGAAATGGCTCAGGAACAAGGTATACCGATATGGGCAGAATGGCTGTCAAATACAGAACTAGGTGTACTTATAGCGCTGGATGATTGCAGGGAAGAGCCCCTCCTTCATTGGCTTGAGAAGCTAAGGGAATGGGGAGAGGCGAATCTGGATTTCACTGTCACGATTGCTCTTGGCGGAATGATTCATGATATATCGGATCTGTCTTTAAGTCGAGATGAAGCATCTCAGGCTCTGAGTTACAAAACAACGCTCGGTATGAACCGGATCATTGTGTTTGCTGATTTACAGCATCGCACAGATCATGGAATTTATGAGAAACAGCAAATGTTCAAGCAGTTGGCGGAGCAATATCGATTAAGGGACGCTTCCTGGCAGGTACAAATGAAGGCGATTGCAAAAAGTCTGGAGGATGAACTGTTTGAGCGGGATGAATTGGTTGATATGGTACATTACTTGCTCTATCAGTTCGGCAGAGAGATGCAACAATTGTCAACTGAGTATAGAGTGATATGGCAGCAGGAAGCGCAATCGGAAATCATTACGTTGCTTGATCATTTTGAAACGTCAGTTGAATTGTTCGACCGTCTTGAAGAAATCTTGATTTGTGCAAGTGAGAAGATAGAGACCACAAGGGATGAACGGAATGTATTTACTACGGTAGATGAGGTTATGTCCTATTTGCAACAAAATTATGCCGACTCTTCTCTGTCACTTATACAGCTTAGCGATCAATTCGGTATGGCGTCGGCTCAACTAAGTCGGCTGTTTAAGGAAGAGGTTGGAGAGAAACTTGTTGATTACTTGGCAAAATTGAGAATGGAGCAAGCTAAGCATCTTCTTCTTCAATCAAGCAAACCGGTTCAGGACATAGCTCTCGATGTCGGGTATGTGCACTCTTTTTCTTTTATTCGTGTATTTAAAAAGCTGGTTGGGCAGACTCCTGGGGAATTTCGCAAGGGGCAGTTTATGAAGTAGATTAGATATTTATTTTAATGGAGCGGGGCGGCCTTAACATGAGCATACAGACGGAACGTAATTGGCAGAAACAATGGCAGCAATTCTGGTGCAAGCTGAAGTTGGAGGATGGGTTGATCAATACGGGCAAGCCAGGTCATACAATTGAGGCTTCTAAAGTTATGGAAGCACATGATGGAAGGGATACGGCAGCCTATTATGCAATTGCTACTACACTCGGGGAACTGGAAGAATTGCAGGGGCTGCAGATTTTAAGGGAGCTTGCGGATCTGCAAATTTCGGACGAGACGAGTCCGCATTATGGAGCTTTTCGCTGGTACCGAGAAGAAACCAAAGTCAATGATTCGAATGCTGCCTTCTTTATCCTTATGCCTCTTGTCGTCCTTCGGCTTTATAGGGAAGAACAGATACCGGAGACTCATCGTGAATTGCTCGACCTTATGATGGTTCGAGGTGCAATCTGGTTCGAACGCGAGCTGAAGAAGCCGATTTTCTATTACTCGAACAAAATTGTAAGTGACGGCGCTCTGCTGCTCGCTATCTCCAAGCTTTGTGGCTTGCAGCACCATTATAAAGCGGGAATTGACTTTTTTGAACAATGGCTGGACTACACGTCTCGTCGGGGCTGGGGCTGGGGGGAGAATATCAGCCTTGTTTATATCCATGTCACTATGAATGCACTTCGTATTGCTAGTATTTCTCTGAATGATGAGCACAACAAGGTGTATGAAAGAATACTAAAAGTGATGGACGGATTGCTTGATTACGTCCGTTTTCATGGCGGATATGAATTGGTGCCGTCGATCCGAAGCTACAATTTTCAAGGCGATCTGCACCCAAGAAGCCTGATGTGGAAGATTGCAGGAATTAACAGCGATTCGACAATAGAAGCTGATTTATCAGATCTAAGTGGCGGTATCGCGGATCTACTATTTGAGGAGGAGCTGCAGAAGACGGAACCTACATTAGAGCTATCTACGCCGCGTAGTCGGACCGAACGGATTATGGATTCCAACTATGCTCACACGTGGGTAGGAGTGACCGGAAGGATCGGCAGCGTGAATCGGTTCCCGGTCATTGCCGGATCCTATCAATATCCGACTTGGGGCCTCGCTTGGCAATCGTATCCTGTATCTCTTGCGGTGAATGGGCAGCAGGTTTCTTTTCTATGCTGGCATGCGCATGACGGTGAACGTGTCAGAACTCATCCTGCAACCTACGAGAACGCTTATTTAGGTCCAGCATTGTTTCGAGAAACTTCGTACCCGGACACCCAATTACGATCCGTTCAGCAAAGCAATGTAGTGCTGGTTGTACGCAGCATGAGCAGAATTCACAATGAAGTGAGCGAGCTTGCTGACGAATGGGTTGTGAATCGCTGGTCGGGTGAACTTCAAAAGGTAGCAGGAGCAGACGGAAGGGAATGGACGATTCTACAATATCCACAGTCAGCAGTACTCATCACACCGCTGCTCGGCATAGCATATGGCGATGAAGCCCGTCACGTACCTACTCTGAATTCTGTGCTCGATGGGGATACGCTCAAATTAAGACAGGTACTCTATTGTGGAGAGACGAAGCTTTTGCAGCAGCCGAGGTTGGAAACGGGATGGGCAATCTACTATGCCGATGAGATTAACAATATAGTTGATGCAGCTTCTCTCGTAGCCCGATTCCAAATCGTAGAGGTTTCATATAAAGATGGAGAGGTTCCCCGAGAAAGTTATACGGAAATTAGATCTGCAACGTTGTATGACGGAGATGCAAAGCTAGCTGAGCTTCAAATTGACCCACATAAAATAGAAAGCGGTGGCGAGTAATGAGTGAAACGATTCATGTTGACAAGCAAGAAGCTCATGCAATCATCGAAAGAGTCATTGGGCAGCTCAAAGATTTGAAAGACGGTGTTGTAGAAGAAACTTGTCCAATCGGTATTATTTCCATTGAAAACTGGGAGTGGCCACAAGGGGTTGGCCTATTCTCCCTCTATTTATACTACCGAAAGACCAATCGTACCGATATTAAGCAGTACCTAATCGATTGGTTTGACCGAAGAATTGCCGAAGGGCTTCCTGCTAAGAACGTCAATACGATGTGTCCGATGCTTACGCTGAGTTTCCTTGCCGAAGAGACAAGGCGTGAAGATTATATGGCTCTTTGCCGAGAGTGGGCTGAGTATGCCGTTCAGCAAATGCCGCGTACTGAGGAAGGGGGTATTCAGCATGTCGTTTCGGGTCATTTGAACGAAGGTGAGATTTGGGATGACACCCTCTATATGACCGTTTTATTTGTTTGCAGGATGGGGCTATTGCTAGAGGAAGAACAATATATCGACGAGAGTGTATACCAATTTCTGCTTCATCTCAAATATTTGACTGATCGACGTACTGGATTGCTGTTTCACGGTTGGACGTTTAATGGTCGTCACCACTTCGCTGAGGCACTGTGGGCACGCGGCAATTCCTGGTACACAGCAGGTCTAGTCGATTATTTGGAAATGATTGAGCTCCCAAGGCCGGTTGAACAGCTGCTGTTATCCGCATTGGAGCAGCAAGCTGCTAAGCTTGCTGAACTACAAGCAGCTGATGGCTTGTGGCACACGCTGCTGGATGATCCGAGCTCCTATACAGAGACATCAGCAACTGCGGCATTTGCTTACGGAATTCTGAAGGCGGTACGTAAAGGTTATTTGCCTGACACTTATCGCGAGATGGGGATCAAAGCGTTTAATGCGGTCGCAGCAAAAATCGATTCCGAAGGTGTCGTGCAGGGTGTATCTTACGGTACTGGAATGGGTCGAACGCTTCAAGAATACCGGGATATTCCGGTCTGTCCGATGCCTTATGGACAATCAATGGCGCTTCTTATGTTGATTGAGAGATTGGAGCATTAGGGGAAGAGGGTCGTGGTTCGCCATGGATAAGCGTTTTTATGGACTGCAAGAGCAGAAGGAGAGAACGAAGCATATTCTTCAGTTGTTTGTTCGTTATCGTTTAATGGATTTCGATGTGCTCGGAAATTATATCGGCACGGACAGTATTACCGGATTGCGAGAGCGCTTATGGTTTGCTTATTCCTTCCTAGCGGAGGGGTCGGAGGAAGCCTGCTTGAAGGGGAATACTATAATTGTAGTGAGTGAGTATTCTCACTGCCACTTCGCACCGAAAATCGCAATTCAAATCCTGATTAAATACGGTGATAGGCTAACGGATGGAGCTAGGGAAAAGCTTTGGAGTTATCTGGAGGACGTCATTGAGTACAGCGCCTCCGATGAGATGGATTTCGTTGGCGTTAACGATAATTTCCCCTGCATGAGTACCTTCATTACGCTGATCGGTGGACAGCTTCTGTCACGCCCTCATCTGGTAGAGATTGGGGCAAAGCGCCTGCATCAATTGAAGGATTTGCTTATCCGGCGGGGGTTTACAAGCGAGTACAATAGTCCGACCTATACGGGGATTCAGTTGGAGGCATTAGCTGAGTTGGCTAACTATGTAGGGGATCCGGAGCTAAGGGAGATCGCCCTTCTATGTGAGGAGCGTATCTGGGCGGATCAGTTCACCCACCTGCACCTACCCACCTCTCAGGTAGCTGGTCCTTATTCCCGTGCGTACACCTACGATTCGATGGGACAAGCCCAGCATTTTGCGATCTATGCGGTACTGGGGGACCTGCTCCCCGTTAACCCGCTCAATACGCTATTTTCCTCGGTGGACGCTGAGCCAGGACAAATCATTCATCTAAACAACAAGGCGTTTATGCAAGCGACTGTGGCAAGCCTGCTCAATACGGTATACCATTGTCCTGAAGAACTTGTTCAGCATGGGCTAAACAAGACCTACCCGTATGAAGTTTCGGGCACCACGGAGTTTTCCTCTTCTTCGGATGCCCACGCTTGGGAATCGCCGCAGGACCCTGTATTGGTTGAGGACATGGTGGAATATCCAGCGGGAACGGGGAGAGTTACGACGTACATGACGGAGGATTATGCGCTGGGAACCTCCACGCATGAATTCCATAACGGGGTGCAGACCGATTCCTTCCATCTGCTCCTTCGTCGAGACTCGAGAGGCAAAGCAGCACCGGGCAATACCCGAACATATTATTCCAGATACTTGATTAATGAGAAGAAGCCAGGCCAATCGAATACATATGAGAGGATGGCGTGTAGCTCAGGGGACTATTCCCTTTGGGACGAGGGTCGGAAGCAGGCTATTCAACATAAGCAGACGGCTATGGTGCTTTATAAACCGAAAAGGTTTGGTCGGTTGGGGGTAACGAGCCTTAAGTTGTCTATTATTATCCCGTGCCAGTACGGTGATCCTGACGAAATTTGGTTGGGGGAACGAAGATTGGAAGAGTTGACTGGTGATAGCACTGAGCCATGTCACGTATTTGTAAAAGATGGATCCGTATATACGGCCTTCTATCCGCTCCTGCTGACAAATCATGGGCGGCAAGCTGCGGTTAAGGTGGAGCGAGCGAACGGATATTTGATGCTGTCCTTCTATAATTACGAAGGCAAAGCAAGGGGTTTCGACGCTAAGACATTTGTGCTGACGGGCAATGGATTCGTTGCCCAGGTGTCAAGCGAACGAGAAATCGGTAGCTTTGAGAGGTTTTGTCATGCAGCCACTAAGGCGAATATTGAGGACCAGACGTTCGCAAGCGTACATTCTCGGCATACGGTGCTTCGAAGAACAACCTTTGAGACAGAAGGAACATCCCTTTCCTGCGAGTACAGTCCAATAAGCGAAGGCATTAAAAAAATAGAATTGAACGGGCGGGTTCCCGTTAATGAGAAACTTTGTATTAGCGGGTATGATGCCAGTCGGCTGCCGTTTAACGCTAATGATTCGCTGAAATAGAAAGCATCTCTCGGAATTTATGCATGCAAGAGATGAAGCAGTACAAAAAGGAAGATATTAAGCAACGACCGTTTCACGGTATTCTACCGGGGAACGGTCGTTTAGTTTTTCTGAAAAAGGATCTTAAATGTCACGTTTTTTATAAACAAAATCAAATTGTGTATGTTGCAATAAAGGTGTATAAGTTTGAGGGAGACAATTGGACGGGGCGTTTATAGTTTTGTGTATCGTGGAAAAAAGTGGATTTACGAATAGGGCATTGGTAATTATAGTTAAAATCAAAAGGGGAGGTGTTGCTCATGAACAATTCTACATGAACTCTGTCACGAACTCTAGTGGAAGTCTAGAAACAAAAATTAGGAAATGTGGCACAAGTTTCTGAACGATATGAATTCCTATCAGATCTGCAACAGCAGGGTTCCCCTACGTCATTTTGAAAGCGATTGCAAATAAGGTGCTTACTCAAAGCTATAAACCTATGGCCAATCTATGGCACTATTATTGCTCTTGAAAAACAACTTAATAATCGGAGGTTCGAGATGAATAAAATGCTTATGAAAGCAATCAAATTAACAAGTGTTATCACGAGTTTATGTTTGCTCATTTCTTTGAATGCAATTTCTCCCGAGCAAGTAAAAGCAGCATCAGAGCAACCTGAGGTTGTACTGAATGACCATTTCGATGACTTAGAGGTAGGAAGCACACCTGAAGGCTGGTCTCTTAACGCGAATGGTACTTTAACTGTGGTGGATAATAGTACTGCTACTGGAGGAGAAGGCAATGTCGTAAAAGCCTATCGCACGACAGCTGATTCATTTGGGGCAAATAGAAATATAAAAACATCCCTCGGGGATATAGTAACGTTGACATCAGACATATACGCGTTGCAAACGAATGCCATTGCATATTTCAATGTGAGGTCCACTGACGGAAAAACTGTCGCAGAAATTAATATATATCATGATGGTAGGATTGTAATCAATGAGGGTTCGGTAAAGGCGCTTTCTTCATATTCGGCAAACAAATGGTACAATTTGAAATTGGAAATCAATACAGCATCAAAAAAATACGATGTTTATATTGATGGGGATTTAGTAGAGTCCCAGCGTAGTTTTAGAGATACAACAGCAACTAGTGTAGGGGATTTACAGATCGGTGTAGCGAAGTGGGGAACGCAAGGCGTTTTTTATTATGACAATATTAAAGCAGAGAGAGTAGCAACTTCTTACGTACCTGTTACAGGCATAACTCTTGACCAAACCAATGTAGCTCTTAAAGTGAATGATACTGTACAGCTTACACATGCTATCCAGCCGAGTCATGCAAATAATCCCAAAGTCATATGGTCATCAAGTAATCCTGGGGTAGCTTCTGTAGATGGAAATGGTAAAGTTCTTGCTAAAAGCGTGGGCAACACAATTATAAAAGTGCTGTCCGCAGAAGGGTCTTTTGCAGCAACCGCTGCGGTGACTGTACAGGACGTGCTAGTTGAGGGAATAACGATAAGTGAAGTATCGACAAACGTATCTGTAGGAGCAAGAAAACAGTTATCAGCGCAATTGATACCAGCAAATGCTTCTAATCGTAATATCACATGGTCATCCAGTGATTCTAATATAGCAGATGTTGATGCATCAACTGGATTACTCACAGGTGTAAGTCTAGGAACCGCAACAATAACAGCTACAACGGAAGAAGGTCACTATCAAGCACAAAGTACAGTCAAAGTTGTAGATCCTGTTGTACAGCAAAGTTTCTATGTAGCACCAGATGGCAATGATTCTAACCCTGGCACTTTGGAACAACCCTTCAAGACGATCGTGAAGGCTCGCGATGCCGTTCGCTCCATGAACGCTGCAATGACAGGAGATATTATCGTTTACCTGCGGGGTGGAACTTATTATCTTGCCGATACTGTCGCCTTTAACGAGGTGGATTCAGGGTCGAATGGTTATCAAATTGTGTACAAGGCATATGAAGATGAAAAACCGATTCTAAGCGGTGGGAAGGAAATTTCAGGGTGGACACTGCATAATTCTGACCAGAATATATACAAGGCTGCCGTAGGAGAAGCTATCGAGACGAGACAATTATATGTCAATGGAGAACGTGCCGTCAGAGCTAGAAGTAAGGGAGGTCTCTCTAATGCAACCAAAAATGTAAACGGACATACCACAACAGATACCTTCTTGGCATCGTGGAAAAATATCAGTGATCTTGAAATGGTATATTTTGATAAATGGACGAACCCAAGAAGTGGGGTAGAATCTATCACAGCTGACGGAAATATTGCTTCTATTAAAATGAAACAGCCAGGATGGTTTTACGCTACCAACAAAGGCTCATCATCCGCTACAACTCCGAAATATTATGAAAACGCTTATGAACTGTTAGATGCTGAGGGAGAATGGTATCTGGACCGGACAGGTGCCATCGACGGAACAGCTTATACCTTTTACTACAAGCCAAATAAGGGGGAAAATATGTCGACTGCCAATGTGGTGGCGGCAAAGCTGGAGCAGCTTGTTACGTTACAAGGCAGCTCAGTGGAAAATCCTATCCTGAATTTGCGATTCGAAGATATTACCTTTATGCATAGCACCTTCTTAAAGCCTAACGGCGATACCGGACATGCGGATGCGCAAAATAACGTCATTAGGCAAGCACAGTGGGGGACTATCAAATCGGGGGAATACATTATTGACGCAGCTGTAGAGTTGAAATTTGCTAATTTCGTCACATTCGAAAGAACAAATTTCACTCATCTTGGCGGTACCGGTATTAACATGTATGCAGGATCGCAGCATAATTTGATCAAAGGTTCTGTCTTCACGGACATCTCGGGTAATGGTGTTCAGGTTGGGGATTACACGGATATCAGTATATTGGGAAGCGAGAATAATACACTACATCCGGATGAGCGTTACTTGCTCATAAACAATGATATAAAGAATAATTACATTACTAAAATTGGAGTTGAATATAAGTCTGCATCGGCGATCGGCGCTGCAACGCCGCAGGATATGGATATTCTCAATAACGAAATAGGGCATGTTCCATACTCCGGTATTCATCTTGGTTGGGGTTGGACGGCTTATAAGACCGGTACAAAAAACAACCGAATCCAATATAACTATGTCCATGACGTAACGAAGGAAGTGCCAGATGGTGGGGCGATCTATATATTAGGAGATCAGAACGTAAATTCTATTAGTTCAATCATCTCTGATAACTATATTAATAATCAAGTGAAAGTATATGGAGCGTTATATTTGGATGAGGGAGCAAATTACTATCAAGTTGAAAATAATGTAATCAATGTAGCGCCGTCCTGGCTTCTAATCAAAGATGCTCGGAATACGGTTAACAATACGTACACGAATGTATCCGCTTATGCAAGTCATCCTGCTCCGGGGTCCTCGAGCAAAGCTGTGCCAACGAATACAGTTCTTGTAAGTGGTGGTAATTGGCCTCAGGCGGCAATAGACATTATGAATAATGCAGGAATTCAAGCCGAATATCGGGATATCATTCCGCCGATAAATTTGTTTAGAATCACAGCGCCTGCTTCGATATCAGCGGCCATTGGAGCGGCAAAGACAGCGGAAGCTCTTGGACTGCCCGGAAAAGCAACACTGGTCACGGATGCAGGAAATATGGATGCCAGCGTGACTTGGGATTTAGATAGTGCAAGCTATGATCCTACTATTACGACGGCGCAGAACTTCACGGTAACGGGCGAAGTAATACTGCCTGAGAGAGTTCAAAACCCGAACAACGTTCCATTGACAATCAGCATTAGCGTAAGTGTAAAGAATGCCGAATTAGCAGCCCATTGGAAGTTCGATGAAGGCTCCGGTACAACTGCCGGCGATTCTACAGGCAACAGCAGCAACGGAACGCTAGTTAAGAACCCGACTTGGACTGATGCGGGCAAGCTCGGCGGAGCGCTTGCTTTCAGTGGCGGCTCAAAAGTCGAGATCGACTCTTTGATTCAAACGGGTGACGAAACCGTTGCGTTCTGGTTCAAGACCTCTCAAGGGGCAACAACCACTACAAGCATTTTCCGTCATTCTAATCGTTTCACGGCACTTCAATTGGTCAGCGGAGGCCAAGCTCGCGCAGCCTATTGGCCTGAGGGTTCATCAAGTTATAAGGCGTTGACGTTCCCATGGACTTATAACGATAACGAATGGCATCTTTATGTCGCTTCCTACGGCCAAGCAACAGGGATGAAGATCTATCTCGACGGTAACTTAGTGGCAAGCGATGCAACGAATCTTGGCGCGCTTTCAAAAACATCGGACAAATTAGTGCTAGGAGCCACTGAAACTGGCACGGAAGCATACAATGGACTGTTGGACGACGTTCGCGTATACAGCGGCACGTTGACCCAGGCCCAAATAACTCAATTGCTGAATGCAAAGCAAGAAACGCCTCAATCTACATTGACAGGTTTGCAGCAAGTGAACCCTGGTCAGACATTTGATGTAACGATGGGCTTGAGCAATGTTACACAAAGTGTATACCAGCACATGTATGCGCAAGATGTGACGCTTCATTATGATCCGGAACTTTTGGAGTTTGTATCGGTTACATCACTCAAAGACGGATTTAAAATTATTGACCATAGAGAGGATGTAGCGGGACAAGTTCGAATTCTTGCCGCTAGCGTAGCTGCAGCGCAAGACGTACTTGCCCAAGGCGATGTATTGTCATTCAAGTTTACAGCTAAAGCTGCAGACCAAGCAGTGAATACGACAATCTCTGTGAGCGATGTTGTCATTGCTAACAAAGATGGGGATGAGCTCTCGGTTGGTGAAACTTCAACCGGGTTTGAAATAAGTATCCCAGTGGATAAGACAGTGTTGAATGCATTAATCGCGAGCGCTCAAGCCAAATATGATGCTGCAGTGGAAGGAAACAGGGATGGATTGTATGCGGCTGGATCCAAAGCTGTATTACAAGCGGCTATTGCTGCAGCCAATACGACAGCAAACGATCTGAACGCTACGCAACAACAAGTGGATACCGCCAAAGCAACATTAGCATCAGCCATTGAAGCGTTTGAAAGCATGAAAATAAACGCAGATATCAATGGTGGAGGAGTCCGTATTGGTGACTTGGCTATTGTAGCAGCAGCGTACGGCACACAACCAGGTAAAGCTGGTTGGAATGCGAAAGCGGATGTCAACAAAGATGGTAAGATTGATATTGAGGATCTGGCGATCGTAGCTAAAGCGATCTTGCAATAAAATAACTCAGAAGCTGTAATAAGTTGTAATAAGGGGGAGTGTAACATTCCCCCTTATCTTTATTAATGAAAGGATGAATCAATCTATGATCCGTAAACTCCTTATATGCAGCTTAGCTTTGTTACTATATGTTTCCGTCTTGCCTCCGAAGGCTGCGTTCGCAGAGAAGGCACCTGCCTTTTCACTATCAATCACAAATGCTAATCCAAAGGTAAATCAAACCTTTCAAGCATCCTTTGCCGATGCGGACAAAATTGCTGTGTGGGCAAAACCATCAGTAACCGCGGCGTATGAAGCAGGCCTTATTAAGGGGCGTGGTATGAACCTTTTCGCACCAAATGAAAATGCAACGAGAGCGGAAGCGGTAATTATGATCTTGGGGATGTTGCAATATGGAAAATAACGAATGAGCTAGTGCTGCTTATATGGCTAGCGGGAGGCATATGAGATGCGCCTATTGGGGGGAAATGTTAAAATCCGGTGTACGATTACATCGATACACCGGATTTCACTATGGAGTGCGAGATTATTTGTTTCTCCAAGCGTCATATTGAGCTTGTTTTTCTTTGATGATGTCATCTACGCCAGCCGTTTTCAAACGCTCGAGGAATTTAGGCACAGTTGTAGTCGGGTCAACAGATCCAGAACTGATAGCCGGAATCATCTCAGTAGTAACGGAAGAGACGTTGGCGATTTGCGTTTTTACAGGAGTTGGGTCAAATACAAATCCTGACAATGGTGAAACATCTGCTGTTTTATCGTTTTCGTAAACGATTGTCTTAGCTTGTCTACCAAGTTCACCAGCTGCATTTTCGGCATAATCAGCACGGTTGAACGTTGGGCTGAAGGATTGACCGATTTGCCATTCATTCCAGTTAAAATTATATTTGCCTTCAAGTTGAGTGAAGTTACCAGTTACTTCGTCGTATTTGTAGTCAACGTCTTTTTCACCTAATGTAATCAGTTTGTACAGATCATCGTCAGTGTTTAGCAGCTCAATTAACTCTACAGCTTTTTCAATATTTTTTGAACCTGAATTGACAGCAACGTTTGCATTGGAACCAGCAGATGCTGAAATCAATGTACGAGTAGTCGATACGGATACAGAAGGGGTTTTTTCGAATGTTGACATGGACATACCCAGCTCTTGACCAGGAAGATCGACGCTGTCAGGCCAGCCATAGTTCATTGCTGCAACAAGCTTACCAGCTTTACGATCGGGAGTCGTATCTTTTACTGTTGCACCATCTTTACGCACATAGCCTTTATTGTACCAGTCGCGCATAATATTTGCGTATTCAGCGAACTCTGGTGTTTCAAACTGGTTAATAACTTTGTTAGGATCATTAAGATTAACCCAGCCTGGAGTTGTCAAATCGCCGACAGGCTCCATATCCCAGTAAAGTGGTTCATTGGCGAAGAAGCTATGAGCGGAGCTAGTTTCCCAACCAATCATATCCTTATGCTTTTCTAGCGATGCGCCAATGAATGGACCGATCAATTTAAGTGCTTCTATTGTGGGCTTGCCTTTCACAGCTTGCCAGTCAAATCCAGTTTCTTTAATAAGATCTTCGCGGAAGATAAAGCCATTGCGCTTGGCAACGCCCCATTGCTGATAATTGACAACCGAGTAAATTTTACCGTCTACTTTCGCACCATCCCATAGACCTTGAGGGACGTTGGCATACGTTTGTGGTGCAAGCTTGGGAAGAAGATCAGTTAAGTCTGCATAAGCACCTTTGGCGGCGTTTTCAAAGTAATTAATTCCACCCCAGTATGCAGTGAAAGCAAGATCCCAATCGTCGCCAGAATTGATCATCAAATTCATTTTTTCAGCATATGTGCTGCCGTCAACCATAACGAAATTTAATTTGGCATTGATTTTTTCTCCAATAATTTCGTTAGCTTTTTTCATAATACGCTCAGACTCATTGACAGGGCTGTTCATCATGTAGAAGTTAAGTTCTACGAGTTTTTCTTTTTCTTTCTCTTTTTCTGGAGCCTTTGTCTCAGTTGGTGAAGCCGCAGGATCGTTGGTAGCGTTCGGAGTAGCTTTCGAGCAGCCAGACACGATCATCGTGAGAAGCAGAGTTAAGCTGATCAACATCATAGAAAATTTTTTCATTGAAATCCCCCTAAAATTTTAATTTTATTCTCAACTAGATTTCTGTAAAATTACTCTTTTACAGCACCTATTGTTAAGCCTTTTTCAAAATACTTTTGTAAAAATGGATACAATAATATAATTGGACCGATGGCAAGTACACAAGTAGCCATCCGTGCACCTTCACTAGGAAGCATGCCGATAGCGGCTTCCATAGATTTAGAGGCTGCTGCATTGGCTTGTAAATAGCCAATATTGTTCATTAAAGATTGCAGTAAATATTGCAAGGTGTACAGCTTCGGCTTTTCAATATACAAGGCAGTGGTCATCCAATCATTCCAGTAGGAAATCGCTGTGAACAGACCAATAGTCGCCAGTGACGGTTTAGAAAGCGGAAGTGCAATACTGAAAAAAGTACGAAATTCACCTGAACCGTCTATGCGTGCAGACTCGAACAAGGAACTAGGAATCGATTTGAAAAAGTTTTTCATAATGAGCACGTTAATCGCTGACACAAGGAAGACGACAATGAGTACCCAGATCGTATTTTTAAGATGCAAGTATCGTGTAATCAAGATGTAGGATGGAACAAGTCCGCCATTGAACAGCACGGGAAGGTACACGAATAAAGTGAGTGCATTACGATAGGTAACTTCTGGCTTCGTCAACGAATACGACAGCATCGAAGTAACAAGTAAATGCAGCAGCGTACCGACAACGGTTACGAAGATCGTAACGCCGTATGCATTGGCAATCGAGCCTGCCCCGCTAAACACATAGCGATAAGATGAAATATCGAACACTTTGGGAATTAAATGATATCCGTCTACCATAAGCGACTTTTCAGATGTAAACGATATCGATACAACTAATAGTAGCGGAACGATACAGGCTAGAGCAGATATAATGAAAAGGAGATGAATCATAACTTTTGAAAGATGAAGCTTTCTTACTACCATGGAACTCCCTTCCTTTCTCTATGTTGAACGATTAAAATAAGGCGCTGTCGGGGTCTGTTTTCTTAATAATATAATTAGAAATCAGGACAAGAACGAGACCAACCACTGCCTGATATAGACCAATTGCAGCTGACATGCCGTAGTCGTTCAGCTTTTTCAAAGAGCGGAATACAAGGGTGTCGATAACATCCGTTGCACCATATAGTGCTCCTGAATCATTGGAAAGGGTATAGAATCCATTCCAGTCGCCTAATCCGCCATTGAACAACTTACCTACCCATAACAGCGTAAGGACGATAATTATCGGTTTCAGCAAAGGCAGTGTAACATATTTGACTTGCTGCCACTTAGAAGCGCCATCCAATTGAGCAGCTTCATAATAATCCGTATTAATCCCCGCGATCGCTGCTACATACAATACCGAATAGTAACCGATATTTTTCCACAGATAGGCAAAGGGAAGAATATAGCGCCAATAAGAAGGCTCACTGTACCAGTAAATAGCTTCTCCACCATTTGATTCGATAATATTGTTGACAATGCCTCGGTCTACACTAAGCATACCGAACACAATATACTGGACTACAATCCATGAAAGGAAAACTGGCAGCAATATAGCACCTTTATAGGTGGCTGAGAGCCCTTTATTTTTCACTTCGCTCAATAGAATGGCCAATATTAGTGCACCGAGAGTAACGGCAACCATTTCTATAATATTGTAGAAAAGGGTGTTGAACGTAACAATTTTCGCTGTTTCAGATTTAAAGAAAAATTCGAAATTTTTGAACAGCGGATCCATCCATGGGCTTCCGAATATACCATCGCGTGGGTTGTAATCTTTGAAGGCGATAATGGCACCGCCCATTGGGATATAACACATGATGGCAATAAACAGTAGGCCGGGTGACATCATTAGATAGAAGGGAAATTGTTTTTTTGCGCCGCGCAGTGCTCGGTTATGAATTGGTTTTGCCATTAGTTTCATTGAGTTCACCCCCTTCCTTGCATTGCATTTCTGTCTTCCTTTATTCTAGGTCCAGGTTTTTTTTTCCTCAACAAACAAAACTATCATTTTCTTAGTTTTTCGACACAAGGCATCTCTAAAAAATAATAAAATCTACAAAGAGTCATTAATGGTTGTGACGATATAGGGGTAATTATGCTAGTATGATAATAATAAATACATAGAAAATCGTAGTTGTACTAGGGGGTCACAATGAAGCAAACAAGTGTAATAAAAAGAAGCAGTACGAGCTTTCTGCGCAAATCTTTTTTCTCTTTTCTGATTATTACGATTCTTATCACTGTGTTGCTTACTGTATTTTTGACCATTAATTATTTGCGCACTAGTATTTCAATGATTAACCGTTTTAATCATGAGCTGATTGGACATTACAATTACAGTATTACCTACCTAGATGAGACTGCAAAGAAATTGGGGAATACACTGTACGGTGATAAAGATATTCTCAAATTCATTAATATGAAGAAAAATGATGATCTCGTAGCGATTATGGCAAGCAAGGTCATTGATAGGCACTTTCTAACACTGAAAGATATCGAGAGCGTGTACCTATACAATGCGGGGATGGATGTTTTTTATTCATCTAGGACTGGCGAACGTAAAACAGCCTCTACATTTTCGGATCAGGCGATTGTATCACTGCTAACTGACAAAAAATTTGTAGCTGATTATAATGGTCGGCCTATTTTGACAGCTGTAGATGAAGCGACGCAATCGGCTGATACATGCTCATATATATTATTTGAACAGGGAGAGACCGCGTCAGGCCTGAAAAATGCCATTGTCGTTAACATTCGAACGAAAACGCTTACGGAATCAATTCAAGCGATCAATGGTAATGACCCTGAAACGAAATCGTCCTTTTTAGTAGTTGATACGAACGGGTCTATTCTAAGTAAGACGCTTACACCAGAGTTTGAACATAATATGGGTGAAGTACGCGTATTAAGCCAGCAAGCACATGAATTCGAAAGAAGCAATAATCAGATAAGAAAAATTGGTGGAATCAGCTATCTTGTATCAAGTAGTAAAAGTAATGCAAACAACTGGTACATCATGGGCCTTACTCCTGTTAAAGAAACGTTCAAAGAGGTAATTAAAGCATCATTTATGTCTGTAGGTATCGTAGTTGTTATATTCATAATTTGTGCAGTCATTTGTTTGTATTTGGCTCGTAGACTGAACTATCCGATTCAAACGATTACGAAAATTATAAACGGCGAAGCTCCTGAAAAAAATGATACAGTTATTTCAGAGATGGAAGAATTCGACTATATCTTATCTGTATTTGAATCTATGAAGGAGAAAAATCAACAGCTTGACAAAATAATCCATGATGCAGGCTATGCTGTCAAAGAAGATTTTCTCAATGCATTATTAAGTGATAGCACCACACACTCCAAAGACAAAGTGCTGGAGAAGCTGCATGACATCAATTTGGATTATATCGCGACCAGTCAGCTGTGTATGTGTCTCATTAAAATCGATAATTACAGCAAATTTGTATCTGTGAATAGCCAGAAGGAACGATGGGCACTACGCTATGCTATTGTAAATATTGCAACAGAACTGGCAGAGGAGTATGGTGTGTGTGAAATCTTCAGCAGTGAGCCCGATAAATTCGTAGTGCTTATGGATTGTTCCACAGTAACCCAATATAAAGTGCTGCAGGAGAAAATAGAGCGTTATTTACGCGAGGTGCAGAGTAATACGCTTAAGTATCTCCGTATTTCTTTATCAATGGCGTACAGTACGATGTTTCAGGGACTCGAGCATTTGCCTAGCATGTATAATAATATGAAGGGCTCCATTCTCTTGAAAATGCGCTACGGACATGGCTCTATTATTACTCCTTACATGATGGATGAAATCAACACGGATAATTTCCACATCTCCGTCAAGAAAGAGGAGCAGTTAATCGAGAAAGTGCTCGAGGGCAATTATGAATTTGCTGCTGCAATCTATCAAACGTTAAGTCCAAAGCTATATCAATACACGTACGACGAGATCTTGAATTGCATTATTCATTTGATTTACAGCATTTACTCGAATGTGTTAAGTAAGATGCCTGCTGTAAAGGATAGCCAGGATTTAACTCTGCAGCAGTTTTTACGCGGGATCCAAAATGCAGAGGTGAGTACAGATATAGACAGCGTGATGGATGCGTTTTTACAGAAGCTATGTTATAAGGTAGGAGCTCTCAAAAATACATCTAATAGTAATGACCATTTGATACAACGCGTTATCGGAATTGTCGATCAAGAATATTCCAACAGTGAATTATGCCTTAGCTTTATCGCCGAGAAACTAAGGCTATCATCGAACTATATCGGCCAAATATTCAAAACAGTACATGGACAGTCTATTGCGCAGTATATTTTCGATACGCGAATGCAAAAGCTGGATGAATATATGCGTAATACGCAACTGCCTTTAATGTCCATTATTGAAAAGGTGGGACTAGAGAGAAATAATTATTTTTATACGCGCTTTAAAAAGCATTTTGGAATGTCCCTGAGTGAATATAGACTGCAACTGGGGCAAGAAATAGATCATGAAAATGATATGACAGTTTAATAGTAGATTTTCTGCCGAAGAGCCTAATTCCATTGAGGAATTGGGCTTCTTTTTGCTTGATAGACGTGTAATCAGGAGTTATCCCGAATTTCACGATATGTTCGAATCGAATATCAAAAAACAGTAAAATTAGTTCTTTTAAAGAACATCGATTGAGAAATATTAGAGGAATGCGTACTTTTTCGTGTATTCAGATTATTAAATGCTTGTTATTATCTGCTTGCAAAGGAAGTTGTCTTCATCGGTTTTGAAAACGTTTTCCTGATACGAATCGCATTAGACAAAGGAGGTATTCGAGCAAACCAACGAACTATCAGTCAGGAGATTCAGTTAAATCATGTAAAAGAAAAGAGGGATTGCAATTGAAGCTTAAAAAACGTGTGAAAAAAGTAATTTCTGTTGGCGTAGCGTTATCCATGATAGCTGGTATTTTCACTTTTGGGCCCAATGCTCCACGGGCAGATGCACAGCAGGCATCAGGAAGTGCCCCGTTTATTAATAGCTGGCTGTTAGCGGGTCCTTATGATACAGCAGTTGCGGATGAAATCTATGGCACGGTCATTCCGGAAAATAGAAATGTGGCGCCATCGGCGAAAATAACGGCGTCATCGGCGACTTTTGCATCCAATCCTCCTGCTTTCGTTGCTGACGGTAGCTCGAGAAATCAGTGGGTAACTGAAAATGACAATGCACCTTGGTTGAATTTCAAGTGGGAAACACCGATAAAAATTGGTGCTGTAACGATTGCGCAGTGGGGAGATAGCAGACATGTCAATCAATATTATCACCTCACTTTTAAATTTGACGATGGAACAACATCGGACACGATTAGAGTGGACAGTACGTCTGGCGATGCAAGTAAACCAACTATTTTCACGCCGAGTACTACGCTTCAAAATGTGGTGGAAATGAAGGTTGAAATCGATAAAGGCAGATCGCCGTATCCTAGTATTACAGGGGTTAGTGAGCTGGAAGTATATGAAGCTTCACTATCGGATCCTTCAAGCGCAGACAGACCGATTGACGGAAACTGGGCTAGAACGGCTGCAGCAACTTCAAGCTCTACTTGGAAAACTGGCCCTGATGCTTTCCCAGGTGGAACAGATTCCGCTTCGAAGTTGCCGAAGTTTGCTATTGACGGCGATAAGAATACGGAGTGGATTTCGCAAATGCATGATACAGGCGGCGCACCATCTTCTTGGCCGAATTGGGATCCTACACCGACGTTATATTTGACATGGAAGCAACCTGTCAAAGTGAAACAAATCGAGGTGTTTGACCGACACAATACAGCTTGGCCGGCCAATACATCGGATGTTCAGAAGGTGAATTACACGTTAAAAGGTGCAAATAATGAAGTGTTGGGGACGGGTACAATCACCAATATCGATCCAAAGGGAGTAAACCCTGGTGTAGTAACGCTTGAACAGGCCGTGAACAATGTTTCAAAGGTGGAACTGTTGATTGTACATGACGGGCAGAAAAATTTGAAAAATGTCGGTCTAGGTTTGACTGAAGTTAATGTATTTGACGGCGATGGGATTGTTGAAACCGTAGATCCAGAACCGACAGCTCATATTACACCGAAAATCGGCGAAGCCTTGACTAGCGGTGAAGGCAATCAGAATTGGGAATATTTCGATGACCGGATTTGGAATAGAAACTATGATGATTACCAAGATTTATATGGCTACTACACGGTGAAAAAAGGTATCGAAACACAGAATAAGTTTGTATATGCGAATACTTATGTGTATAGCCCAAATGCACAAAATGCTCAGTTTAGGTTTGGTTCCAGCGGCGTAAACCGCTTGTTCGTCAACGATATTGCGGTAACTAAACCATCATTAGCTGCCGAAGTACATAAGGATATGACAATAGCGAACATTAAATTAAAAGCAGGCTGGAATAAAATTCTATTACAGATAAAGCATAGCTTCACCGAGGATCTGAATGCTAACGGCGTTCCGATTGCGCAGGATGCAAATGTATCTTATCTAGGATTCTACGGTCGCGTGACGGATATCAATGGCAATAAAATTGACAATCTTACTTATTCCGTTACAGGTGAAGATGAGGCATTGTCGATTGCTACGCAAGGATTAAGCGCCAATGATGCGGCTCAAGATAAGGAATTGCCGACGAATATCCTTCCGAAAGGGTATACAGAATGGCCCTATGTTTGGAATAAATCGAACTATACGGCAAAGCATGGCTTGTCCGCTTCTGCTTTCCAGTTTATGGCTAGCGGCGGCAAGCCGGGCTATATATGGACTGTAGCGGATGGTGCCCTTCCAGATGGTTTAACGTTAAAAACTGACGGCACGGTTGAAGGATTTGTTAATGCAGCAGTTGACACTTATTCCTTTACGGTTAAAGTGACCGACAGCACCAATGCTACAGCAACAAAAGTATTCGAGATTGAAGTCAAGGATCGTCCGAATCGGTGGTTTGAAGAAGGAAGAGTCTCTGCGCTCAGTCATACAGGCCCTATATACAATTGGTTTGTAGACCCGAATTATTCGATAGATCTGTGGGCACAGCGAGCAAAGGCACAGGGACATTCTCTCGTTTCTGTGGAAGCATTACAGCAAAATTATTATTGGCCATCCAAATTCGCAGATCCTAAGCATAGTCGTAATCTGTATATGCCTAAGGATGAGAACGGGAAGGTGAAAGACGGTCTCAAGGCTTTTGAAGAATCGATAAAACGCTACGGGATAAAATTTGGCTTGTATTACGCAACGGAGGGCGGGGGTTTGCAGCATAATTCCACAGACGTGTTTGTACAAAATGTGGAGAATCTCATTCAACGTTATGATCCTGCCTATCTATATTTTGATGGTCCGCAGGCAATGCCTAATGCTAACTATGATGTGATGTACAGCAATGTGCGCAATTATAGTGATGACATTATTATTAATGCAAATGCATGGACGCAAGAATATGGAGATCCGGATCTTAGAACAACCGAATCAAGTCATATCTTTGCAGGTGGCGGCGGTTCCAACCTAACAAAGCGGACGATTGCAGAGCCTTGGAAATCAGTTCATACGCTTAATAACTATACGCCGTATTATGAAAAACGTGATGACTATAGACAGGTTACGAAAGAAATGATTATGAACGCTGGTCGTGGATTTGTCGATAATAACGACCAAATGCCTATAATGAGTCGCGGCCCAAACTGGGACAGTCCAGAAAATATTGCAACTAGATATCCGAAATCGCTGCAGGAATTTATTGATGTTCGCGAAGGGCTTGCCGCTTGGTTTGCCCCAGAAGGCAAGCCAGAAAGACATGAATCTACAACTGGAACGATGCCGTACTTCTTGGATGGCTTCGGATATACGGACGACGGAAAAGGAAATATTGCAAAGTTTGAAAGCGGCAAAGGTCCTGATTGGGGATATGCCATGTCCAGAGACAACAATATTTATCTACATCTGATGGAGGGGCCAGATGGAAAAAAAGGTTACAGCGGAAATTCACTCACGATCAGTCCTGTGAAAGATACCGTTACACATATTTCTTGGCTCAATGAAGACGAATCTTTAAGTTTTACGCAGACTGGTGAAAGTGTAACGATTGATTTAACTGGCGTTTCACGTGACCCCGTGGACACGATTGTGAAGCTAGTTACCGACAAGCAAGAGCGGAAATACAAGCTTACAAATTTAATTACAACTGGTCAACAAGTAACACCTGACACGCTACAAGTTAATGTGGAAGGATATATGCATTATCCCGCATTGAAAGTACGTTTCGAGCAAGGTAAGCTTACGTTCAATAGCAATCAACCGAATATTGCATCGGTTGATGTGGGTGGCGTTGTTCAGGCAATCGCTGATGGAGAGGCTGCTATTACGGTAAATGGAATCTATGATGGCTTTGCACAATCAGGCGTTCTGAATGTTACTGTTAAGGATGGCAAGGTGTATGTCAAGGACACGATGATCGGCGCGTCTCTATGGATTGAAGACCGAGAAGCTTATGGGGAATTCGCTAGCTATGATCAAATGGATTACACGCTGGAAGGACGTTCTTTGCAAGGCGGAGCAATTGGGCTTCATGCGGCAACGATTACGATGAAATCAGGTATTGTTAATCTGAAAGGCGGAACAGTATATGAGCCGATTTCGATTACAGAAACCGATATCGTTACCTTTGCTAATGGCAAAGTCGTTCCAAAACCTGTGTCAGAACTAACGAGAGCCGTGATTTGGGCAGAGGTTGAATTGGACGGGAAAATCGTTACATCCAACCGAGTTTTTATGGATCTTCAGCCATTTGGGAATGTGGTTAAGGGAGCAGAAATTACAGCGAGCACCAGTCAAGGAAGCTTTACACCAGATAAAGTTATTGACGGCAAATTAATTGAAGGTGCGTCAACAGACAACTCCAAATGGTCAGTACCTGGTAATACTCAATCATGGATTGCCTTTAAATTGCAGCATGAAGCCGATATCAAAAACGTGGCAATCAATTTTAATACGTTGAACCAAAGCTACTACAACACTCCGAAAAAGATGGACATTCAAATCAGTGAAGATGGTGCAAACTGGCAGACCGTCAGTACAGTTACTCCACCGACCGGCGGCGCTTACTTTGGTTTCTCTACTGTTTATGCAGTAGAAGGAATATCGAAGTACGTAAGACTATTGTTCCCGAATGGCGGTAATTCCGTTAATCTTGATCTGCTTGAAGTGGCAATCAACGGAATAGCCATAGAAGAACCAGTCCCGGTTGAAAAAGGAGCATTAAGTGATCTCGTTGCCAATGCAGAATTATTGTACTCGAATGAAGAAGAGTACACGGCAGACACATGGGCGGCACTTCAAGAGGCTCTTGCAGCTGCAAAAGTAATAGAAGCGGACGTAGCTGCTACGCAAGTACAAGTAGATGCAGCGGCAACTGCGTTAAGTGAAGCAATGGCTGCGATGAAAGCTGCCGAAGCCAGCTATAGCCTAATTGCTACGGGAGCCGCCAGCGTCATTGCAGGCGAGTCCTTTGATGTAACCTATACGCTCAGCAATGTTGCAGAAAGCGTTTATGCACTGGATCAAACGATCCATTATGACAGGGCCCAAGTCGAATTGCTTTCAGTCGATGCCTTGCAAAGTGGATTTTCGATCGTCGGAAAGAAAGAAGGAGAAGGTGAGGTTCGCATTCTGATGGCAAGTGCAGGGTCTGGAAGTGCAATAAAGCAGACGGCTCCTGTATTGAAACTGAACTTCAAAGCCAAAGAGGCTGGCCAAAATGTAACGAGCTCCATATTCTTAACCGATGTAGCTGTTGCGGGTGCAAACGGAATTGAAACGACGGTGAGCAATGGTACCGCGTACACGATTCAAATTATCGCAGTGGATAAAGCGGCTTTGCAAGAGCTTATTACAAGTGCGCAAGCATCGCATGATGCAGCAGTAGAAGGAGCTGGAATTGGTCAGTATCCTGCTGGTTCGAAGGCGATATTGCAGGCGGCAATTGATCGTGCTAAGGCAGTAGCGGTTCAAGGCGGAGCTACTCAGGAGCAAGTGGATCAAGCGTTCGCTCAATTACAGGCAGCGTTGCAAGTCTTTACAGCTTCCGTGAATGTAGCGGCTTCTGGTGACTTGAATGGAGACGGTAAATTCAGCATCGGTGATCTCGCGCTCGTCGCAGCTGGTTATGGCAAGAATTCTGTTGATGATCCGGACTGGGCTATGTATGAAAAAGCAGATATGAACGGTGACTTTAAAATTGACATTGTTGACCTGGCAGAGGTTGCTAAATTGATAATGGGCTAACAACGAATGGGGGAGGTTTAGTGCCTCCCCTTATTTTTATTGTTCGTAAACTACTTAAGGATTTACAATAGAGCCGAATTTCACGATACGTTCGAGTAGAATATCAAAAAACAGAGAAATTCGTTCTTTTCGAAGAAAGCAATTAAGAAATATTTAAGTTAATTGTACTTTTTCGTGTATTCGGATTTTTAATCGCTTGTTATTATTAGGTTGCAAAGGTATGTGTCCTCACTGTCTATGTAAGCGTTTTCCATGAAACCAATGCTACAAAATGTATCGCAAAAGGAGGCGATTGGGCAAATCAACCCGACTTGGCGAATGCCGAGAAGCTATTTAAAAATAAAGGAGGAAAAAAGAAATGGTTCATCGATTTAAAAAATTCATTTCCACAACACTTGCTGTAGTAATGATTGCTACACCATTAATAATGGGACTTCCTAACACGAAAGTATCTGCACAGCAAACTGCGGGGAATGCCCCGTTTATTAACTCGTGGCTAGTATCTGGTCCTTACGATTCGGCTTCAGTGGAGAAGATTTATGGATGCGCAACTGGAGAAATCGTAAATTTGGCACCAAAGGCTTCGGCGATTACGGCTTCTTCGGCAACTTTGTCGCCGAATCCCGTTTCTAATTTAGTTGATGGTACGACAGGCAAGCAATGGGTAACAGAAAGAGATACTAGTCCGTGGGTTCAATTCAAATGGAGCGAACCAATTGCGCTCAGTGAAGTGAAAATCGCGCAGTGGGGTGACTCACGGCATGTGAACAACTGGTACCATATTACATTTACCTTGGCTGATGACAGCACGGTAGAATCCGGAAAGATCGACAGTACCTCAAACCAATCTTCACAGCCAACTGTTTATTCCAGAGCTGTGCTGGAAAATGTTGTGGGCATGAAGATAGAAATCGATAAAGGTCGTACGCCATATCCGAATATTACAGGTATTTCCGAGGTTGAAGTATATAATCGGCCTTCACCTGCATCTGGTGAAGCAGGCGCAGTAATTGCGCCTAAGATCGGCGAGTCTATTAGCGAAGAAATCACAAGCAGCAAATGGGAATACTTCGACGACCGCATTTACAACCGGAACTACGATGATTATCAGGATCTGTACGGCTATTATACGGTGAAGAAGGGTATGGATACACGGAACAAATATGTATACGCTCACACCTATGTATACAGCCCGGTAGCGCAGCAAGCATATTTCAATGTCGGCGCCAGCGGTTCTTATCGTTTGTATGTCAACGATAAGTGTGTTACCCAACCGACCACGCCGGTGGAAGTCCATAAGGATTTAACCAAACAGGCCATCCAGCTGAAGCAGGGCTGGAATAAACTGATGATTCAAATCAAGCATACGTATACGGAAGATGTGAATGCAAACAACGTTCCGATAGGGCAAGATCAGAATGTCGCCTATCTTGGATTTTACGGGAGAGTCGCTGATTCTAACGCCAATAAGCTGGGTGGTCTTGTGTATTCCGTAACGGGGGATTCGAGTGGACTGGAAATCGTGACCCAGGGTCTGTCGACCGACGATGCGATTCAAACTCCAATGCCAACCAACAATATGCCGATAGGTTATAAGGAATGGCCATATGTATGGAATAAATCTATAACGGCTAACAAATTCGGAGTTGCCGCATCGGCTTTTCAATTTATGGCGAGTGGAGGCGCACCAGGATATACATGGGAAATTATTGATGGTGAATTACCTGACGGACTGGAATTAAATACAGACGGCACCATTGCCGATGGATTAGTGAACGGAAATGTCAATCTGAACAGCGACAAAGGCATTATCAGTATCGATAGTGCACCGGGAGATTACTCATTCACCGTTCAAGTAAGCGACAAAAATGGAAATACAGCTGTAAAGGATTTTACGATCACAGTCCAAGAGCGTCCGAATAAATGGTTCGAAGAAGGGCGGGTAGGTGCATTATCGCATACCGGTCCAATCTACAATTACTTTGTCGATCCCAATTTCTCCGCTGATTTATGGGCAGAGAGAGCAAAAAGACAAGGGCATTCATTAGTGTCGGTTGAAGCGCTACAACAAAATTATTACTGGCCGTCCAAATTTTCAGATCCGAATCATGACCGACAAAAATATCTTCCAAAGGATGAAAATGGTCAAGTCGTAGATGGATTGAAACAGTTTGAAGAAGCAGTAAAACGTCATGGTATCAAATTTGGCTTGTATTATGCAACCGAGGGTGGAGGTCTACAGCATAGGTCTACAGATGTGTTTGTGCAAAATGTTGAGGATCTTATTTTGCGCTATGATCCGATATACCTTTACTTTGATGGTCCCCAAGCCATGCCTAATTCCAATTATGACGTAATGTACAGCATGGTGCGCAATTATAGCAATGAAATCATTATCAACTCGAATGCATGGGGTGCAGAGTACGGTGATCCGGATTTAAGAACTGCCGAAGCAAGCCATATTTATGCAAACACAGGAGGCAATCATCTTGTGAAACGCACTACTATGGAGCCATGGAAGTCCGTTCACACCAAGAACAACTATACGCCATACTATGCGAAACGTGATGATTATCGTCAGGTCGCTAAAGAAATGATCATGAATGTCGGCAGAGGCTATGTGGACAACAATGACCAAATGCCAATAATGAGCCGTGGAACGAACTGGGATTCTCCGGAGGATGTTGTAACAAGATACCCTAAATCCCTTCAAGAGTTTATCGATGTTCGAGAAGGGCTTGCAAGCTGGTTCGCGCCCGTAGGCAAGCCGGAAAGACACGAGTCTACCACCGGCACAATGCCCTATTTCTTGTCGGGCTATGGCTACGTAGATGACGGAAAAGGAAACTACGAGAAGTTTGCTTTCCCGAACAGCACGACAGGCCCGCAATGGGGGTATGCAACCTATCGGGACAACAATATCTACCTGCATATTATGAAAGGCCCTGATAGCAAAAAAGGATTTGGTGCGATTGCTAACAAGGTGTTAACTATTAGTCCAGTTAAAGATCATGTGACAAAGGTAACATGGTTAAATGAAGACAAAGCAGTTGAATCATTTGAGCAGAACGGAGACAGCTTGACAATCAATCTTGCTAACGTTCAAGAGGATTCGATCGATACGATTATTAAGATCGAAACGGACAGTACTGTTCGGAAATATACGCTTACTGATATTGTCACGACAGGTCAGCAGTTGACACCGGCATCGCTACAAATCAATGCCGAAGGATATATGACCTTCCCTGCGCTTAAAACTAAGCTTATCGGTATCGAGTACATCAGCGCGGATACTGGAATTGCGACGGTTAACAGCAGCGGTATTGTGACACCGGTATCGAACGGAACAACGACCATCACGGTAAGTGGTACTTACGATGGGGTAACCAAACAAGGTGCGTTAAAAGTAACGGTAAAAGACGGCAAAATTTATAGTGGCGAAACGATGATAGGTGCGACTTTAAACATTAACGGAAAAGAAGCCTATGGCGAGCACGGCACATTAGAAGGGCTTCGTTATCAAATCGAAGGCAGATCGTCGAAAGGTGGACCTATCGGGCTTAACGCAGCACAGATTCAATGGCATGGCGGAATTATCGATCTGAAAGCGGGCGATAAATATACGCCTGTTGCGATCCAAGAAGTAAATACGTTTACGTTTAATTCAGATGAAATCTTAACGCCTTATGTAGAACAACCTACACGAGGAGTCGTTTGGGCCGATGTAACGCTGGACGGCAAAAAATTCACGACGAATAGAGTGTTTTTGGACCTGTTACCGCACCAAAACCTTGCAAAGACTGCTGAAGTGACGGCTAGTCACGAGCAAGCTGCAGTCGTTCATCTGGTTGATGGTAAAGCCATTGATGGCATTCATGTTGATCAATCCAAGTGGTCGGTGCCAGCGGGTGAACAGGCGTGGATTCAATACAAGCTGCCGGCAAAGTCTGACATTGCCAATGTAACTATCAATTTTAATTCATTAGAGCAAAGTTATATCAACACGCCTAAAACAATCAAATTTCAAACGAGCATTGACGGCATGGAATGGAAGGATGCCGGCACAGTTAACGGCCCGACGGGCGGCGCTTACTTCGGATTCTACAACTCCTATCCGTTAATCGCCGAAGCGCAGTATGTGAGACTCGTCTTCAACGGTGGATCGAATGGTTCAACGATTGATTTGCTCGAAGTGGCTATAAATGGAACTGACAAGTCCCATTTGTTCGACAACTTCAACTATGTGTATAAGCCGATTGATGCAGCTGCTGGTAAATTTGACATTCAGGCCTATACGGGTTTGGGTGAACTGATGGATATGAATGACGCCGAGATCACGGTAACAAGCGCTAATCCGGATGTCATTGCGGTAGGTAATTCCAACCTACTGACTGCTGTCTCACAGGGGATGGCCAAATTGAACATCAAGGTCACAATAGGCGGACGTTCTATCAATCAAGTTTCATATTTATTTGTTGATGCGCAAGGAAAACTCTATGAAGCGGCCTATTTGGACAAAGTTAACGTTAGCCTAAATAAAACGACAATAAAGCCTAATGAACCCATCGTTGCTACATTAGAAGGCTTGCTGAGTAATGGTGAACAAGCAGATTTGTCGAGGGCTACTGTGGCATATCAATTTAGCGACAGCAGACTTGCTGTTGTGGAAGGCAGTAATACGATCATCGTGACAGACGATGTTCGCAACGGTTTTCAAGCAACAGTTACGGTAAATGCTATTTTAGATGGGGTGACCGTTGCAAGCCATCCAGTGTCAATTAAAGTAGCGGGAAGTAATATCGCATCGACTTCGACCGTGACGGCGAGCTCAGCTTATAACACTACTTCCTATACGGAGCGAAATGCGATAGACGGGAATCGGACGACGCCATGGGCTAGCCTAGGTAGTCTGGGCAACCCATGGATCAAGCTGACGTTCGATCAGGAAGTTACGCTCGGCAGCATCAATCTCGTGGAACGGGAAAATTCGCCACTTGACGTGTTTACGAATGCCAAACTCGAATGGGAAGGCGGATCAAGAGAGTTGTCAGGACTGAAAGCTAGTGGAGATAATATAGTGGATTTTGAAACGCCAATCACAACCAGTTGGGTGAAGCTAACGATCACGAAGATCGCTAACAATCCCGGACTGATGGAGTTTGAGGCGTTCGAAGCGCAGAAGCCATTTGTGAAAACAATCGTAGACTACAAATCGGTCACTGTGGACACGAAGCAAGGTGAAATCCCAGCATTGCCTGCACAGGTGGAGGCTGTATACAACGATGGGACTACCGGTATGATTGACGTTGCCTGGGATTCTATTACACCGGACATGGTGGCGAACAAGGGCGTGTTCTCTGTTGCAGGCACAGTTGAAGGAACAACAGCGAGAGCTAAAGCAATAATAACTGTTACAGCAAATGTCGAAACTGCTAGCTACAGCTTAATTGCTTCGGGAGACGACAGCGTCATTGCAGGCGAGTCCTTTGATGTGACCTATACGCTCAGCAATGTTGCAGAACACGTGTATGCGCTGGATCAAACGATCCATTATGACCCAAGTCAAGTCGAATTCCTTTCAGTCGATGCGCTGCAAAGTGGGTTTTCGATTGTTGGACAGAAAGCTGGAGAAGGTGAGCTTCGAATTCTGATGGCAAGTGCTGGGTCTGGAAGTGCAATAAAGCACACGGCTCCAGTATTGAAACTGAACTTCAAGGCCAAAGCGGCTAGCCAAAACGTAACGAGCTCCATCTTCTTAACCGACGTAGCTGTTGCGGGTGCTGGCGGAATCGAAACGACGGTGAGCAATGGTACCGCGTACACGATTCAAATTATTGTCGTGGATAAAGCGGCATTGCAAACGCTGATTACAAGTGCGCAAGCATCACATGATGCAGCGGTAGAAGGAACTGGAATCGGTCAGTATCCAGTAGGTACGAAAGCGATATTGCAAGCGGCAATTGATCTTGCCAAGGCAGTAGCGGTTCAAGGCGGAGCTACTCAGGAGCAAGTGGATCAAGCGATTGCTCAATTGCAGGCAGCGTTACAAGCCTTTACAGCATCCGTGAATATAGCGGCTCCTGGTGACTTGAATGGAGACGGTAAATTCAGCATCGGTGATCTCGCACTCGTCGCAGCTGGTTATGGAAAGAATTCTGTTGATGATCCGGACTGGGCTATGTATGAAAAAGCGGATATGAACGGTGACTTTAAAATTGACATTGTTGATCTAGCAGAGATTGCTAGATTGATACTAGGTTAACAACGGATGGGGGGAGGTCCAGTGCCTCCCCTTTTTTTTAATTCTGCTGAATCAATTGTGGTAACCATGGTTGGAAGGGGGAATAAGACATATGAAAAATGAAATGGAATCCGCTTTTCCTGCTTTTCGTATTTTGAAAGCATCACCGGGCACCATTGTATATTCACCAGGCAGTCAATTCGGACCACGTGTTCAGCGGGATTGGCAGCTTTTCATATTAGATTCGGGATCTCTTCATTTATGGATAGATGAAGTATTACATATTGTTCAACCTGGCCATGTTGTACTTCTGAAGCCTGGTCATCGGGAGAGATTCGAATTTGCTAGAGAGAAAGAAACTTGGCATCGATGGATAACTATAGAAGTGGAGCAAGGCTCGACGGAGATTGAAAATGCTTTTAAGCAACTGCCTTTTTCTATTCCAGTATCTGAAGAAATGAACCGGCTGGTTAATCAGATGATACCTCTTAAACATAAGTCCGCATGGGAAAATGTAATGCTGCTTCGTGCGCTTGGTTTAACTGCCTTTTATTTGTATGCAGCTGAAGCATGCAAACATGAGAAAGGTCAAGATGAACACCCTGCGGTTTACTTAGCTAAAAATTTCGTTCAAAGACAATATAGCGACAACATTAGTCTATCCGATCTTTCAAAAGCAGCGAATGTTACAGAGGAGCATTTAATTAGATTGTTTAACAAGCATATGAAAATGACTCCAATACATTATTTATGGCAGTATCGTGTCAAACAAGGCGTGGATTTATTAGTCCATACCGGGTTGACTATCACAGAAGTGGCCTATCAATGCGGCTTCAAAACTTCCTATCATTTTGCACGCACGATTAAGAAATGGACCAATCATACACCTACAGATATTCGTAATCAGCACTGGAAAATGAATCAGCTACAATAAATACATAACGATCAATTACAGACACAATAAACAAATTTCAGCCATTGTTGGTGAGACTATCGCGAAGTAAACTTATTTCATAATATACAGATCAACAACGCACAACATTGGAGTGACGATTCATGATTAAACAAAATCTAATTATTTACTCGCGCAACGCTTCCAAGCATGAAAAATTTGCGGCAAAGGAAATACGCAGGTACATTTATTTGCGAACTTCCACCCTTTTACCTATCCTTTCGGAGGATTTCGTTCCAGATGGTGCGAATGGAATTATTATCGGATATCCGGATAGTAGACTGATTAGGGATTCTATTGTGGTAAATGAGCAACGAGAGCAAAAAGAGCAAACAGTGCGTGAACAGAGCTATGAATTGAAAACGCTATCAATCGCTAATGGGGAATGGGTTACCGTAACTGGTGGACGAGATGGAGGATTGCTTTTTGCCGCGTATCGTTTAGCTGAGCATTATGGAATCCGGTTTTCCCTTCATGGTGATATCGTGCCTGACCAAAAAATTCCTTTTTATTTGCCAAACCTTGATGAAACGAGCTCTCCTTTATTTCGTTTACGGGGTATTCTTCCTTTCCATGATTTCCCGGAAGGACCGGATTGGTGGAGTGAAGATGATTATAAAAGCGTACTTTCCCAACTGACGAAGCTGCGTATGAATTTTATTGGACTGCATACGTATCCGGAGAGACCGCGAACAAATCTATATGCTAGTGCGGAGCCAACAACCTGGATCGGACTTGCAGAAGATGTGAAGGGAAATGGCGACGTAACGTACAGTTATCAATCTAGGCATTATACGACTATTAACGGAGCATGGGGTTATGCGGCGCAAACAACGAGCAGCTTTACCAATGGTGGCGATCAGTTGTTCGAGAGAGACGACTATGGTGCGGATTACATGCAAGGTATGGCTCCTTGGCCAAAAGATATGGAAGCAAGTAATGAACTTTTCAATCGTTTCGGACGCGTATTAAAAAACATTTTCGATTATGCGAAGGAATATAACATTACCACATGTTTAGGAATGGAAGGACCTCTTACTATACCAGAAGAAGTTAAATCTCATTTACTAGAGAAAGGATTGAACGCTCAGGAACAAGCGACAGTTCAGCAGCTTTACGAGGGGATTTTTACACGAATCAAACGTGTTCACCCGCTTGATTATTTTTGGTTATGGACACCAGAGCATTGGACATGGGGTGGCAATTCAACAGAACAAACGCAAGCGACATTAACAGATATCCAACTGGCGATCCAAGCCGCAGAAAAAGTAAATCCTGCTATTCAGGTTGCAACAAGCGGCTGGGTACTTGGCCCCCAAGCGGATCGGACATTGTTTGATCGCCATCTTCCTAAATCTGTGCCTTTCAGCTGCATTAATCGAAATCTCGGACTTGATTTCGTGGAGCCAAGCTTTCAAGTGATTAAAGAACGTCCAACGTGGGCAATTCCTTGGGTGGAAGACGATCCTGCTATGAATTTGCCGCAATTGTGGGCAGGTCGGATGCGTCGTGATGCCGCAGATGCGCTATCTTATGGCTGCGAAGGATTAATGGGCATCCATTGGAGAACCAAAGTGATTGATCCAACCTTTGCTGCTCTTGCAGCTGCAGGCTGGGAGCAAGCAAGCTGGAATCCCGACTTCGGAAAACAAGTGGAAACGGACTATAGTTCTGAAGGATGTACAGGGGGGCAATCCAAACAATTAGAAACAATGTTAAATTGTTCAGATGAAATCTATGATACCGTTCGAATAGGAATGAAAGGATACCGTTTGCAAATACCCAACGGCACCTATAAATTGACGCTGAAATTCAAAGAGTGGGAAATGAAAGAACCAGGCAAACGAGTTTTTGATGTATACACGAATAGCGGTGTAGGGGCAAGACTTTTTCAACTCGACATCTTTGCTGGGGCTGGCATTAATAGGCCTTGGGAACGTTCGATCGAAGAAGTAAAAGTATCGGATGGAGTGCTTGATTTAACGTTTAGAAGTCATAACGGCGAAGCTTGTTTAAGTGCGATAGAGGTTGTAGGGAAGACCGACGATATTAATCAGTTTGAGGGCTTTGCTTACTCGCGATTTATCAATTGCGGAGGACCAGCAGTTGGTTCATATGAAGCGGATCTGCCAGAGCTTAAAGTCAGAGATCGCGACTTGCCCATTGCAGATTTTTATGAAGATTGGACAACAGCTCAATTTGGTCCAGAAATGGCGGCAGATGCAGCTTCTATTTTTACTGAAATAGATGGTAATCTACCACGTCCAATCAATTGGGTATCAGGTCCGGGCAGTACGATCGAAGTGAATCGAGCACCATGGGATGACGTATCTGCTCAGTATGATTTTATAGAAAAATTAGAAGCTTTACGCAGTCGTATTCAAGGTGCTGGGCATCTGGACCGATACGATTATTGGCTCAATCAATTCCGGTTTGTACGCGCTGCTGCCCAGATTGGCTGTACGTTAGGACTATATGAAAGGGTGCTAGGAGGACTTCATGCGGATACCTCCATTGATCATAAACAAATGATTGCTAACGCTCAGCTATTACCGATTTACAAACAACTAGAAGCTCAGTATTCGGAATTAAACGGTTATTTGCTAGCAACCATATCTACACCCGGTGAAATGGGAACCTTTGCCAATATTCAGCAACAGACCATGCAGACTCAGCTTCATAAACTTGGTAAGGAGCTTGAGGATTTACTCGGCAAGCCGCTTCCAGAAGATGCACTGCCGCCTAATGTTTTTTCGGGTAAATCACGATTGGTCGTTCCAACAGTTCGCACGAGCATTGGAGTTGGTGAGATGCTCCAACTGAAAGTGATCATTATTTGTAATGTAACAAGTCCAGCAGACGCAACAGTTTATTGGAGACATCTTGGACAAGAGGATTTTCAAAAAGCAACATGCACTCATGTCAACCGCGGTGTTTATCAAGTTTCCATATTGCCGGAATCAGATGAAGATTTCGAATACTTTATTGAAGCTATTATTGAAAACAATGAGAAATTAAAATTTCCAGTAACTGCGCCGGCCATAAATCAAACAGTTGTTCGATATGAAGGAGGTGGTGTGAACGGGTAATCGGACAATAAATCCTATTAATAATAAAAATGAGAGGAAAGGTGTTTTCATGCTCAAGAGATTACTGAGTATCGTTCTCGCGGCGTCTATGACTTTAACAATGTTTGGAATATCGGTAGCCAATGTGAGGGCCGAAACCGTACAGCATGGCAATATTCAGGCACAAATCTTTGTATCACCCACAGGGAATGACGAAAACCCAGGAACCTATGAACAGCCGCTTGCTACTTTAGATGGCGCTCGTAATGCTGTTGCAAAAATTAACAGTAATATGACAGGTGATATTTATGTTTTTTTTGCAGCCGGTGATTACTACATTACGAACACAGTAGAATTTGGTGTTGCGGATTCTGGAACAAATGATCATAACATTATTTATCGTGAAATGGATGGACTGGGTACTGTTAATTTTATTGGCGGAGAAAAGGTGGACCCTAACTCATGGACCTTAGTTAACGGTACAGCTGATCCAACTACAAACCCGGATGGAGATTTACCAGACAGTATTTCGAGTATGGTTTATAAAACGTTTGTTGGCACAGGAGATTATCCAAGCAAAAACTTTAATACGCTTTATGTGAATGATTCAAGACAGACTATGGCGCGTTCGCCAAACTTAAATAAACGTCCCAAATTTCCTAGCTCATTTAGTGACTATTACAAAACAACTGGTGGCGGGGCAGGTGGCTCAAACGTTACATCCATGACTTTTAATGACTCTATTCTGGATGCTAACACAAGAAACGGAATGATTAACGCAATGGCGCGCGGTGACTTTGACGCGCAGGTTTATACAGATGATTACGGCGGAGATCGACACTGGGAAAGCAATACACTTATGCTTAGTGGTTATACCACAGGCAAGTTTACTTTTAAAACTGACCCAGCAAAACCTGAATTTAACAGACCCCGCTTTACGGTTGGGGACCGTAGTTCTTTCTTTGTTCAAGGAAACTTAGGATTTCTTGACCAGCCTGGCGAATTTTACTATAACAAAAAAACAGGCTATCTTTATTATTATCCAACAGGCGATATTACACAATTGGATGTCATTATACCTAAAGTAGAGACAATCGTTCTTTTCAAAGGAAATGATAAGGATAATACAGTACATAACATTCAGTTTAACGGAATCAAGTTCGCGGATACCAATTTTCCTGATTGGTATTCACCTTATTGGAACTGGGGCGATACAGGTACGGGTATGGGAAAATATCCGCCGGAAGCTATGAATTCAACCAATCCATCTTATTCCGAAAGTGTAGACCGTCCGCAATTTCAGGTCGGCATAATTAAAATGAACTATGCCTCGTATATAAATATTGAACGCTCTCACATAAAAAACGGAGGCATGAATGGCATTTCATTATATTTAGCAAACCACAATATTACTATTCGTGATAGTTTAATTGAGCATGTCGGTCACGATGGTATTCAAATTGAGGGTGGATATCCTGGTGACCCTATTAATGGAGGCATCAATGGAGAAGGCTACTCGAGAGATAATCTGATCGAAAACACGATTATTCATGATGTGGGTGAATTGGTGCTTTGTTCAGCAGGTATTTCAATGAACAATGCAGGCAGAAACACTGTAAAACATGTCGAGATTTACAACAGCCCTCGTAGAGGATTGCTTCTGCAAGCAGGTTATGCGAGAAATCCGAACAATGTGGGTGGTTTTGGCGACAAATATTTAAACCGTTACAATGATTTATATATTCATAACAATCGTTTTGAATATGTGTATGTACATGATTGCCAACAAGACGGCGGAGATGATGGCACACTCTTTGTCGGTTGGATTTATATGGGGAAAGATCCTGAACCTAACTTTAAACGCAATTATTTTGAACAAGTTATTATAGATCAAACCGCTTCGAATCCTACGATGACAAACCTTACACCTAACAACATCAATACAGACATGGGCGCAAACGGACTAAGCTTTAAAAATGTGATGTCTACTAATTCACAGAACCTTAATTTTGAGGGCGGTTCATATTTCCAAGCTGCTTATGGTGATAAAGCGCTTATTTCAGACAACACAAACTTAAATTATGGGCCAGCATACGATCAAGATCCTACATTCGATCCTTCTAAGATGGAATTCGATAAAATCGGTGTCACTGTTGATTATCCAGCAGAATATAAAACGTCATTGCCTGCTGTCAATAAGCCAACAGATATTTACTTTGAAGACAGCTTTGAGGACAAGGAAATTGATATGGCAAAATGGAGCTACCAAAATAAGCTTCCAAAAACGACTTCGCTCTATATGGCAGGCACACCAATGCAGGATAGTCGTTCTCTGATGATCGATAGTTCCGGATCCGGAAAGCCTGTACTATATCGAGAGTTTCCGCAAGCTTTAAATAAAGTAGTATCAATTAAAATGTATGACCCGTTTGCTATTAATCCAACCGGTTACGATTCGGGCAGACCTTTTAACATGAAAAACTTTTATACTATGGCAAGAGCGGATGACGGAGAAAAGAGTAGAGGTATTGGAGTAAACGCAAATTCAGGCAGCGCAAACTTTAATAACTATGTATTAAATGTTGATGGAGTAGAGCAAGCCACAGCGGTAAAGCGTTCTAATGGCTGGCACGAATTGAAATGGGATTACACGGGAACAGGTGTAACGATGTACATCGATGATGTGCAGGTGTATCAGGACGCAACTGCTTCCCCACTAGAATATTTGCAATTAGGTTCTCCTAATGGTACAGGCGCAAGCTGGTTTGATCAGGTTTATGTTTATGGGGGAGCGCCGGCACCTGCGCTAGGTCCAATTCCAATACAGACTGTACCTGATTACGATACCTCCAACGAGAACAAAACACGACTAGATCTCAATTTTGAAGACGGCGTTGTGCCTAGTTTTAGTCTTAAGGGCGGAATTGCTCCCGTTTTGAGCGTTGTTGCCGATCCCGCAGATCCAAGTAATAAAGTTATGCAAACCGTGATCGGAGATGGGCAAAGTTATTATCAAACGAGTGCCGATTGGAACAACTATATTGTCAATATGAAGTGGAAATTCGTTGGCTGGGGTTCCACTAACATATTAAATCAAGCCTATGATAATTTCACAATTTATATCAACACAAATGGAAAAGAACCAAACCCGCCAGCCTATCAGGTGATCTACCGCAGAAATAAAGGCGGAGTAACCGGTTTTCCTGCTGGAACACCATATTTTGAAGTTAGTAAGCACACTCCAACAAGTGACGTCTCGCTAGGAAGGGTTGCGGTGCCAGCTGGATTTGTTGCAACGGAGTGGCATGATTTCCAAATTCAGACGTATGGCGGTAAAGTCGGATTTGTTGTAGATGGAACCCAAATATTATCGGTTAATGACGGGTCGTACTCTACTGGAGGTGTTGCATTTGGAGGAATTAACTCTACTGTTTTACTAGATGATATAAAGATTATTTCTAATCCGACGTTTGTAAATTATGGTTCAGACTTCAATCTGGGGAATGTATCGTTGTTGGGAACTTATAATCCGAATTATACTACCTACGGTGCAATTGTCAGTGATAATGCTCAACCGGTTACTTTCATTAAACCGGAACCAGTATTGGCGGGTGTAGAGCAGGTGATAACGTTCAACGACGTAGATATTACAGCAAACTTCTCTGACTACACAACTGCAGTAGCGCTTCCAGAACTAAACAATGGAAGAAACAAGCTGGTCATTTCAGAAATCACATCAGCGGGCAGTAAGGACTATACCATTTATATTGATAAAACGTACACAATTTCTTCGATCGCGGCGATTGCGCCGGTAACTACCGAGCTTGGAACAGCTCCTGTATTGCCGACGACAACCGAAGTAACGTTCGGAGACGGTACGAATCAAACGGTGGATATCCAATGGGATCGCGTGAGTACAGCATCTTTAAAGAATGCTACTGGCACGATTACAGTGACAGGAAGGCTGGTCGGATTGAACGGAAAAGTAAGCACAACGGTAAACGTTGCGGGACTTGAGTCGATCAGTGAGCTCACGGATGTTACTACCGTTGCAGGGACTGCGCCTGTACTGGCAGAAACGATTAGTGCTCAATTTACAAATGAATCTAAGGATTTGGCGTTAACATTTGCTGAGTTCGATCCATCCCTGTATGCAAATGCAGGTACAATCATTGCGGTTGCTAATGTTGAAGGTTATCCGGGTAATGTTTTGCAAAAAGTTATCGTGGAAGCAGCACCTGTAACAACTGACTACACCCTAACGGCTACCGGAGCCACAAGCGTCATTGCAGGTGAATCCTTTGATGTGACCTACACGCTCAGCAATGTTGCAGAACATGTGTATGCGCTGGATCAAACAATTCATTATGACCCGGCTCAAGTAGAACTCCTGTCCGTCGATGCCTTGCAAAGTGGATTTTCGATCGTCGGACAGAAAGAAGAGGAAGGCGAGATCCGTGTTCTGTTGGCAAGTTCGGGAACTGGAAGTGCTATAAAGCAGACGGCTCCTGTATTGAAACTGAACTTCAAAGCCAAAGAGGCTGGCCAAAACGTAACGAGCTCCATCTTCTTAACCGACGTAGCTGTTGCGGGTGCTGGCGGAATCGAAACAGCTGTGAGCAATGGTTCCGCGTTCACAATTCAAATTATTGTCGTGGATAAAGCGGCATTGCAAACGCTGATTACTAGCACACAAGCATCACATGATGCAGCGGTAGAAGGAACTGGAATCGGTCAGTATCCAGTAGGTACGAAAGCACTATTGCAAGCGGCAATTGATAGCGCCAAGGCAGTAGCGGGTCAAAGCGAAGCTACTCAGGAACAAGTGGATCAAGCGATCTCCAAATTACAGGCAGCGTTGCAAGTCTTTACAGCTTCCGTGAATGTAGCGGCAGCTGGCGACTTGAATGGAGACGGTAAATTCAGCATCGGTGATCTCGCGCTCGTCGCAGCTGGTTATGGAAAGAATTCTGTTGATGATCCGGACTGGGCTATGTATGAAAAAGCGGATATGAACGGTGACAAAAAAATAGACATCGAGGATCTTGCAGCTATTGCTAGATTGATACTAGGCTAACTACGAATGGGGGGAAGGTGCAAGGGCTTCCCCTTATTTTTTTTCGAAAGGATGAATCAATTCATATGTTTAGAGCATGAAAATAACAGCAGATGATTAATGAAAATTGGGAGGGACAGTTAATGCGTAAAAAGCAATTAAATGCTTTCGTGGTACTGTGCATGTTAATATGCCTATTCTCAACCATGGGAAATAGTGCGAATGCTTCAGAAAGCGTTTCCACCAATAGAATACAGGCAGAGTTCTTTGTGTCGGCATCAGGCAGTGATTCAAATGACGGGTCTTACGACCATCCATTCGCTACGTTACAAGCGGCTAGGGATGCCGTTCGCTTAATTAACGAAGAAATGACTGGAGATATTTACGTATTTATTGCTCCGGGCAATTATTATGTATACGAGCCGATTACTTTCGATAAGAGCGATTCGGGAACAAATGGATTTGACGTGATCTACCGGACACTAGGCGCGCCAGGCAGCGTATCATTTATTGGAGGTATGAAAACAACCTCGGCTTGGTCGGAAGTTCAGGCATCAGTCGATCCGAATAATCCTGAGTCGGATATGCAGCAAAGCATGGTCGGCAAAGTGTATAAGACAAATTTGCAGTCGCAATTGAATACTATTTATCCCGATGGGCTCCCTGCTACTTCAGGTCCACTGCCGAATAACGCTAACGGAGCATTTCATGTGAACACCCTTTATGTTAATGACACGAGAGTGACACAGGCAAGAACGCTTAACTCAAATAAATATCCAGGATTTCCGTCAACGTTTTTTGAAAATCCACTTTATTCTGCCGGTGGATCTTATACGAGTATGACTTACAAGGCTGCTGATGCTTCGAAAATATTTGAGAGCAAGCTTGTTAACGCTCAAGCACGGGGAGATTTAACTGTACAGATTGTAGGTAACGATATTGGCGAGGAGCGTTCTTGGGAATCCAATACATTGCCTGTAACCAATATAAACCCCTCTTCGAAAGTGCTTACGTTCAACCCGAACAATGTTGCAGATTTTGCTTCGCTCTACACGATCGGAGGCAATTCCAGATATTATTTGCAAGGCAATCTAGCTTATTTGGATACCCCCGGCGAGTTTTACTTTAACCCTGTATCATACGACCTTTACTATTATCCTAAAGATGATGAAGTAGATTTGGGTCAGCAGAACATTGTTGTTCCGACGACGGAACAGATCATTAACATTACCGGAGAGAGAACCGGAACATGGGATAGCACCGTCATTACACCTGTTCAAAATATCGTTTTTGATGGGCTTGAGTTTAAAGACACAAGCTATCCTAGTTATTACTCACCAGGCTTTCCATGGCTTGCGTATTATGGCGGCATGAGCGCTGCATATCCGTTCCCGGATTATGCAAAAAAATCGTCAAACCCGACTTACTCAGGTCAGAGCGAACGCCCGCAGTTTATGAGTGGTGTGCTCACATTGAATTATGCGAGTCATATTACAATTACAAACTCACATATTAAAAATGCGGGAATGATGGGTGTTGAGCTTGGCGTTGGCACCAGTAACGCTACTGTCAGCAATTCACTTATTGAATATACCGGTCATGGCGGTGTCGATGTTCAGGGCGGTTTTCCAGGTGTGGACGGAAACTCTCAGGCAGAAAGCTTTACCAATCATAATCGTATAGACAACTTAGTTATCCATGACGTAGGACAGCTTAACTTGTTGTCATTCGCAGTTTCGATAAGCAGTGCAACATACAATACGGTATCGAATATTGAAATGTATAACTCTCCGCGCCGTGCGATTTTACTGCAAAGTTCAAATGTACAAGGATGGGATAACGGATGGTTAGGTGATGGATATACGAATTCGGCTTTTCCTTACGACCTGAAACGCGACCAGTATGCCCACCACAATACGTTTTCAAATATTTATATCCACAATGTTCAGCAGGACGGTGGCGATGACGGTGCTATAATGACCGCATTTCTATACTACCCGCGCGACAACTATTCACAGCCCAATTATTTTAATCAGATTATTGTGGATAAAATTGCCGCAAATCCGACGATGCAAAACATTGCGCCGAACAACATCAATTTTGATATGGGTTGGGTTGGGATTCATACTTCAAATATTAAAACGGTGAATGCGCACCAATATAATATCGAAAATGATAATCTTCAAAATGGCCAGGTTGTAGTTGACAACGCAACATTCAACTTTAGGGGACCTAAAGACGGACTTGAAAACTTTGATGATTCGAAAATGGATTATGCAAATATCGGTGTTCAAACTTGGCGTTACCCAGCAGAGTATGCAGGCGCTATTACGAGTACGGCAATAACGCCGCCGTCTGATCTATATTTTTCGGAAAATTTTGAGGACGAACTGGATTTGACGAAATGGTCATACAGTGGAGCTCAACCAACTATTACGAGAGAATATATGTCGGAGGATATTGTTGGTAAAGGTGCCCTATACTTAAACAACCTCGGAGCAACTAAGTCAATGCTTTACCGCAATTTTGCAAACAATCTTAACAAAGTGGTCACTGTTGATTTCTTTGACAGAGCGCCATCACATCTTGTTACCTATGGAGTGGGACATCCGTTATATGTGACAACGAACACTTATGCAAGAGTAGACGACGGTACATCTGAAGGTATTGTTGCGATGGGCGTTAATACAAGTATTAACGGAAGCAACTATGTAGTGAATGTTGGCGGAACAATAACTGCAACCAACCTTCGTCGAACTACAGGCTGGCACAAGCTTAAGTTCGACTATTCAACGCCAGGGACAATCGTGCTTTCTATTGACGGAGAAGTGGTGAAGACGCTCAATAGCGCAACATGGGAAAACACACCAAACTCATTCAACCACGTATCGCTTGGTTCACCTAATGGTACCGGTCATAACTACTTTGATAAATTAAATATCTATGGTGGAATTCAAGCACCGGATCCTGGCTTTATTCCTTTCCAAGCCCCGCCGCCTTATGATAGTTCGAATGACAATATTGAACTGCTCGGTTGGGATTTTGAAGACAATGTTATGCCAAGCGGCTTTACGAATTACTATAATGGCAAATTGAGCGTCGTTGACAATCCCGAATCATCGGGCAGCAACACAAGCAGCAAAGTGCTCTATCAGAGTGGTGGTGTTTCCCAATATACTAACCAGACGTGGAGCAACTACATGCTTAAATTCAAGTGGAAATTAGGGGCATGGAACAATGTTTCGGATAATGTGCATCAGTATGATGGCTTTACCGTATACGTTGATGCGCAAGGTAATCCTACTGCTAACCCATCGGCTTATCAAGTTATTTTCAGAAGAAATTTGAAAGGCGGCATACCTGGCGGTGGTCAGTACCCGGCAGGCACACCGTTCTTTGCAATCAATCAACACAATCCTGGGGATGCGACGTTGGCAACTGCGCCTGCGCCCGAAGGGTTTGATCCCTTGGAGTGGCATGATTTTCAAATTCAAGTGTTCGGCAGTAAAATTGGGCTTGTCGTTGATGGGCAAAAAATAATCTCTCATTCAAGCAATGCCTATACGAGCGGCAGCTTTGGTTTCGGTACCTACAACAGTGATCAGTACTTTGATGATATTCAAGTCATATCGAATCCTCGGTATGTCAATTATGCGTCTGATTTGAGCCTTGGCAATGCTACATTAAACGGCGATTTTAACCCGGACTATGATACTTATATGGCAACTGTAACGGATGAAACACAGCCAGTGACATTAATCAGACCTAAAGTTGTACTGGATAATACAAGCATCTCTATTAAGCTGAACGGTACAGATATTACAAACCGTTTTACAGATGATGTTACGCCGGTTTCTTTAGAGCTGATCAAGGGAAGAAATGTCCTGGTTCTGGCCCAAACAACGTTGGCAGGAAGCCAAACCTACACGGTTTACATCGACAAACCTTATACGATTGAATCGGTGGGCGCAATTGCTTCTGTCACATCGCAGGTCGGCACTGCTCCGGCATTGCCTGCTGCGACCAATGTGACGTTCGCGGATGGAACGAGCCAAACGGCCAATATCCAGTGGGATCTCGTGGATCCATCCCAGTATAAACAGACAGGTACATTCACTATTCACGGCCAATTGGTCGGATTAAACGGTAAGGTTAGCACAACGGTTAGAGTCGAAGGACTTGAGTCGCTAGGTCAGCTTGAGGATGTTACCACCATTGCGGGGACAGCGCCGGAATTGCCATCAACGATTAGCGCACAATTTACTAATGGTTCTCAAGAGTTGGCGTTAACTTTTGCCGAATTCGATCCAGCCATGTATGCAACTGCAGGTACAATCATTGCGGTTGCTAACGTTGAAGGTTATCCGGGTAATGTTTTGCAAAAAGTTATTGTGGAAGAGGCACCTATAACAACTGATTACACCCTAACGGCTACCGGAGCCGCAAGCGTCATTGCGGGCGAGTCCTTTGATGTAACCTACACGCTCAGCAATGTTGCAGAACACGTGTATGCACTGGATCAAACGATCCATTATGACCCGAGTCAAGTCGAATTCCTTTCAGTCGATGCGCTGCAAAGTGGATTTTCGATTGTTGGACAGAAAGCTGGAGAAGGTGAGCTTCGCATTCTGATGGCAAGTGCGGGGTCTGGAAGTGCAATAAAGCAGACGGCTCCTGTATTGAAACTGAACTTCAAAGCCAAAGAGGCTGGCCAAAATGTAACAAGCTCCATCTTCTTAACCGACGTAGCTGTCGCGGATGCTGGCGGAGTCGAAACGACGGTGAGCAATGGTTCCGCGTACACGATTCAAATTATCGCAGTCGATAAAGCGGCATTGCAAGCGCTTATTACCAATGCACAAGCATCACATGATGCAGCGGTAGAAGGAGCTGCAATCGGTCAGTATCCAGTAGGTGCGAAAGCGATATTGCAAGCAGCAATTGATAGTGCCAAGGCAGTAGCTGGTCAAAGCGGAGCTTCTCAGGAGCAAGTGGATGAAGCGATCGCTCAATTGCAGGCAGCGCTGCAAACATTTAAAGACTCCGTACATGCAGCAGCTGCGGGCGACTTGAATGGCGACGGTAAAATCAGCATTGGTGATCTCGCTCTCGTCGCAGCTGGTTATGGAAAGAATTCTGTTGATGATCCGGACTGGGCTATGTATGAAAAAGCGGATATGAACGGTGACAAAAAAATAGACATCGAGGATCTTGCAGCTATTGCTAGATTGATACTGGGCTAACAAAGAATGGGGGGAGGCTGAAAAGCCTTCCCCTTATTTTTTATCGAAAGGTTGAATCATTCAATGGTCCGAAAACTACTCTTATTGATTTATACGCCTATGAAATTAATGTTTACTTACGATTCGAAACGTTATGTAGCTACTGCCAATGAAGCAGAATCAAGGGTCGAGGAAAGAACCACTTCGTACCGAATAAGAACGCCAACCATGAGACCGAGTTCTTCACATGCCTCAAAAAATGCGGGCGCTTGCGGGTAATGGCCTTGCCAACGTTTATAGTACCCGAAATTCGCGTTAAGTTCGAATATTATATTAAAAAACAGTAAAATTCGTTCTTTTTAAAGAACCGTGATATAGAAATATTAGAGGAAAATATACTTTTTCGTGTATTTAGATTTTTAATCGCTTGTTAATATCAGGTTGCAATTCAAATATTGAAGCATTCAAATAGTAGGGGGGACGCTCTGTAAAATTTTCATTGTAAGAAGCCATTCCAATCCTTAATGATTTAAAACAATTTGGGGAGGTAGAATTTTCTGAAAAGATTACGTAAATCGTTATCCGTCGTTATTGCAACTTCAGTTGTAGCAGCAAATGTAATGACTAGCACTGTTCTTTTCCAAGAACAAGTACATGCTGCACGAACTAATGGTACTGCGCCTTATATTAACCAGTGGGCAGTAACAGGTCCTTTTACCGCTCCAGTAATTAATGGAACAGTCATCCCTGTCATTGGCGAATCCTTCGCCGATTCGAATAGTACAGAAACATCCACTTGGCAATATTTCGACGACCGTATCTTTAACCGCAACTATGATGATTACAACGACCTGATGGGTTACTTTGGTGTCAAGCAGGGACAGGATACGATTAATAAGTGGGTTGTAGCTGCAACCTATGTTTACAGCCCGATCAAACAAACGGTAAGGTGGCAGGCAAGCAGTTCGGGTTTGTATAGACTATACGCTAACGATGTTCTCGCCGGGAGACAAGACTCCGTTCCATCTCGTGTGAACAAGGATGGCGCGAAATATTCCATCGAATTAAAAGAAGGTTGGAATAAGCTTTTTATTGAACTTCAACATAAAAATCCTAATGCCAATAAAAATTATCTCGGCTTTTATTCAAGACTTTCTGATAACTCAGGAAACGAAATTTCTAATCTCACCTATTCCGTAACAGGACCAAACACTACAGATAACGATCTGACAATTGTTACACAGGGCCTTGAAGTTGATAAAACTGAATTTGAAGCTCGTAATGCAAATGTCCCAGCAAACGACTATCCGTCAAACATGCTGCCAATTGCTTACGATGAAAATCCATATGTATGGATGGTTGCAACAAGTAACGGCAATCTGAATACATCATCTATTGCCCCGCAGGCATCTGCTTTTACATTCCAGGCGGCGGGCGGAAATCCAAGCTACACTTGGGCAATTGCAGGTGGCCAGTTGCCGCCCGGTCTGACATTGACACCAAGTGGTCAGATTGCCGGTCATGTTGCAGACGGAGCTCAGGGCACAACGAAACAAAAGGATTATACCTTCACGGTGAAGGTGACAGACGGTCTAGCTGTTTCTACAACAAAGCAATTCACGATAACGGTTAAGGAAAACCCGGTGGATTGGTTTATTGAGGGCAAAATGTCAGCGCTCTCACACACGACAGGCACTTATCCGAATCTGTATGATCCGAACTACAACTATGACGCATGGGCACAGGCAGCTAAAGAATTGGGAATGACGATGCTTTCGACAGAATCTTTGCAAAACACCATTTACTACTGGCCGTCACCCAATGCTAACTTAACCCCGAACGACAGCAATAAAATGTACAAATACAATGCTTTGTACCAGTCTGAGGATGGCAAATGGAATGTCAAAGACAGAGTAATGCAGGCGAAGCAGGCTGTGGAGCGCTACGGCATGAAGTTCGGAGTGTACGTGTCTTCACTGTATGAAGGGAAGGAAATTATAGAAAGTGATATCCAAGGATTAGTAAAAAGATACGACCCATGGTATGTTTTTGTCGATGGCGGTCCAGAGAGCTACTCAACTATTGATGTGGCATGGAGTTCTGCTCGCAACTATAACGACCGTGTTTTAATTGACACTAATCCTAATGCTCAAACCGGTGACCAAGATATTACTCTTCACGAGCGTCCATTCTGGCACAGTGAACCTTATAATAACGGTGGCTGGATAAACGGTATTTTGCCACAAACAAAAAAAGTTGCCCATGAGGAATGGAACGATCCATTTACAACTGCACTCGATATCTGGGCACAATACGCAAAAGGCAACGAACGCGACAATTGGATTGAGTTAACAAAGGAAATCATTAACCAATACGGACACGGTTATGTCATGAATTATGACCAGTCCATTGGTAGAACCCGCGGTATGGATAACCTGTTTAGTAATTTGGATAACACAAATATCTTCTCAATGGTGCCTATTGAGTCACAGAATGCGCTAGGTATGCGTAGCTCCATTGCAAAATGGATGGCAAATGCCGGCAGTCCGGACCTGCGTGAGTCCATGTCCGGCACCTTGCCATACACCATGGATTACACCATTAAATCAGGCTGGCAAACCGACCCGAAAAAGGCGATCGCCCGCGGCCAAGGCCCTGAATGGGGTTACGCGATGGCTCGTGACCAGTATGTCTATATGCACATGATCAAAAATCTAATTTCCGGTGTGAGCAAGAAAGGATTTACTGGTCAAGACTCGATGAGCGGAATTGGTCCTTTCGATTACCCGGTTGACAAGGTCGAATGGCTGAACAAGGGGACTTCTCTGCCTTTCACAACCGAACAAAAGGAAGGGAAATACTACATCACAGTAGACACTTCAAGCGTGGTTGCCGATCCAATCGACACCATCTTGAAAATTACAACGGAGAACAAGGCAAGAAACTATGCGATGACAAGTGTTAAATTATTTAGCAGCCAGACCTCAAGTGATAAGCTGCAACTTAGAGCGGAAAGCTACATGAAAAATTACACCAATTTATTCGCGCCCGCTACATTAAGCTACACAAGTGACAAGACAAGCGTAGCCACTGTAGACTCAGCGAAAGGTTTAGTAACAGCTGTCGGTAACGGTACAGCTAAGATTACAGTAACGGCAACCTATGATGATGGTGTGAACGCTACTCAGGTTAAGACGGACACCTATCCTGTAAAGGTGTCGGAAGGTACGATTTCAGCTGATCTTCCGCTTGTTGGTGTGAATATGTTCACAGAAGGCGCTTTATTCTGGGGGAAATTCTCCACCAATCAAGACCTTGCTGTGACATTCCAGGGCTTCACAGAAAAGGGCGGTACGGTTGATATTTTGAATGGTGAAAATATCACCTATCACTATGCTACAGTTGACGGTAAACGCAACAACCCCGCTAGTAAAATCATTGTATCTGAAGTATCTGCCGATCAAGTGCCGTTCGTTGTAAACGGTAACAAGATGCAATTTACAGATATTATTACGACTCCTACGATGTACAGCTATTGGGCTGACATTACTGTAGACGGAAAGACATATACATCGACGCGTAACTACATTACACTTATCCCGGATGCAAACGTCGCAGCTGGAATTATGCCGACGGTTACAAACGATAGCGGTAACGCCGGAAAATTATCTGACGGCATACTCAACGATTCCACCGGCGGCAACCTGGCAAAATGGTCAGCATCGGCAAGCGATGCAAATCCAAGCATCATGTATGATTTGGGCAAACTGCATAAGCTTAACCGCGTTAATATCTTCTTTAATCACCATATGCCGAATGCCGACAACGTTACTTACTACAACGTGCCGAATAAGGTAAAGATTGAGTATAGCGTTGACGGAGTAAATTGGATCTCGGGTAATGAAACCAACACGTTGTCTGGCGGCGGATTGCCGACATCGAGAAATACACTAGCCGTTCCGAAAAGCGATACAACCTTGTATGCTTGGGAGCAAGAGGGCTTGTATTACAACTATCCGGTTGATCCGAACAAACCCGACGCGCAGGGACGTTATGTAAGAGTATCCTTCCCAGGCGGCGGTCAAGGAGGAAGCCCGATTGATGTGCTGGAGGTTCAGGTATTCTCATTAGGAGATTTAACAGGACTTGCTAACATCAAACTTGATCCGAAAATAGGTGCAGATAGTAAAACGGTAAGCGTTGATGTGAAAGGGAATTCCTTCCTTGGTGATCCTGTGGATCTTACAGATGCGAAAGTCACAATTACAAGTGATAATACGTCCGTCGCATCTGTAGCAACGTCTGGAGTGATTACAGCTGGAGAAGCAGGCAAAGCGAAGATCACTGTAACCGCAAAGCTTAACAGCTACAGCACAAGCGAGTACTTTTATGTGGATGTAGACTCTGATGGCAAAGTACATCTGAATCCTTTCTTGAAAGAAGCGAAGCTGTCCTTAAACAAGAATTTGATCAAGTTGAATAAACCGGTTGTCGGTTCGTTAGAGGGAGTATTAAATAACGGCGAGCCAGTTGATTTTTCAAAGGCTAAAGTGGACTATCAATTTAGTGACGGCAGGTTGTCTGTTATTGAAGGCAGCAACACAATCGTTGTTCAGGGCGCTATTGGTAATGGATTTAAAGCGACTGTTACTGCTAAGGTTACATTAGATGGAGTAACTCTAATAAGTGATCCTGTGGCAATTTCCGCAGTTGGGGATAATATAGCCCCGACAGCTAATGTAACGGTAATATCAGTTCGGGGAAGTAATGATATTCGTTATTTGGGGACAAAAGCGATCGATGGAGATCTGAATACGAGCTGGGCATCAGCTCCAAGTGACAATACCAAAGGTCCATGGATTAAATTGGATTTTGGTACTCCACAAAGGATCGGTAAGGTGAATCTGGTTGACCGTGGTCATAAAGTCAACGAGATTGGAGAAGGGCTTCTGGAGTGGGAAGGCGGAAGCAAGAAAGTAGTAAATATCAAGTGGGATGGAAAACCGGATAACTTTGTTATTTTTGACGAGCCGATTGTGACGAGCTGGATTAAGTTTACGATTGATCCGGACAATAAGTTTTCGAATGTCAATGGCAGCGAGCAAGGTGAACTTGGTCTTTCAGAATTTGAAGTATTTGAGGCCGAGGAAGAGTTTATGAAGACAGTCATCGATTACAAATTGGTTAATGTGGATACGACTCAAGGTGTAATCCCTACACTTCCTGCACAGGTTGAAGCTGTATATAACAATGGAACCACAGCATTAGTCAATGTAGCGTGGGACTCCATCACAGCCGATATGGTGAAGGAAAAAGGGGTTTATGCAGTGAATGGAACGGTAGAAGGAACCTCGTTGAAGGCAAAAGCAATCTACAATGTTGCTGCTAAACCCGTGTCGACGAGCTTCGCGTTAACTGCTTCTGGACCATCTAGTGTTATTGCCGGCGAGTCCTTCGATGTGACGTATACTTTAAGTAATGTAGCGACAGGCGTGTATGGACTGGATCAAACGATCCATTACGACCCAACTCAAGTTGAATTCCTTTCCGTGAATGCACCAAACAATGGTTTTGCAATCATTGGGCAAAAAGAGGAATTGGGTCAAATCCGCGTTCTTATGGCGAGTAAGGGAGTGGAAAATGCGATAACAGACACAACAGAGCTGTTAACGCTGCACTTCAAGTCCATAGCAACTGGACAAAGCATAACGAGTTCGGTTTTCTTGAGCGATGTAATCGTTGCTGATGTGAGTGGTATCGAAACGATCGTAGACCATGATGCTAGCCATACGATTCAAATTATCGTAGTCGATAAAGCGGCATTGCAAGCGCTGGTTACGAATGCGCAAGCATCGCATGACGCAGCGGTAGAAGGAGCTGGAATCGGTCAGTATCCATTAGGTGCGAAGGCAATATTGCAAGCGGCAATTGATAGCGCCAAAGCAGTAGTGGGTCAAAGCGGAGCTACGCAGCAACAAGTGGATCAAGCGATCGCTCAATTACAGGCAGCGTTGCAAGTCTTTACAGCTTCCGTGAATGTAGCGGCTCCTGGTGACTTGAATGGAGACGGTAAATTCAGCATCGGTGATCTCGCGCTCGTCGCAGCTGGTTATGGAAAGACTATTACTGATGCGGACTGGAGTATGTATGAAAAAGCGGATGTGAAAAAGGACGGAAAAATAGACATCGAGGATCTTGCAGCTATTGCTAGATTGATACTGGGTTAACAACGGATGGGGGGAGGTGTAGTGCCTCCCCTTTTTTTATGCTCCATAAACTACTAAAAAATTCACAGTAGATCCGAATTTCGATACGTTCGAAATAAAGTATCAAAAAACAGAGAAAACTGTTCTTTTCAAAGAACGGGAATTAAGATAAATTAGAGGAAATTATACTTTTTCGTGTATTCAGACTATTTGGTATCAGTTACTATTAGATTAAAATTCAAATATTGGAAAGGTTGGATGAATCAATGGTCCGTAAACTACTTTTGTGCAGCTTGGCTTTGTTACTATACGTTTCCTTCTTGTCTCCGAAAGCTGCGTTTGCAGAGATATTTCAAGTGGATGAAACAGACAGCTACACCGTAACGGCTACCGGAGCAGCTAGCGTTATTGTAGGCCAATCATTTGATGTGACCTATACAATGAGTAATGTCATGGAAAGCGTGTATGCGCTGGATCAAACGATTCATTATAATCCCGTCCAATTAGAATTACTGTCTATCGAGACTATGAAAAGCGGATTTTCAATCATAGGGAGAAAAGAAACACCAGGTCAAGTACGACTCCTTTGGGCAAGTGCTGGTTCGGGTAGTGCGATAACGGACACGACTACATGGCTGAAACTTCATTTCAAGGTCAAAGCGGTTGGTCAAAACGTAATCAGCTCGGTTTTCTTGACCGACGTAGCTGTATCGGGTGCGAACGGAATCGAAACGACGGTGAGCAACGGTTCCGCGTACATGGTTCAAATTATTATCGTGGATAAAGCCGCCTTACAAGCGCAGATTACCAACGCGCAAACATCACATGATGCAGCAGTAGAAGGAGCTGGAATTGGCATGTATCCAACGGGTACGAAAGCGATATTGCAAGCGGCAATTGATGACGCCAAGGCAGTAGCGGCTTTAGGCGGGGCTACTCAGGATCAAGTGGATCAAGCGACTACTCAATTACAGTCAGCGTTGCAAGCCTTTACAGCTTCTGTGAATGTAGCGGCTGCTGGCGACTTGAATGCAGACGGTAAATTCAGCATCGGTGATCTCGCGCTCGTCGCAGCTGGTTATGGAAAGACTATTACTGATGCGGACTGGAGTATGTATGAAAAAGCGGATGTGAAAAAGGACGGTAAAATAGACATTGAGGATCTTGCAGCTGTTGCTAGTTTGATACTGGGTTAATCCAAATGAGAATGCAACGAGAGCGGAAGCGGTGATCATGATTTTGGGAAGTCTCCCTATTTAAGGGGGACTTTTTTTATATAGATTTCATTAGAAATCAAAAAATGTTAACTCTATCAACACTTAAGTTAAAAATCGGAGAAAAATAATAAAAAAGTTGTTGAAAATCCTTACTTTTTGAAGAAATGATAGCTTATTATTATTTTCAAAACCGTTGAAACTAATTAATCTATCATTAGTTATATTTTGAAATTGAGTTTAAAAGGAGCTTAACAATGTCAACATTTACAACTGAAGGAAAACAATTCGTCTATAACGGCAAACCTATTCGTATTTTATCTGGAGCTATCCATTACTTTCGTGTCGTGCCCGAATATTGGGTGGACCGCTTAGTAAAGTTAAAAGCTTGCGGTTTGAATACGGTGGAGATTTACGTTCCTTGGAATTTTCATGAACCTGTTGAAGGGGAATTTAACTTCGAGTATATGGCGGACGTCATTCGATTCATTCAGCTCGCGGATGAGCAAGGCTTGTTCGTAATCGTGCGCCCGAGCCCTTATATTTGCGCGGAATGGGAATTTGGAGGATTGCCTGCATGGCTTCTGAAAGAAGATCATATGCGCTTGCGCTGCAGTCATCCTACCTATCTTGCAAAAATCGATGCGTATTACGATGTGCTGATCCCTAAATTTTTACCGTATTTATGTACAAATGGCGGACCGATTATTGCGATGCAAATCGAGAATGAGTACGGGAGCTACGGTAACGATAAGGAATACATGGAACATTTGAAGAAGTCTCTCATCAAGCACGGAGTAGATGTTCTATTATTTACATCGGATGGATATACAGACAGCAACCTGCAAGGGGGGACGCTGCTCCCAGAAGTTCTGGCTACGGTCAACTTTGGATCACGGGCGGATGACGCGTTCGGGAAGCTGCTCGAGTATCAACCGGATAAGCCGCTTGTTTGTATGGAATTTTGGAATGGTTGGTTTGATCATTGGGATAAGCCGCACCATGTTCGGGAACCTGAAGACGCAGCGAGCGCTCTGGATGAAATACTGAAAGCGGGCGGATCCGTTAACTTTTATATGTTCCATGGCGGGACAAATTTCGGTTTTTATAACGGCGCGAACGATCTGGGAAAATACGAGCCAACGGTGACGAGCTATGATTATGACGCTCTGTTGAATGAATCTGGAGACATTACGGATAAGTATAAAGAAGTTCGTGAAGTGATTGCGAAGTATGCCGAAGTAGAGGAGATCGCATTGCCTCCGGCTGTTGCTAAGCGGAATTTTGGAGAAGTTCGCTTGAGTGGGAAAGCGCGTTTGTTTGACTCGCTATCTCAGTTGACTACGCCAATCCAGAGCCCATATCCGGAGTCGATGGAAAGGTACGGACAGGATTACGGTTTTATTATGTACACGACACGCGTTAAGGGACCTTTATCCCAAATGAAATTAGCCATTCAAGAAGTAAGAGATCGGGCGCTCGTTTTTGTGGATGGGGTTTATCAAGGCACTATTGATCGCAATACGCATGATTTATCGCCGAATATTATGGACGGCGATATCGTTCTGGATATCCCAGCGGGCGGTGCGACATTAAGTATTCTCGTAGAAAATCAGGGACGAATAAATTACGGATTTAAATTAAAGGACGCGAAAGGAATAACAGAAGGCGTTCGTCTCGGGCTGCAATTTCTGTATGGCTGGACCATTCATACGCTCCCTTTAAATGATTTAACAGAGCTTACATTTAAGGAAGAGCCAAGCAACGAATCATTTACGCCTACTTTTTATAAAGGGAATTTTCAAGTAGAAGAACTGGGCGATACGTTTTTGAAATTGGAAGGCTGGACAAAAGGTGTTGCTTACGTGAATGGTTTCAATCTCGGGCGTTATTGGGAAAAAGGACCGCAAAAAACAATGTATATTCCAGCTCCACTTTTACGTGAGGGAGAGAATGAACTGATTATCTTCGAGCTTCACGGGACGGAAGATCAGGTAGTTACGCTGCAGGATTTCGCAGAGCTAGAATAATAGCAAGAGGGGGATGACGACATGCAATTTACGACGTTTGGTAATATGGGGCTCAAGGTTTCCAAGCTGGGCTTAGGTGGTGCGCCTCTTGGAGGCGTATATGGTCAAACGGACGAGGTGGAAGTAGAGCGATTAATTCATGAAGCATTGGATGCGGAAGTTAATTTAATCGATACGGCGCCAATTTACGGAGACGGAGAATCGGAGCGTAGAATCGGAAAGGCGTTGGCCCGGGGACGACGGAACCAAGTTATTTTAGCCTCGAAGGCCGTTCGTTCTGATCGCCAATACGATTATGCAAGCACGATTCAATCTGTAGAAGATAGCTTGCAACGGTTGCAAACGGATTGGATTGATTTACTGCAAATTCATGATGTGGAATATCAGCCTTGGGAAATGATCATCGAGGAGACTATTCCGGCGCTTCAAAAGCTCAAGCAAGACGGTAAAATTCGCTACCTTGGCGTGACGACGCGCAACCTTCCGCTTTTGCAGCAATACATGAAAACGGGATTATTCGATAGTATCCAATTTTATGCCCGGTACATGCTTATTGATCATACGGCCAAAGACGAAGTGCTGCCGCTGGCGAAAGAAATGGGTATCGGTGTAATGAACGGCAGCGTACTCGGTATGGGCGTTCTCGCGGATGCGCCAGCACACTTTTTGGAACCGGAAAATCAGGTAGATGTTGAGCGGAGATTGGATTTGATAAAATTTTTACGCAAGCTTGAGCCCAAAGGATTAATAGAGCCCGCTATGCGCTTTAGCTTAAGCAATCCAGATATTCATGTGACCTTGATGGGGACCTCATCGTTGAACTCCTTGAGGAAAAACCTATCGTATTGCGATGGGGTTAGCTTTAATGAAGAAGACAAACAGCAACTGTACCGTTTATTCGATAAACAAAAGTTATTTAACTAATCCAAATCATTAGGGTCATCAAGGACATCGTTTTGGATTTATTATTAGGAATAGAAGTTAGCGTTAAGAGACTTAGGGGAGGCGTGACGAGATGGGATTTGAAAGCAACTTATCAGCAATGGCGTCAGTTACCGCGAAGGAATCGTGGACCCCACCACAGTGGGCGCTGATGCAACGCCAGCTGTTCGATACGCTGAACAAAGCAGCCAAGGAGTTTGTGAAGAAGTATGTCCGTCCAGATGGTACGCTCATTTGGCGCAGTGATTGGCCAGGGATGGATGGCTCGGATGATCCGTATGAGGGATTTATGTACCTTGCGTTGTTGTATGCGCTCGGCGGAGATGAAGAACTGCGCGAGATGGCTCTCCACGTATGGGAAGGGATTACATGGCAGTGGACGGAATACGGACAAATTTATCGTGATTTCGACGCCTATTACGATTGGATGCATCATGGAGAAGGTTATTTGTTCTTTTATTTCCTTGGACTAGCAGACCCTTTCGATTCGAAAAGCGTACAGCGCGCTCAGCGTTTTGCAAAACTGTATACTGGCGATGATCCAGAAGCGCAAAACTACGACTCGGAGAAAAAATTAATTCGTTCCCCGATTACGGGCAGCAGAGGGCCTCGCCACGAAATGTCCGAAGAAGATTGGTGTACGCATCGGGGCATTCTTGATGACTATTTGGCACCTTTTGAAGATATTCCGGGTGTGGATTTTGCAAGCGGTAAATGCGCTTGGTCGGATGACAACGTGTATCAAGATATCCTTCGGCTGATGAACGAACGCATGGCGAAGGGCGATGTGCCGCTTAATCTAAACGCAACTGGGCTTATCGCCCATGCTTATATGTATAATGGCGACGACAAATTAAAGGATTGGGTTGTCCATTACGTACAAGCGTGGAAGGAGCGGGCTGCCAAGAATGGTGGAATTATACCCGATAACATTGGTCTTTCTGGGGAAATCGGAGAGTATAACGATGGCAAATGGTGGGGCGGTTATTATGGATGGCGCTGGCCGCACGGATTTCTGACGATCATTGAGCCTATTGTCAATGCTTCGATGAATGCAGTGCTTCTAAGCGGAGACATGAACCAATTGCAGTTAGCACGCGAGCAGCTTGATCGGAATTGGGCGCTAGGCCGAGAGGAAAACGGACGTTGGGTGACACCATCCAAACATTTCGACAGTGGCTGGACGGCTTATAAGTTACCTAATCCGCTGTACCCTATTCACTTGTGGACGGTATCTATGGCCGAGGAGGACGCAGCCCGTGCAGATCGGATCGACAAGCAACCGTATGACCTGGACATTGATGTACCTGAATATTCAGGCGGCAATCCAATAACGGGCAAGAATACCAAACATTATAACGGCAACACCGTACAATGGTTCCATTATATGCGCGGGAAAAGTCCAGAATATCCGGAACAGATTCTTGAAGCAAATTTCAAATTAGTGTCGCGCCAATTGCAGAAAATGCGCTCAGAAGAAGGAAATCCGGAAAACTGGCTTTCTGACGGATTCAGCCTTGGGGCGTTATCAAGCATCCACAAATGGCAGGAAATGTGCCCGGTTTACTTCGAAGGGCTGCTGCAATTGACGCTCGGAGCGCCCATGCACACTTCGCATGGTGGTTTGCAGCACGGTCGCGTGCGCTACTTCGACGCATATGCTGAGCGACCGGGATTGCCAGAAGGTGTAGCTGCACTTGTCGAAGCGCTGGATGCCGATTCCGTAACCTTGAGTCTAGTTAACGTCGATTTATTTGCAGAGAAGCAGATCATCATTCAGGCAGGAACGTTCGGAGAGCATCAGTTCAAGACAGTCACGGTTGGGAGTCAGGACGAATATATGCAGGAACCCGTGCATGCAGACAGCAAATGGTTTCTTGTTAAACTTCCTCCTGGCGCGGGAATTCGCCTACATATGGCGATGAATCGTTACGTCAACCGACCGACCTATGAAACTCCTTGGGGTGATCCGAAAGATGCCGTTACGCTGATTCGCGGTCGAGAGAAGTAAGGGGGTTATGAACGTGAAGACAAACAGAGAGATTCGGGTTGCTCGGCTGCACCAGGACCAGATCGATGAGTATCGTCATTTGCATGATCATATACCCGAGCAAAACGTCAAGCATATGATTGAAGCGGGCTTTACCGATCTACAAATTTTTCTTCTTGATGATCTACTGGTCATGTTAACGGAAGTCGATCCGTCTGTGGCGATTGCTGACCGGGTGATCGATGAGCAGGCGGAAAGGGAATGGCACGAAAAAACAGGGATTTGTTTCGAGTCTGTGTGGCAACAAGCAGAAAAAATATTCGATTTGCGGCATTTGAATAAATAATGACATGGTTAGCCCGGTGTTGGATCTTATTCGATCTAAATAGAGGAGATTGCCGGAAGCAAGTTGGTTTTCATTTGGCTTGAAAGTCGATAATCCGAACCTATGGAAAATGGATAAGCTAGGGCAGCTAGTTTCTCCGCATCTGCATAATAATGTTTGGGGTACCAACTTCCCAATGTGGTTTGAAGGAAATTGTAAATTCAGATTTTCGATCAGCATAAATCGATAAGGGAGTAGAGTAGGATATGAAAAAAATTACTGCGGCATTAATCGGAGCTGGACAAAGAGGGGCGGGGGCTTACGCACCTTATGCCTTGCAACACCCAGAGGACATTCAATTTGTTGCCGTTGCGGATAGCGATCCTGAGCGAAGGGAACGATTCCAGCAAGCCCATGGTGTTCTGAACGAGAATTGTTATTCTAGCTGGGAGGATCTGCTTGCAGGACCGAGGCTAGCCGATGCTATTCTCATTTGCACACAGGATAAGATGCATTTTGAGCCTGCGTTGAAAGCATTGGAGAAAGGGTATCATGTGCTTATGGAAAAGCCGATGTCACCCGATCCACGAGAATGTTTCATTATGGGGGAATATGCTGAGAAATATAATCGGGTGTTTTCGGTTTGTCATGTACTTAGATATACGGACTTTTTTTCGACGATCAAACAGATTATTACGGATGGAAAAATTGGCAAACTCGTTTCGATTCAACATACGGAAAATGTAGAACATCGTCACCAAGCACATAGCTTTGTAAGAGGAAACTGGAGAGACTCAGAAATTTCGAGTCCAATGATTTTGGCGAAGAGTTGTCATGACATGGATATTTTGCAGTGGCTTGTTGACGCAGATTGTACTAAAGTCTCATCCTTCGGCTCATTAACTCATTTCCGTAAAGAAAGTGCGCCGGAAGGCGCGCCTAAGTACTGTTTGGACGGATGCCCCGTACAGGACAGCTGCCCTTATTATGCACCTAAAATGTATATTGAACGAGATGATTGGGTGGGTGAAGTGCTTCGCACTGTTGTTAGCAACGACACAAGTGACGAGGGTGTGCTTCGAGCACTGAAGGAAGGACCTTATGGAAGATGCGTATATCATTGCGATAACAACGTGGTCGATCATCAGGTAGTGAACATGGAATTCGCAAATGAAGTGACGGTTGCGTTCACCATGAGCGCCTTTACTTATGAGGGTGGGCGCTCGGTGAAGCTAATGGGCACTCATGGTCAGATAAGAGGCGATATGGAGAAGAATGTAATTGAAGTGACGAGCTTCGTTACTCGGGAGACAGAGACCATTAATCTGGATACGGACTTGGCAGGTCATGGCGGCGGCGATACAAGTATAATGAGAGATTTTGTACGACTTGTTCGAAGTGATGGTATGGAAGAGGGGCTTACAGGTGCAGATGCCTCTGTAAAGAGTCATCTAATTGCTTTCGCCGCAGAAAAATCACGTTTGGAAAGCCGAGTTATTTTGATGTCTGATTATATCAATGAATTAAAGAATGGTAACGATTGTGCTCTCTCTGCTTTGTAACTATATCTGGAGTAAAGCACTAAAATTTAATTGGCGATCTTGCTCTTGTCGCAGCTGGTTATGGAAAGACTTCCGCTGATCCGGAATGGAATACGTATAAACAAGCGGATATGAACAATGACGGTAAAATAGACATTGTTGATCTTGCAGCTATTGCTATATTGATACTAGGTTGACTCCAAATTGGGGGAAGGTGTAATGCCTTCCCCTTTTTATCGAGCAAGCTCATAATACCGAAGAACCGCAGGACAACATAATCTGTGGTAGCAAAAGTAAGACACCTTCGTTACTCTATTTATAAAAATAAGCTATAATAGATGTAAACTTTTGAGTTTATAACGAGGTGAATTAAACTGAAAAAAGTTAATAAAAATGATTTGTTCAAGCAAGAAAGAATAGAATTTACGTATAAGTCAGAAAACGGGCTTGTTGAATTTAAAATAGGCAGAATTAATCACCGTAAGGCTTCTAAGCCTATTGAAACTCATATTCATAAAGGTTCGCTTGAAGCTACATATCTTGTAAAAGGAAGACAAATATATGAGGTAGAGAATAAAGAGTATGAATTTAACAGTGGAGAGGTTTTTATTGTCTTTCCCGATGAAGTTCATAGCTCTGGGTCATATTTTGAGGATAAATCACTTTTTTATTATTTCGTGATAAATATAGAAGATAGTAATAATTTCATGGGATTCTTAGATGAAGATGGGGAAAAATTGCTAAATGCGCTAAAGGAGATAAAAAAAAGGCGGTTTCGTGCATGTTATAAGTTTGAAGAATTATTTGACAGAATCATTGATTTGTATTTTACGCAGAGTCCTTACAAGGATCTTTTGATTCGCTGCTGGATTACTGATTTTATAATAAAGTTGACAGAAAGTGAAAAGTCAATAAATCCTATAGAGCAGGATGACTTGCAACCGGTACTGGAATACATACAAAAAAATATTTTCAATTCAGTAATGATTTCTGATTTAGCAGATATCATGCATATGTCAGAATCTTATTTTGCAAAGGTATTTAAAGAAAAAATCGGTATTTCTCCACATGAATACATTTTGAGAAGTAAAATAGAAACATCAAAAAACTTAATTCTAAAGAATGATCACGGAGTAACCCCTATCGCACATATGCTGGGATTTTCTTCAAGTCAGTATTTTTCTACGGTTTTCAAGAGATTTACAGGGGTTAGTCCGAGTATATTCAGGAATGAAAAGATTAAACAGTCCTAAACTGAGAACGATAAATAGATGATTCCTGTATTGCAGGGGTCATCTTTTTTTATCCCCTCCGATGCTTATTTTAATATGATTGTTTGAATTTCAATTAAGTTGAATATTAAACGCAACATTTCTTCAAATCAGCTTTAATGATTACATAACATAATATTTTGATCGTGCTTAGCTAATGCTGGCACACGGAGGATGAACATGAAACTAGGAGAAATTGTCGGAAAATCAATGATGGACACTTCCGTCGATGACAATAACCGTGAGTGGTGTTATCTTGCAAAGTCAACAACAACAATTGGAGTACCATTTCAACCTGATGTAACACAGGTGACCTTCGATGGAGCTCTGTTTACAAAAAATGCAGAATTATGCTTCTTTTACGGTGAACCACTAAAACCTCTTTTTGCAAGACAAAAAACCTATCTTGAAGGTTGGATTCCGGTAGTGGTATATGACTGGACTGAGGGCAATTTGCGTTATGACATCGAGATGTTTGCAGCACAGCTGGATGGTGAGGACGAGAGCAACACGATAAATTTTGTTAAAGTAATGATTAAGAATAAGGGGACAGATCGCACAAAAGCAGCATTTTCTTCTGCAAGTCGTAGCACGGGAAAAGACTATAGATTTCAAGACTTGGATTATGCCACATATGAGTACATAAACATGGATTTTTCGGAAGAATGGATGTACAAAATTCATGATAATAAGGCTATACGTGATAATAAGCTTATATATACTTTTTCTCCTTGCACTTATAACGAGGTAATACCGGGAGAACTATATTCAGGAGAGTTTTGCGGTAAGGAATTTGATGTTAAAGAGGACTCAGCCGTATGTCTTGCACATTATGAAAAAGAACTTGATCCAGGCGAAAACATTACACTGATTTTTAAGATGCCAAGAGTTCCTGTGGAATTATCAGAGGTGGAATTTATTCAGAAAATGGATGAAGCCGATTACGACTTTTATCAAAATAAAACTATTGTCTACTGGGAAAATCTAATGCAGCAAGGTGGAAGCTTTTCATTTCCGGAAAAACGTGTTCAGGAGGCTCAGCTAGCGAGTCTTGTCCACTTGTTGCTGGCAACAAGAACGAGAGATGGAGAGCGCTTTCAGACAAGCGGGCTGCCTTATCCAAATTTCTTTATGATTGACTTTATCGACATGAGATTGGCCTATGATCTTAAAGGATGGGATGGGCTGGCAAGAACGAGTTTTGATCAGATTTTAAAAAGGCAGTTGGAAGATGGCTTGTATTGTGATACAAGCCTATCGCACGGAAAAGAGCTTTGGTCTTCTCACGGACATATGATCTATACATTAGCCCATCACTGTTTGATCACTAGAGATTTTAATTATGCCAAAGAAATCTATCAAAGTATTAAAGATGCTGTTCAATGGATCGAGATGGCAAGAAAAGAAAATGAGTATGGCTTAATGCCACCGGCATATCCCTATGATGCAGAGATGATACAAGGCCATTATACTTCTCATAACCTCCTCTCCATACTGGGGCTTAGGGCTGCTATCTCCCTTGCAAGAGAGCTGGAAATGGATGAAGATTCGACAGCGTGGAAGAAACTTCATGATGAGTACTTAGCTTCGTTACATCATGCTATCCAAGCAACCAGCGGCGATGACGGTTATGTACCACCAGGACTTTATTCATTTTTGACGGGGAAAGCTGCTTCAGAAAAATTTGAAGAATACGAAACCAATTGTGATTGGGAAAATGTTCTTTTGGTATATCCTACTGAGATCCTAGAGCCTGATGACAAGCGGGTGCATGCAACATTAGATAAGATGAGAATGGGTTATGCAGAAGGCGTAATGACTTACAGACATGGTCTGTATTTACACCAATATATTACTACGAATCTTATCGAACAGTATATTGTTCTGGGGGAATCAAAAAAGGCTTTGATTGACTTATATCATGTATTGCTTCACTGCGGATCAACCCACGAGGGTTTCGAAAATTTGGTATTTCCATGGACGGACCGCCATGTAGAACCCAAATGCCCTACACCTCATGCCTGGGCTGCGGCCAAAGTCGCTCTGGTACTTCGTAATATGCTGGTCATGGAGCATGGTGGGGCTTCAGGTCTGGAACCAAATGAAAGAAATTTATACTTATTTAGCGTAATATCTCCTGAATGGGCAAAGGCGGGTCAAGAGGTTTCATTGGAAAACGCACCTACGGAGATGGGGAAAGTTTCTGCAAAGATGGTATTTAACGATACAGGGGCCCGTATTGAAATACGCAATGAGTTTCATAAGCTGCCGGCAAGCATTAAAATCAGAATCCCATACTTCAAGGAATTTATGGATTGCAGCACGGATGCAGCAGCATGGGAATTAAAGGACAATTGCATTTCCCTCAGTTCGGATGTGTCTTTTGTTGATGTTGTTTGGAAAGAAAAAGATGGAACAGGCTTAAATATCTTTGAAGAATTACTTGTAGCTTACCGTTCATCTAATAGCTTTGCAGGAGTGGACGACAAAGGATACCCGATTATAAAAGAAGGGGAACCGTTTATTACCGATGATGAAAAGAGGGAGGATGTACAAATTTTAAACTTTGAAATTGTGCTTGAAGCATTTCAGCATGAATATAGCAGAAGATGTAATGACTATATGAGAAGTGGGGGAATTCTCAAAAAAGTAGAAGCACCGGGTATATAATCTGAATGATGTGAGGTGTTATGGTGGAAGAAAAACTTTTTATGCTTACAACTGAACAAGTAAATAAACATTCTGAAAATATCGATGTATTGGAAACAACAGAAATCGCTAAAATGATGAACGATGAAGATGGAAATACAGTTTCTGCTGTAAGGTCACAATTACATCAAATTGCAGCGGCGATTGATTCTATTACAGACAAGCTTTCAAAAGGCGGACGGCTTTTTTACATCGGAGCAGGTACGAGTGGCCGTCTAGGTGTTTTAGATGCTTCGGAATGTCCTCCAACCTTCGGCGTTCCGGATGAAATGGTTCAAGGTATTATGGCCGGAGGAGAAAAAGCGTTATATTCATCTTCCTTGGATGGAATGGAAGATCACTTTGAAGATGGTGAAAGAACCATTTCAACCTATAACATAAAGGATCAGGATGTTCTGGTAGGCATATCAGCAAGCGGAAGATCACCATATGTAGTTGGAGCATTAAAAAAGGCTCAGGAAGCAGGCATATTTACAATAGGCCTGTGCAACAACTCCGATCCTGCTTTTGGTTGTTATTGCAATATCGTTATTGCTCCTGTTGTTGGCCCTGAAGTTATAGTTGGTTCGACACGCCTTAAATCCGGAACCTCACAAAAAATGGTTTTAAATATGCTGTCAACCGGGAGCATGATAAAACTGGGGAAAGTATATAAAAATTATATGGTTGATGTAATGCCAGTGAATGCCAAATTGGTAGATAGAGCAATTCGCATTGTAGAAAGTGTTACAAACGTTGATTATGATACGGCTAAAAAATATTTTGATTTATCAGGCAACAATGCGAAGGTCGCGATCGTAATGATTTTAACGGAAACTTCAAAAGAGCAGGCGATAGGTATGCTTGAAAAAGCAGATGGGTTTATCTCAAAAACGGTAGGTGAAAGGGATAATAAATGAAGTTTGTAATTGGAATCGATAGCGGAGGAACAAAGACACATATCAAGTTTGCTTCCTTAGACAAACAAATATTGTATGAGGGATTTGGTGGATCCGGAAATATTTATACAAACACAACCGAAAATTTAACAAAGCACTTTAATGATCTGGTTTTTTCTGGATTGGATACTTTAAAATTATCTCCTCAAAACTGCCAAAGTATTGCGATTGGTTCTGCAGGAGTAGTCAAAAATAATTCAGGTCAGATTTTAAGGGACATTTTTTCAGGCTTGGGGTTTGATTGCAATATTACAATAACAGATGATGCGCATATTGCATTATGCGGTGGATTGGGCAAAACAGAGGGTATTGTACTTATTTCCGGTACAGGTTCGATTTGTTATGGCGTTAATTCTTCCGCTGAAACTATGCATAGTGGTGGATACGGGCATTTATTGGGAGATGAGGGTTCAGCTTATTTTATTGCAATGCAGGCAATGAGGTCTGTTTTACGAAGTATGGATCATAGGCTGCCATTTACAACATTGACACAAAGGTTCTGTGAAAGACTTCAAATCAGCGAACCTATAGACCTTATCGATTTTGTTATGAAAACACCTGAGAAGGATAAAATTGCATGTTTAGCTCAAATTGTTGATAGAGCTGCTTTAGACGGGGATAAAGTAGCTACTCAAGTTTTAGAAAATGCAGCTGGGGACCTGTATGATATGGTGGAAACGGTATACAGGAAACTGTTTGATAACGAAAATGTTTCCCTTTTGGTTACTGGTTCGTCAATAGAGAATTGTTCGATTTTGAAAGATAAATTTGAAAGTTTAGTTAGTGAAAGGTTGAATAAAATGACAATCTGTAAAAAGTTATTTGACCCTGCATATGGGGCAGTTTTGATTGCGCTTGAATCTGTGGGTCGAGCATCTACTAACTGATCTTCATGATACTTGGTATTGGCTTTACCGGGTTTCAACCTGTTGAGCATATAAAAATAAAAATGGAGGTCAAATAATGAACAAATGAAAGCGCTTCAGCGAGGTCAGATCGATATTGACTCCGTAGCAGTTGAACAAGCAGGTTGCTTCTGGGAATGCGCACAAATTCTAAAAAAATGGAGGTAATCAAAATGAAAACAAGAAAGTCCTTCCTTTCAATAATCGTCGCAGTTTGCATTATTGTTACATCGCTTGTTCCATTAACATCTGTTAGCGCTGCAACTCAAACGCCGGTCGGCAATCTTGCTTATGGAATAACTCCTACATTTGGAAATTTTAGCGGTCCTCTTTCAACGTCTGACTTCCAACAAGCAAACAGAATACCGCAATTGACATCCGGTTTGCTTAATAGCGATTACTGGGTATCAACAAAAGAAAGCATGCATGGTGCTGCTTACATGCAGATCGATCTTGGCAGCGTTAAAGCGGTCAACAATATTAAAACATGGCAGTATTATAAAAGCCCGCCTCCTCATGCGAGAAGTTTTTATCAAGCTGTCCAAATTTCAACCGATGCCACAAACTGGACAACCGTTTATAACAATGACTTAACCGATGCGGGCGGCTTAAAATCGCTCGGCAAAAATCTTAGTGGCGATTATAATACCATGACTTATGAAACCGTGGACGGCAACGACATCTCATTTTCTATGAGTGATGTGCGGTATGTTCGTTTTTGGTCGGCCGGATATATTTGGGACGACACAAAGGTCAGAGGAGGAGATCAGCCTCTTTGGGTTCAACTTGAAGTATTCAACAACTTCAAAGTAACCATTGACCCGAACTATGCAGGCAGCACAACATCCATAGTATCAGTACCTACTGGTACTACCGTCTCATTACCTGAAACACCGGTTAACCCAAATCTGGGTTACGTGTTTGCCGGCTGGACATTAAACGGTAGCCCCTATCATTTCACCACTCCGGTAACATCGGATATCACATTGCAAGCCAGCTGGAATAACGTTGGTACCAGCGATGTTACATTTGACTATAACGATGGCGTTACAGCTCCGTCTGTCGTTCAGGTTACCAACGGCAACACAGTAACCATGCCTCAGAATCCCAAAAGAAGCGGCTACAACTTTGCCGGCTGGAGAGTGAACGGCGTGCCATATAACACTATACCCGCAATAACTTCGGATATTACACTTACCGCATCATGGGTTCCGACTCAAACTGCTAATGCATTTAAAATCAGCATGGGTGCGGTAAATATGTATCTCAATGGAGAAGGACAGATCACAAATATGGTTAGCACAATCAACGGTCAAGATTATGTTCCAGTCGAACATGGTGACGCATATCTTATTTCTTTGATTGCAAACAGTACATCTCAGAAACCAACTTCTATGACATATGATAGTGCAACAAGCACATTGAAATTTACGTTTGCAACAATCAATGCTCAAGTAGATGTTAAGGTCGTAGACAAAGGGGATTACACAACATTTACAGTATCTGATCTTATTGCCCCGCCAAGTGTTAATATGGAAACACTGCTGTGGGGTCCTATTAAGACAACCATTTCAAGTGTTGTCGGTGGAGCTCTTGGAGTAGTATATAACCACGACTTCGCAATCGGTATTCACGACCTTAACGACAAAACAGTTGGCGGCTGGCCGCAGGAGTGGGCTAGCCTCACATATCCACCAGGGTATACAAAACAGGACAATACATACTTAAGTGGTATGTCCTGGCAAGGTCAGGCGGCAGTGGTTGCTCCTTTTGGAAGCTTTCTGCAGTCTTTCACAAACGATTACACACATCCAACAGATCGTATCGTAGGCGGTTTCGCATGGGTTAATAACGATAAAGTTAATCAAACGGACTTCACAATGAAATCATTTGGTGTAATTGCAAAAGAGCGTGTTCCTGCACTTATCAATTCCGCATATCCGGAGGATGCCAGCATTGTCGGTTCTTCAATAGCTTTGTTTGGCACTAAGTCAACAAATATCCTGAATACAGTTGAAGATATTGAGCTCGGCGAAGGCTTGCCTCATCCTACAGTTGACGGACAGTGGCAAAAAACCGCTCCTGCTGCTCTTTTTACCGAAGTAAATACCGGTAGCCTTAGTACCGCAAATGTAGATTCTGTTACTAAAGCCGCGGCTGCTGCAGGTATAAAATACGTTTATAACATTGTAAGCGCAGTCGGTCCGTTTGATCACAACGGTTCTTTTAGATTTAATAGCAGTTGGGGTCATTCCGATCAAGCTGCCAGAGCTCAGATGACTGATGTTGCCGCAAATAATGGGGTATACCTAGGCTTCCACACCATGTCGGATTACATCGGACATGGTGGCGATAATGACACGCAATATCTAACCACCTATGGTGCAAATCCTGATCTTGCAACAGCAGCAACAACTGTGCTGACACGTCCGGTATCGACTACTGACACAACGATTTACGTAGCAGACGCTTCACTTTTTGGAGACATTGTTAGAGATGCCCCCGGAAAGTACATTCGCATTGGCTCGGAAATCATCCAATATACGGGTGCTACTAAGATCAGTGCAAACGAGTGGCAAGTTACCGGTGGTACACGCGGCGCACGAGGAACAGGTGCATTTGTTTCTTCATACTCTACAGGCGCATCTGTAGCAAGACTTTGGCTTTCACAATATAGTGCTTTCTTGGGTGGCGCAAGTATTGCAAAACAAATTGCAATGCGCTTAGCACAAACAATGAATGACTCCGGTGTTATGGATGCATCTGGCGATGGTCTCGAGGATACTTACAAAAACGGATATATGCAGTTGGCATATAATCAGTTTTTTTCCACTCTCTATAAAAATCTAAACAACAAAGACAATTTATACCTCGTTAACAGTGCTCTGTGGGCAAACCAGTGGGATATCCTCAACCACGAGTTATGGAACGGCTCGGTAACCGTTAACGTCCCGAATTTCAATTTGTCCGCACCATCCGACCAAGCAGATCCTGTTACAGACTCAAGAGCTTACATGATGCAGCGTAACTTGCTCCATCAAATTTACAGAGTTGGCACTGGAAGCATACAACAAACTGGCAGAGAACTTTCACTCGTAGCCGCTCTTGATGCTGGCTTTGGCATGGGTTCAGTAGAAAGACTCACTCCGGCACATTTGGCGAGCATCAAAGCATGGAAAGACGCAATGGTTAACCAAGCATTCAGCGAACAACAAAAGCAAAACTTTCTAAGCGAATACGATGCTGATCGTTCTAACTCATGGCTGCTAACCACCGTAACACCGGACAAAGAGTGGACTTTGCAACAAACAAACAGCAGCGGTACTCCTATTGGTTCGCCGATCGCATTATATGCAGGTGGCAAAATCAACATCGTACACGGGTCAAACGGTAATGTTGCAACAAACGTTTCCACAGCAAACGTAACCGGTATCAACCCGGCTCACACCAATAAATTGTTAGCATCCTTCGCGGGTACAGTAGCTTCCACATCACAACCTGGCGAAACAGTAATCGTTAGCCCGCAAGCGAATAATGGATATGTTCTTAGCTCTTTGACTGTAAAAGATGCAAGCGGTAACGATGTTCCTGTAACCTTATCCAATGAAACATTTGGCAACTACACCTTCACAATGCCTACAGGCAATGTTGAAATTACGCCTGTATTCACACGTGCAACAACTTACAATGCAATCGCTGATAGCAGCGTAAGTAATGGCACAATTACAATGGATTTGGCAAGTGCATCAAACGAACAAATCGTTAGTGTTATTGCAACTCCGGCTGCAGGCTACAAACTCGTTCCTGGTTCAGTCGTTGTAAAGGATACTTCAAATAACACAATTACAACAAATGCTGCAAATCAGTTCATTATGCCAGCAAGCGATGTAACCGTAACAGCACAGTTTGCCCCGGTATCATCACAAAACATCACAGTCGATACAGATATTCAAAATGGCTCAGTTAGCGTGGCACCATCTTCTAAAGAAGGCGATAAGGTAACAGTTACTGCAACATCGAACGCTAATTATAAGTTCCAACAAGTTACTGTATACAATGCAAGCGGCGATGTGATTATCGTTGATAACGATGCAGACGATGCTACATTCACAATGCCTGCTAGCGACGTAATCGTTACAGCTTCATTCATTCCTACCAATACTGTAACCATTGCCTCTGGTATCACAAACGGCACACTCACCGTAAACAAGGCAAACGCAGCAAATGGCGACAATGCTGTTGTCTCGATAACTCCTGCACAAGGCTATAAAATGGTTCCGGGTTCACTGATTGCTCTTGATGCAACCGGCGCCGGCGTTCCACTAACCGTTACTGCCGATCAGTCAAAGTATGATTTCACAATGCCTGCTTCCGCAGTGACAGTAACAGCACAGTTTGTTGCATCGGAAAGTCGCACTCTCACAACTACTGTGACAAACGGAACAGTTACTCTCAGCAAAACAACTGCAAACGTTAATGATCCTGTTTCCTTCACAGTAACACCAAAAGCGGGCTACAAAATCATTTCTGTCTATGTTCTTGACCCAGCAGGTGACCCTGTTGCTCTGACAGATAACCGTGCATTCCAGAACAACAGCTACTTGGTCGCAAGTCCTTCTGCCTCTTCTGTAAGTGGCACATTTACAATGCCGGACGCTAATGTTTCGGTAAATGCATACACAGTGGAAATGCAGAATCCGACCATTACTGGAATAACAGCGCCGGAACCCATCACTGGGGTTGCGAACGGAACGGCAAAGACAGCAGAGGCTCTTGGCTTGCCTACAACCGTCGAGCTGGTAACCGATACTGCGGGAAGCCAGGATGCCACTGTGACATGGGATGTGAATGCATCATCTTATGATCCGTCTTTACAAACAGGCCAGACGTTCACCGTGAACGGAACAGTAACTTTGCCTGACGGAATTGAAAATCCGAACAACATGGCTCTGACAACAAGCATCAGCGTGACGGTATTACCAGGATCCGCGCCTCAGGCTACCCTTACCAGTCAACAGCAGGTAATAACTGGAGAAGCATTGGATTTGACGATGGGATTGAGAAACGTTACACAAAGTGAATTCCAGCTTATACATGCGAAAGAGCTGACTCTTACTTATGATTCGGCGAATATGGAGCTGGGTACGGTGACTTCACTTGTTGACGGATTGCAAGTCATCGACCAAAAAGAGACAGAGCCGGGACATGTTCGGATTATTCTTGCAAGCATAAATCCTGAAGGATTTGTTCCCCAAGGAGATTTGCTGAAATTTAGCTTTACCGCCAAAGCTGTAACCGAAGTTACGAATACAGCCTTTAGTGTTAGCAATATTACAATTGCCAACGGTCTAGGTAGTGAAATGCAAATTAACGGTGCCTCTTCCGGCACACAAATTATTTTACCTTCAGTACCAGTGGATAAGACATTGCTGAATACCTTAATTACAAGTGCTCAAGTTAAGCATGATGCTGCAGTAGAAGGAAATAAGGACGGTCAGTATTTGACGGGTTCAAAGGCAATCCTTCAGTCAGCCATCGACAACGCGAGTGTAACAGCTAATGACCCGAATGTTACTCAGGTTCAGGTGGAGAATGCCAAAGTTACGCTTGAAGGGGCAGTTCAGGCATTTGAAAACAAAAAAATAACAGCAGATGTCAGTGGTAATGGAATTGTTTCTATTGGGGACTTGGGTATTGTTGCAGGAGCCTATGGAAAACAACAAGGTCAGGCAGGTTGGAATATGAATGCGGATGTCAATAAAGACGGTAAGGTAGATATTGTAGACTTGGCTATCGTAGCCGAAGCCATAATACAATAAACTTATCATGGGAATTGTATCAAATTGGGGAAGGGGAAGGCGTGATGCCTTCCCCTTATTAATATTTTAGGTTGAATTCAGAGAAAAGTGATTAAATAGTAGTCGATTTGTGTTACTTTTTGAAGAAATACAATCTTTTTATTATTTTCAAAACGGATGGATCTAGTTAAGTTGATATTAACTAATATTAGGGATGGGGCAACAACAATGTCTTCATTTACTATCGAAGGAAAACAGTTTATGTATAATGACAAGCCTATTCGTATTTTGTCGGGAGCCCTGCATTATTTTCGTATAGTTCCGGAATATTGGTGGGATAGATTCGTCCGAGTCCGTATATTTGTGCAGAATGGGAATTCGGAGGATTGCCTTCAGGGCTTCTTAAAGAAGAAAAGATGCGCTTATTATTATGAACCTTATTTGAATAAAATTGATGCTTATTATGATGTGTTGCTAGCTAAACTTTTGCCGCTTCTATGTACGAATGGCGGACCGATTATAGCGATGCAAATTGAAAATGAGTATGGAAGCTACGGCAATGATAAGAGGTATTTGGAATACTTGAAACAAGCAATGATTGGGCGTGGAATCGATGTCATGCTGTTCACATCGGATGGTTATGACGAGAGCAACCTGCAATCAAAGGAATATGTGAAAATGAGAAAAGGTGCCGCCTATAACAATAGTGGTACCTTTCTTTTTTATGTAATCTTTTAATAAAGCTAGAAGCTATAGCTTTTTAATAAAAATTAGGATTGCTAAATAAACTGTAGTGCTATAAAATGAGTTTGTATATAAAACTCGGTTTTCTATAATGTACAGAGGATGATCGTATGGACAAAAAATATTGGGTACCTGCATTGGAGAAAGCAGATGGGATTTTGCGTCTGGTATCAGACGAACCCCATAAGCATCGATTAATTGATCTGTGCAATCAGCTTGGCATTCATAAGAGCTCTATGTACTCTATACTGCAGACTATGGAAACGCTCAATTGGGTTAGTAGAGATGCTAACGATACATACGCGATCGGCGCTAAGCCCGGAAGGTGGGGGGCTTCTTATTCGCAAGGTCAGGATTTGATCACGTCGTTTCACCGAGAAGCGAGCCTCTCGAGAGATCGTCTTCAGGAGACGATACAGTTAGCTAGATTGGAAGGTAATAAAGTATTATATCTGGCTAAGGAGGAAGCACCGACTATGGTCAGGCTAGCTTCCGCTCCCGGTATGAAGTTCCCTGCTCATGTGACTGCCCTCGGGAAAGTGCTGTTGGCGTTCGTATCCGATACGGATCTAGATTCATTGTATCCGGTTGACGAATTAACGAGCAATACACCATATTCACTCAAAACGAAGATAGATTTGGTTAAACAGCTAGTGGAAATTCGTAATGAAGGGATTGCTTTCGATGAACAGGAGGTTATTGTCGGGTTCAACTGCGTTTCAGCCCCGATTTTATCCAAGTCAGGTGAAGCGATCGCAGCAGTGAGCTGCTCTATGCCGCAGCATATATGGGAAGAGAAGAAGGATATTGCGAAGGTTGAAATTCGTCAATTGGCGAGTCGTTTATCTCAGATCTAAGGAGGCAGCATTATATGAGATTAGCAAATAAAATCATCTTAATTACAGGCTCTGGTTCTGGTATCGGCCGAAGTACGGCTTTGCTGTTCGCTCGTGAGGGAGCAACTGTAATTGTGAACGATCTGGATGAGGCCAAAGGAAAAGAGACGGTAGAGGATATTCATGCTGCTGGAGGAGCGGGTCATTTCATCCATGCGGATGTGACTAATCCCGAATCTGTCATGCAAATGGTCAATCAAATCATTGAAAAATATGGTTATATTGATGTGCTCTTTAATAATGCGGGAATTAGCGGCGTAGGAGCTTTGCATGAAGTCGAGCCCGATGCATGGGACCGCGTTATTCAGGTTAATATTCGGGGTGTATACTTGCCTTCCAAATATGTGCTTCCGCATATGATGAAACGCAAATCCGGCAGCATTATTAATATGTCGTCCTGTGTTGCAGAAATCGGACTAGCCAGAAGAGCTTCATATTCGGCAACAAAAGGAGCAGTATTGGCATTGACGAAGTCGATGCAAGTCGATTACGCAGCATACAATATCCGTGTAAATGCTCTTCTACCCGGAACAATCCTAACACCTTTCGTAGAGAATTACTTAAAAACATCCTACGATGATCCGGAAGCTGCGATTGCTGCACTTAAGAAACGTCAACTTAGTGAGGAGCTTGGCTCACCTGAGGATGTTGCACAAGCTGCTTTATTTCTCGCTTCGGATGAATCTAAATTTATGATGGGCTCGCCTCTCTATATTGATGGAGGCGCTACTTTCGGGAAAAACGCTTAAATAGTAGAAAATGACAAGAGGAAGGGGTATTTATAATGAAACTATTAACATTTATAAACAACGGTACTTATCAATTGGGGGTCGTAACAGAAAAGGGGATTTTGGATGTTGCGAGCGCATTAATAGATATGCCTACGCAGCCTGGAGACTTCGTACCTTCGACCGTTCACGAAGTGATCGATGGTGGTGAGGCTGCAGTTGCGAGGCTTGCTCAGTTCACATCACAAGCATTGGAGATGGCTGGAAACAGCAGTTCATACCTGCTCGACGAAGCAAAGCTGACGCTTGGCCCATGTGTGACGCATCCGAATAAAATTATCTGCGTCGGTCTTAACTACCGCAAGCATGCGGAAGAAACGAACGCAGCGATCCCTCAATTTCCAATTCTGTTCAATAAATTCAACAACACATTGACAGGGCATGGCGATGATATTCCTCTTCCAAGAGTGACGAAGAAAGTAGATTACGAGGCGGAGCTTGTCATAGTTATCGGTAAAACCGCTAAGTATGTTGCGAAAGAGGACGCACTTAGCCATGTGTTTGGCTATTGCAATGTGAACGATTTGTCCGCAAGAGATTTGCAAATGCGTACACAGCAATGGCTTTTAGGTAAGTCATGCGATAAGTTTTCGCCTCTTGGACCGTATCTAGTCTCTGCGGATGAAATCGGAAACCCGAATGATCTGGATATTAAATGCACGGTTAACGGAGAAGTCCGTCAGCATTCCAATACGTCGGATATGATTTTCCATTGTGATGAGATTGTAAGCTATATTTCGCAGCATATGACTCTTGTACCTGGAGACATTATTCTGACTGGAACACCAGAAGGCGTCGTCCTTGGTTATCCGGAAGATAAGCAGGTTTACTTGAAGGATGGTGACATCGTCACGATCGAGATTGAGAAGATGGGCAAGCTGACGAATCGGCTCGTTAAAGAAAACTAGCAGAGGAGTTATAGCTTCATCCTTATATGGTTTAGATGAGGTGCTACTTATTGTAAATGTAAGTAGCGCCTGATATAATAAATCATGTACGATTTTGTTGAAGCTAAGGTGGTTTGGGTAATTTGAAAAAAGGTCTAAGTCGTTATGTATTGACTGATGAGATTTATACTATTCTTAAAGGGAAAATTCTTAACCATGAAATTGCTGCCGGTGATAAAATCAATATCGATCAATTAGGTCGTGATCTCGAGGTCAGCAATATTCCCATTCGCGAGGCACTATCTAGATTAACAGCCGAAGGTTTAGTTAATATGGTTCCATTCAAAGGTATGTTTGTAGCAAAGATGTCTCTCCAGGAGCTTGATGAAATGTTTGAGATCCGCATGCAATTGGAATGTTTAGCACTTAACAAGGCTATTCTCAAAATTCCAGATGCTAAATTGGAAAAATTGAATCAAGATATGAATGGGTGGACTAGTGCGCTGCCGACTGAAAGTGATGAAAAGATCCGTTTGATTTCTGAAATGAATCGGAGCTTGCATGGATTAATTTTAGAGTATAGTGAGAACTATTCTTTAAAGAATTTAGTTGATTCGTACATTGAGAAGATACAAAGATACTTATCATTATATCAAACCGATTTAGAAGAAAAAGACATTCAGACTGAATGGGATGAGCATATGTCAATCATTCATTTTCTAATAAAGAGAGAGAAACAGTCTGCTGAAGAAGCATTGATGACACACTTACAAAACTCACACGTTCGTACGAGAAATTACTTTATTTGAAATTTCTCTTTTTTTATAATTAATCATACATGATAAATTATATTAACCGAGAAAGGAGTTGCATGCTATGAGTTTAACTGGAAAAGTTGCCATCGTGTCCGGCGGCAGTTCAGGTATCGGTGAAGCGATTGTGCGTTTGTTTGCTGCTCAAGGTGCTAACGTAGTGATCGCTGATTGGAATGAGAAGGACGCTGTTTTACTAGCAGAAGATTTACTCGCTTCAGGTGTTCGGGTGACTGCGATAAAGACGGACGTTTCCAAAGAGGCGGATGTAATAAAGTTAATCCAAGAAACCAAACGTCAATTTGGGCAAATCGATATTGTAGTCAATAATGCAGCAGTTATATTACCCAAGTTTTTAGAGGATGTACAGGAAGAGGAATGGGATCATCTATTTGATATCAATTTAAAAAGTGTGTTTTTTATGATTAAGCATTCCATTGAAGAATTAAAGGAAACACAAGGAACTATCGTTAATATGGCTTCATTAAACGGTTTGGTCGGCCAGAAGAAAAATCCAGTTTATGCTGCAACAAAAGGAGGGCTTATCGCACTAACAAAGTCGTTGGCTTTGGACTATGCATCATGGGGTATTCGCGTGAACTGTATATGTCCAGCGGGTGTAAGTACACCTTTATTAGCAAACTGGATTGAACAGCAGGTGGATCCTGCAGCAACCAGGCAGTCTTTGAATGATATGCATGCATTATCTCGCCCGGCTACTACCCAGGAAATTGCTCAAGCTGCACTTTTTCTTTCTTGTGAACAATCTAGTTTTATTACAGGTGTGGCGCTTCCCGTTGATGGTGGAGCTATGCTTGGTTACTAATTTATTCTTTTTAGTTATATAGAATTTATAAGTTTCACACTTATTCATTTCTATATAACCACCGCGAAACGAGCTTATGCCGCAAGGACGGCGACAGCCGTTTACGCTTGACTAGGGAGATGGAGTCTATGAAAATTGTAAAAGTAGAAAGCTTTGTTTTGCACGTACCGATTACACCGCCAATTACGGATGCGATTAATGTTGCAACGCATTGGGGACTTGCAGGTGTACGAATATTTACCGATGAGGGTTTTGTTGGTTATGGTTATACGGGAACTTGTGCACATGGCGATGATATGATCGTCGATACGATTGATCGTTATTATGCACCTTTATTAATTGGCAAAGATCCATTTATGGTTAAAGAAATTTGGGACGAGCTGCGTTTTGGCAAAATGCATTGGATTGGTAGAGCTGGTGTTACTCATATGGCATTGGCTGCAGTGGATATTGCGCTTTGGGATATTATGGCGAAGGCTTCGAATAAGCCACTCTGGCAGTATCTTGGCGGACATAAATCCAAACAAATAAAAGCTTATAATACAAACGGTGGCTGGCTGAATTGGTCCAAAGAACGTTTGATTAAGGATGTTTCTGAAATTGTCGAGCAAGGCTTTACAGGAGTAAAAATTAAAGTGGGAAAATCAGACTCACATGAGGATTATGATCGGTGTAAAGCTGTTCGCAAGGCGATAGGAGATCAAACGATTTTCATGATCGATGTGAACCAACAGTGGAATATCAATACAGCTATGACGTGGGGCAAGAAGCTAGAGGAGTTTGATTTATTCTGGTTAGAAGAACCATTAAACCCAGATGATATTATGGGCCATAAGAAGCTTGCTGATGCACTTAATGTGCCTATTGCATTAGGTGAACATGTCTATACGAAATACGCTTTCCGTGATTACATCCACCAAGGGGCAATCGAATATTGCCAGGTTGACGTAACTCGTGTTGGCGGTATTACAGAGTGGCAGCAAGTAGCTGGTTTAGCGGCTGCATACGATATTCCGGTTTGCCCGCATGTCGGCGATATGGGGCAAATTCATCAGCATTTAGTCGCCTCAACACCAGGGGCTATTATGCTGGAATACATCCCGTGGATCCGTCATATTTTTGTGGAGCCGGCTACCGTAGTAGATGGTCATTATATACTTCCTCAAATGCCTGGTGCTTCAACGGAAATTATACCTAAGTTGTTTGATGAGTATCGCGTGAGATAAGGAATGACATGGTCATTCCGCTAAAAGAATAACGGATGAAGGAAGGATCGGGAGAGGAAAATGGTAATGTCCTTTCCCGTTCCAGCCTCCTTGCTTAAAAGTAAGCCCATTCCATGCGGAGTTCTGGGCTTACTTTTCTTTATTTGCGGACATAACTTGATTCTCGAAATTATTAATGATTAGAGAAGAAGAAGAAGAAGAAGGGTTTCTATTGACCCAATTGCCTAATAGGTTAAAAGGTATCCAATTCGTATTAGGATCAATATCTACCACATGTTCGATCCGCAAATGCCGGACGACCAGCAGTAGCGAGGTCAGGCAATATCATTCAGTTCTGCTTCCCAATCTTCGGGGCGTACATATCCTATGCAGCGAATGTGCATAAGCATATGATAGACTACTGTCTGAAGCAGCTGCTGCCGCAGCCAGTAATAAAGTGTGAGGGTATTCCAAGCACGGCGAGAGTGACGGTAACGGCAAAAGAAAACAAGCAAATGGTGCATGTCAAATTAACACACCCAGAGCCGAGAGGCAAATATAACGTTATAGAAGATGTTCAGACGTTAACCGACGGAGTTGTTCTGCTAAAAGCTAATTCGATAAAAGAGGTTTACAAGGCGCCGGTCTGGCTTTAAGATTTAAGATATTTAGTTGGCATTGACAGAAATATTTCCGATGCTCGATCGTACCTTTAACTCAGATCCGTTAGAACCTTTCTCCCCAGTAATTTTTCTGCTGGATTTAGACTCATTTACAATATCCAGATTCGAATCGACATGGCCAAGCTCCGTTGATAGAGCCAATTTCATATTTTGGGGAGCTTCGTCCAAGATGATCTCGATGTTTCCTAATTCCGTTGCGACATCAATATCATTGTTTATTTGATTCGCGTTTATTTTTATCGGTCCGACTTCGTTCTTAATTTTGGTTTTTCCAGCTTCAATATCCTGCACAATAATTTCGCCGACACTATTCGTAACTTCAAGCTCATCGGTTGCTATTTTACTGTAACTAATGGTGCCTACATCGCTTTTAAGCGATATTTCTTTATAATCTTGAGTAGGCAGCTTAAGATGCAGATCCGTGCCGAACAATTCGTTCAAGTTCAGAACGTCAAGGTTTACCTTCTGTTTCCCCTTGATTTCAATATCGAGTGTATCGCTTGATTGTTTAACTTCAATATTGAAATTTTTCTCCAATTCATTCAGATCGGCATTCTTTATTTCCAAATGTATCTCTTGATCAGGCGATTCATCGACATAAATGGAGAATACATCTGTTTTTACATTTATAGTATTGAAATCAGCTTCTAATTGTTGGCCTTCATAGATATCCTTCCAATTGCTTTTATTGTTCTCTGTTTTTTCAGAGCATCCTACCATAATCAGACTAAGTGAAAGAAGTGTAGTATAGAAGAGATGAGATTTTTTGGGCATTTCGTAATTCCTCCAGAAATTAGTAGTAGGTTTAATGTGAATTTCCAATATTTAATATATCAATATGGCCCAATATGCACCATAGACCTCTGAATGGTTTATAGCTGGACTATAGTCGAGTAAGCCCTCTTATATATCTCGCACCACAGTTACCGTATTGGAAGCGATACCATTCTATTCCCTAGTAAGCTATAATACGGTAAAGCCGACAGGCGCACCGGCTAAGCCAAATAGAGGGTAGGAAAGTCTTATGGCTCATACGAGAGAAAACTTTGGAAACTATCTCGCCAATATTCAAACATCGATTTTTACGATATTTTACCAGCAAGTCGGTACAAACTGGTCTTATACGAATGTAAACTACGAATATAATCTCCTTTACTATATTGTAGACGGGAGCTGCAAAATTCGGGCAAATGATGAAGAAATTCGTCCTACAGCAGGTCAGCTCGTTTTATTGCCTGAAGGAACGAATATAACAACCTCCTCCGATGATGAACATTTCGCCCAATATTACTGCCATTTTACAGCATCTCTTGGGGAGACACGGCTTTTTGATTTAATAAGGCTGTCCACGGTAATCGATGTTAATGACCGGCCGGCGATTGAAGAACGGTTCCGCGAGCTTCTTCTTTACTCATCCTGCAAAAATATGACTTCAGCGTTGCGCTGCAAAACAATATTGCTCCAGCTTCTTTGTTACTACATCGAGAACAGTCCGCTTTGTAAGTTTGCTGATACCGGACATTCTCAATTGGAAGCAGTTAACGTTGTGCTTCAGTATATCGAGAACCATATGTCGGAGAAGCTCTCGGTTGAAAAGCTGGCAGGTCTCGTTCATTTTCATCCGCATTATTTCATTCAGGTATTCAAAACAATGGTCGGTTGTCCACCGATCCAATATATTACGAAATTAAGGTTTGAGCATGCCTGTATTTTCCTGTCCTCTACGGGGAAGAGCGTCTATGAAATCGCCGAGAGGGTTGGGATCGAACCCGATTACTTCGCCAAATTTTTCAAACATCACTCCGGCATGACGCCTACGGAATATCGGAATCGTTTAAGCGCGCAATAACCTGATTTTTTTCAGGATAGATCTTACTTATTTCAATTCATCTCTCTATACGTTCGGACTATAGTAAAGATATAGTTCTGAACAATGACATGGCGTGTGATCGCGCCAAAGGAGAGAATGCAGAGATGGGAGCAAATCAACCGGTACGATTGGCCGTCGTGGGCGGGGTCCGCGGCAGCTGTTACAGCAAGTCCGTTAAGATGATGCCTGATAAAGTCCAACTGGCGGCGGTGTGCGATCTGAACGAAGCGGTATTGAACAATTGGAGATCGGACAATCCTGGAATTAAGACTTATACCAGTTACGATAAGGTGCTGGAGGATCCTTCAATCGATGCAGTGCTGATTGCAACGCCGATGATGCTTCATGCCAGGCAGGCTGTGCAAGCGATGAAAGCCGGAAAGCATGTGTTAAGCGAAGTCGCTGCAGCCCACACGATCGAGGATTGTTGGCAGCTAGTTGAGACGGCGGAGCAGACGGGAATGATTTATATGATGGCCGAGAACTTCAATTATTTCCGCTTGAACATGATGGTCAAGAATATTTCGGATCAAGGAGAGTTTGGTGATATTACTCACGCCGAGTGCGGTTATATTCATGATTTGAGGGCGATATCTCATACTGAAACCGGCCAATTGACATGGAGAGGCGAGATGTTGAGGGATTATAATGGCAACAATTATCCAACCCACTCGCTCGGACCGGTATCGCAATGGCTCGGTATACATCGCGGGGACGAGTTCGACTATATGACGACGATCGTTTCAAAGCCTTCATCTCAATCTGGCTATTTTTCCGAATTGTACGGTGCCGACCATCCCGCAGCGAAGCCAGAATATTGGAAGCAAGGCGATTCATCACTTACCTTGATTCGGACGAAGCAAGGCGCCGTTATATATTTGCGGAACGATTTTTCCTCTGCCCGTCCGTTTAATTACGCACATTTCGGGCTGCAAGGGACGAAAGGCGCTTTCCTGTCGGCCAGGCGCGAAGGGGAGGACCCGCTCGTTTGGCTGAATAGTCGATCGCAAGACAGATCGTATCAAGGCACGGTGGAATGGCAGTCTATTTGGGATTTAGCTCCCGAATTCGAACATCCGTCTTGGAAGAAGGATCGGGAGAAGGCGGAAGAGGCAGGGTTCGGCGGGGATTATTTTGTTATGGATGAATTTGCGTCGGCCGTTCAGGAAGGACGCCGACCGGCTGTTGATGTCTATGACGCCGTAGCGATTAGCTGCGTATTTCCACTGTCTGTTCAATCCGTAGCGGCGAATGGGAAACCAATCGATTTTCCGAAATTTACCAAAAATAGATCCAGCTATAAATATAGATAAAAAGGAAGAAACAGCCACGGCTAATTGCTGTGGCTGCTTCTATGTCGCAAGAGGTTTGGTTTATCGCTGGTTAAACTTCATCCCACAAGCGCTTTGCGTTTTCGAAACCGAACAGAGTCCCGGTGCGGCAGTCTTCCATGCCCTCAAATTCGATCGAAATGTATCCGTCATAACCGGAAGCTTTAATGATTCGCAGAACTTCCCTCATGTCGATATCACCTTGCCCGATGATCGCCCCCCGTAAGAAATCTCCACCAGCTGTTTGAAACCAGCCTTGACCGGGATTAAGGTGATTAGGACGCCAATAAAAATCTTTCAAATGAATCATGGAAGCAAGTCCGATATTGTTCCGAACGCCTTTGACCGAGCTTTCATCGACACACATGAAATTGCCGATGTCCAGCGTCGTCTTGAAATTAGGTCTTCCGACCGCATGGATTAAGCTTTCCACTCGTTCACTAGCCTGCATATAGAAACCGTGATTTTCTAAGCTTGTTGTGATTCCGTAGTCTGCCGCATAATCGGCAATTTGCCTGCATGCCTCCGCCAGTTTTGGCAAATCACTCTGGAAATGAACGATTGACACTTGTTCCGGCGGTCTCGATGCAACGTCGTGGCGAAACAGCTTCACACCAAGCTCGTTAGCGATATCTACTTCTTGTTTGACCCTTGCAATCTCTTGCTGAAAATCCGCCTCATCCTCAAATACGAAATTGGCGCTGACGGTATAGTTCGAGATAGCGATACCGACTTGCTCCGCTTTGCGGCGAATGGCTGGAATGAGTTCCGGCTGCTCAGTCAAGTTATAGCCGATCGGTACGATTTCGACATGCTCTCCTCCAATTTCTTTCGTCCATTCGATGACATCTGGAACGGTCATTTGCTGCGCAATTATGGCGCGACTTAAACTATAAGTACTAATTCCCCATTTCATTGCCTGGCACCACCTTTCATTGATAAAAGACTATCACCAATATAGTCAAAACCATTCGGAATTTAAATTGAAATTCGTAAGGTTTACCCGGAAATAATTCAGGACCATTAGACAGATATATTGTAATTTCGTGATCAATCGCGCACACGAAGGTTACCATTCGATGAAAGAGCAGTATAACGAATGCTTAACGAAGTTAGAGGATAGATTTTTTCTTGGAGTGGGCTCGAACACTCATGTAGGCGGACAGCGTAGTTTACGTATTCCGGAAGACATGAATGAATCTCTACTTCAGATTGTACGGGATTGGAAAACGAATGATGCGGCAAAAAAAGCGCTTGAGAATTCGATGCTTACTTTCCTAACTAAGGAGAGTATTGTAAATGCGGCGGAAATTAAACGAACCTTTAAAATCTGGGTATTGATGGCAGCTCTTTCTATGAGATTATCTAAATCGGATATGCCAGAGATCGTTTCGGATTATAGTGATCGCATAACTGGTGCGCAAACTTTGCAGGAGTTGGTGTACTAGCGCGTGTGTCGGTAACAGCTAAAGACCAGATGGAAATGATTCACGTTAAAGTGACTTATCCAGAATTGAGGGGCAAATATAATGTGATCGAGGAGCATTCCGTCCTGCATGGCGGAGTGGTGAGTATTAGAGGGGATAGCGCCAAGGAAGTTTATATAGCGCCAACGAGGCAGCCTCTCGCGTATGACATATCGGATGGTTACATCCGAATTCCACTACCTGAAGTCGTCGGGTATAAGATGGTAGTCGTGGAGCACTAATTTACTGTTCCACTTATCAATTGCGAGTATATCCATTCGACATAGCGGGAAACGGTAATAAAGTTTGTTATGTATGCGATGGGATAAAATGTAGAGAATGTTTGGTGCCCCTACTGGAGCAGCCCCGCATTTCAAGCGAGAAACGCAGCCATATAATTTACTAAGTAAATTATATGGCTGCGTTAGTTTATTTACGGGCTATAAATCAGTCGTAATCGATGGATTAAATTTGGTTTAAGGGTTTACAATCGGGTTTATAAGTAATATAATTCATTTAATAAATTAAATGAAGTTAATGCAGTAATTCGAGCAGCGGCAGAATCATATTTCAGTCAGAAGCCTTACCCTCTAAGCACTATGAATACATATGATAGAATGGGAAGGTGATTTTACTATTGTCAGTGAGAGGATAGTTTAGGATGAAATTAAATCCATTGGAAATTCAAATTCTGAAGGCTATACAGAAATGCGAGGGTGTATCCCGTAAAGCGTTAGCGGAAATGACAGGGCTTTCGCAAGCGACAATTACTAATATTACAAAAATGCTCATTGAGCGCAGCTACGTTGTCGAAGGTGATCGTGTTGGCAGCGGGATGGGAAGAAAAGAAGTGCTGTTGTACTTGAATCCTCAGAAATTCCGGTTTTTGGGTATTGATATTGGGGGGTACCGAATCCGCTTTGCATTGGCGGATAACCTTATGAGAATTACTCATGAGCGGGAATACCTTGTAGATGAGTTTGACGAAGAATCGGATATTCTGGAGAGTGTACTGGAGAGGATTGAACTGTTCCTTGCGGAATCGCAATTGAATCCAGATGAACTTGATGGAATAGGAATCGGAGTTACGGGAATCGTGGACAAGAACATGCAACGGATATTGAATATTCCCAACCTCAATGCTTGGGGGGAATTGGACATTGTGTCGAGGCTGAACAGCCGATTTGATTGCCCGGTTTATCTGGACGAAAGCGGACGAACGATGGCTCTAGCTGAGATAATGGAAGGTAAATCCAAAGATTCGGAGGATTTCATCGTCGTTCACATTGCTTATGGTATAGTGGCTGGCATCATTATTAATGGGCAATTGCTTAGGGGAGCCAATAATGTCGGCGGATTGCTGGGACATATGACCGCAGATGAAGACGCTGGGCGATGTATGTGCGGTAATTATGGTTGTTTGGAGAATATCGTTACGTATCCGAGGATCGAGAGAGCTTATAAGCAGAGTGGCGGCAAATTTGAATCAATCGCTGAAGCTTATCGGGTAAATGATAAAATCGCATTTGATGTTTGTATTGCATCAGGTAAAGCGATAGGCATAGCTTTGAGCAACGTAATTAATTTGTTTAATCCGCAAGTCATTTACTTGGGCGGTCCCGTATTTGAACAGCTGCCGATCATTTTCGAAGAAACAAAACGGACCATCCTGCTCAGAGCGAATCGTTACGCTTCTGTAGATATGCAACTGGAGCATAGCTCGTTCGGTGATAAGCAGGGGATGATCGGAGCCTTGTCGCTTGTTAGAAATTCGTTGATTTCTTAAAGTGGGATTTGCGACAAGTTACTATAGTAAAGGCGCATATGGAAAAGGAGTAGGGAAATGGAGCGCAATTATGATTTTCGCAAGCGACTGGAAGTGGTGCATAAGCCGAACCGCCGCGATCCGAGCATTGGCGCAGGTGCAGGCGAGCTGGAAATATCGGATGACTGGCTCATTGTAATAGATGCGGAGGCAGGTCCACCGCTGGTAAATACGGCTAAGGATTTACAGGATTATTTGTTCACAAGCATGAACGTCTCCGTCCGCTTGACCAGATCGCAGAACATCGCGGAAGTCGCGGTCTCAGAAGAGCATGTCATCGTACTGGCAACAAGAAAGCAATTGCCTGCGTTGGGTGGAGCGCTTGAGAAAACGCGGAGTTACCGTATCGTTGCCGAAGAAGGCCGCATCGTTGTGTGCGGATGCGACGAACGTGGGGCAGCGCAAGGAAGCTATTATCTCGAGGATGTGATGAATGTAAGAGAAGCACCGGTGCTAGGATGCATGGACATAACTCGCGAACCGTTGTTCTCTCCTCGAATGTCCCATTCCGGCTGGGGATTGGATCGTTACCCCGATTCGCATCTGAATGCGTTGGCGCATGCGGGCATCGATGCGATTATGGTGTTCGTGAAGGATGTGGATGAAACGCCTGAAGGCTATCAGGATTTTAACTATCTGGTTGATCGCGCCGAATTATACGGGCTGGACGTGTATGTTTACAGCTACTTGAGTAGTCGTCTCCATCCGGACGACCCGGGTGCGAACGAATATTACAAAAGCACCTATGGACGAGTGTTCCAGGCATGCCCAAGATTCAAAGGTGTTATTCTCGTCGGAGAATCTTGCGAATTTCCGAGCAAAGACCTGAATACGACGGGCAAACTGCGCCTCGATTGGCCATCCGACCAGCCGCAGACGAAGCCGAGCCCAGGCTGGTGGCCTTGCCAAGACTTTCCGCAGTGGCTGAGCCTGCTGTCAGGAACGATTCGCGCGCATAACCCGGATGCGGACATCGTGTTCTGGACTTACAACTGGGGCTGGGCGCCGAAGGAAGACCGCCTAAAGCTCATTCGCGCGCTGCCGGAGAATATTACGCTGCAAGTGACCTTCGAGATGTTCGAGCAAATGCGCAACGAGCATGTGACTCATGTATGCGTCGATTACACATTGTCGAATGTCGGGCCGGGTGACTATTTCAGCAGCGAGGCGGAAGTGGCTCGCGAACGCGGCATTAAGCTGCATGCGATGAGCAATACGGGCGGGCTCACTTGGGATTTCGGCGTCATTCCTTATGAGCCGTTCCCCGGGCAGTGGAACAAGCGACATGTTGCACTAAAGAAAGCGAATAAAGAATGGGGCTTAAGCGGTCTGATGGAATCTCATCATTATGGCTGGTGGCCATCCTTTGTCAGCGAGCTTGCAAAGTGGGCTTACTGGAGCCCGAGTCCTTCATATGAGGAAACGTTGGCGATGTTAGCCAAGCGGGACTTCGGCGAGGTTGCCGCACCGCTTGCTCTGAAAGCTTGGAACGCGTGGAGCGAAGCGATCACCCATTATATCCCAACGAACGAAGATCAGTACGGACCATTTCGCGTCGGGCCGTCTTATCCGCTCGTTTTCCGCAATCCTATGTTTAAAAAAGCTGTGCAAATGCCGTCTGTTAAACATGCGATGTTCGGCAACGAAATCGTATTGACGGATTACGAGCCGCTCGATGATCCGCGGCAATCACTTGGCGTATCCCGCATCGATGTGGAAATCAGGAGCCTTGAGCGGATGCTCGAGCTGATGGAGACCGGCAATGAGCTGCTGGAAAAGGCGCTCAAGCTAACTCCTGACAGAAAGCTGGAGGACGGCCGGAGAATGTTTCTGTTGGGGCAGTTTATTGCAAGGTCTCTTCAGACGACGATCCATGTCAAGATGTGGTGGAAGCTGAAACGGCAGCTGCTGAGCGAGGGGGAAACCGGCAAAGCGTTGGCATTGTTGGAGCGGATGGAGGAGCTCGCCCGCCGAGAAATCGCGAATGCGGAAGCAACGATTCCGCTCGTGGAGGCCGACTCGCGTCTTGGTTGGGAACCGAGCATGGAATATATGACGGACACTGCGCATTTGCGTTGGAAGATTCATCAAGTGGAGAGCGTGCTAGATACCGAGTTTGCGCAGTATCGCAAGTCGCTTACGTTAACGAACGACGTACAACAATGAGATTCTGACAGATAACGTTTCTGACTACGAATGGATAGGAGGTGAGAGAATGGGCAAGGGACAGGGCAATACCATGTGGATTTTTCCTGATTGTGAATTGCCGCCAGCGGGAGAGTCACTCCTCAAAGGTCATGAGTCGGTCATCGTGCTGAACTCGGGAAGCAGTGAGGCAACTATTTCATTGACACTTTATTTTACGGATCGCGATCCGGTCGGCGATATCGTATTAAGAGTCGGAGGCGAGCGAGTGCGTTGCTTACGGCTTGACAACCCTGACGATTTGAACGGAGTTGTCGTGCCGAGAGAGGAGCAGTACGCGCTTAAAGTCGACAGCGACATGCCGGTCGTTGTGCAATACGGCCGACTGGATACGAGACAGGATAATATGGCCTTCTATACGACGATGGGCTTCAGTGAATAATGCGCAACTTCGAAAGATCCAAATTTATATCGGGAAGAGTTGGAGAATGTATGGACGATAAAATTCATGTAATTTTTGGCTTCGATATGGAAACGGACGTAGGAAGCTTTACTCCCTTCTACGACGGGATAAAAAACGCGACTGCTCCATTGGTTGAAATGTTCGATAAAAAAGGGATCAAAGGCACTTTTTTCTATACTGGTGATGCTGCAAGACGTAATCCAGACAGTGTTGAATTAGTCAAACAGAGCGGGAATGAGGTCGGCACCCACTCCTTGTTCCATGAGACGGTGGGGGATGAGCTGTTTCCGATTCCGGGCGTTGTACCGTTGTTAGCCGAGGAAGTGCCTTTTCGGATCCGGAAAGCGACGGAGTGGGTGGAAGAAGTGCTCGGGCAGCGCCCGGTATCGTTTCGCTGCCCGCGGCTCTGGAGCTCAACGGCTGTAGTGAACGCATTGGAGGATTTGAACTATGCGGTGGACGCATCGTATCCGATGTATTTTTACCGCGAGCGGTTTGTTCCTTATCATCCAAGTAGTCAGAACTGGACGCAGGAAGGGAATTTGAATATTCTCGAAATTCCGAATTTTGCGGATATGGTCATGAAAAGCAAAGATCCGGGCCTGGAGCGGGATCGTGATCAATGGCCGTTGTTTCGGACAAAGGGCGCTGATGCGCTGATGAAACGTGTGGAAGGTTTTATTCGGTTCATGCGCAGTAAAGGTCTCCCCGTCGTCCTATGCTTCTATTTTCATCCTTGGGAATTTATACCGATTAAGCGGAGCTACAAATACGGGGAGTGCATGGTGACGCCGGACCGTTTCATCACATTGAATTGCGGTGACAAGGCGATGACCGAGTTCGGCATTCTTATCGACAGACTGCTCGATCTGGGGGCGGAGTTCCATCGGGCAGATGAATTTGCTGGCAAGTGGAACAAACAATCGATACGTAAAACGCTGGAGCATAAGTAATCAATATAAGTAGACTGGGAGGTACGTAAAATGTTGAACAATGTAAAAATTCCAGATTACGAATACCAAGAGCGCATTCAGAAAGCGGCAAAGCTAACAGCAGAAGCCGGATTGGACATTCTGATCGTTAATTCCAATGAAGCGGATTACGCCAATGCTAGGTATTTTAGTGGTTTTTGGCCGCTTTTCGAACGGGCTGGTGTGGCAATTGCTCCTTCGGGTGAGGCTGCACTGATGGTAGGTCCAGAAAGTACCGTTTATGCAGCTGACTTTAGCCGCATTAGCAGCATCTTTTGTTTGATGGAATACCGGGAATCAGCGGATCCAGCTTATCCGCAAATCAAACCAAATACTTACTCTGAGGTCTTCAAGGCGCTTGGTGTAAGTGGTTCGAAGCTTAAAATCGGTGTTGCTAGTTTTCTAGACACAACTGTCATCATGATGGAGGGACTCAAAAAGTGCTTCCCGGATGCAGAAATTGTGAGAGCCGATGCCATCATGGTGAAGCTTCGTTCGATTAAATCTGAGAACGAGCTGAATTGTATGCGAGAAGGCTTCAGGATTACGGAGCTTGCAACCCAAGAAGTGATTCGCACAATTCGTCCAGGCATGACAGAGTGTCAAATGGTCGGCGTAGCACAGCGTGTCATTTACGAAAATGGCGCGGAGTATGAGGGCTTACCTATGTATATTTTTAGCGAGAAATCAACGCGGCATGCGATTTCCCGTTCCTCGCATCGAGTCATCGAAAAAGGAGATATTGTGCAGCTCAATTTGTCCGCTAAGGTGGACGGTTACTCGCCAAGCATCGGCATGCCGATCAGTCTTGGTAAGCTGACAGCTGAGCGCCGAGAAATTATCGAATTCGGCTTGAGAGCACACGAGTGGACACAGACAAATTTGAAAGCAGGTATAGCAGCCAGCTCTGTTGCAGAAGGATTCCTTCAACTTTTTAAAGAAAACGGTTACGAAAAGAACTACTTGTACGGACCTTGCCATGGAACAGGAATGATTGAGGTCGAAGCGCCATGGATGGAAACTTCGTCTGACTATTTGCTGCTGCCGAATATGACGTTCCAGGTCGATACGTTTATTATGACGGATACGTTCGGTATTCGCTGGGAGAAGGGGGTCGTTATCCGCGAAGGCGGCTGCGAGCTTCTCTCTAATCCGATCGGGCAGATTCATGAGCTAGAATTTTAAATGGATGACCTTTAGATCAAACGAATTCAATCATCTGTGAGTATAAGCTCAGTTCCGAAAGGGACTGAGCTTATTCGATTTTTAACTTGAACACGATCAGCCTCTATTACATTCTACGAAAACGCTAGAGGTGCACATATGGCCATTGTTTCGTGCCTATTAGCTTGATTATCAAAGTCGTAAATCGTATGATTAAAAGATGAAATATGAAATGATAGTAGGGGGTATAAACATGTTTGTATCGATTCAAGCATTTGAAGAAAACTGGAAACACGAAAGTGCATCAACACAGAAAATACTCGATGTCTTAACTGACGAATCCTTATCACAAGAGGTAATTCCAGGGTTTCGCACGCTGGGTCGTCTTGCATGGCACATCGTTACTTCATTGCATGAGATGGTATCTCGAACTGGTCTTGAGTTCGAAGCTCCACATCACGATGCACCACTGGTTTCATCCGCAAAAATCATTGCAGACAGCTACAGACAAGCTTCTCAATCAATGCTAGATGCGATACATAATAATTGGACAGATGCAACACTGATTGAAATACGGGAAATGTATGGAGAGCAATGGCCAATCGGTCTTACTCTATCGATTCTTGTTAGCCATCAAATCCACCATCGTGGTCAAATGACGGTTCTGATGCGCCAGGCTGGCCTTACTGTTCCTGGTGTTTACGGACCCTCGATGGAGGAATGGGCTTACGCGAATATGGAACCTCCGCTCATTTAGGCAATAAATAGCTCCCACCGGTTAACTAACGGGAGGGAGCTTTTGATTAAGGATTTTGCTCATAATGGGAGGCGAGCCAATGGACAAAAATGCTCAAATTATTTTCGACAACCTTAAATCCGAAGATCCGGACATACGCTACCAAGCCTATCACGATTTTCAAGCGCTTACGAACGAGCGGGTAGAATGGGCTTACGAAATATGGGATGATCTTATAGCTGATCTAACCAACAAAGATAATCATCGCCGATCGAGAGCCGCGCAATTTCTAAGCAATTTAGCGAAAAGCGATCCTGAGGGCAGGATGCTCACTGACTTTCCCGCTTTGCTGAAGGTCACTGAAGACGAACGGTTCGTTACGGCGAGACATTCTCTTAAGTCTCTATGGAAAATCGCACTGGCCGGTGAAAAACAAAAAGAGATGGTTCTTAAAGAGCTAGCGGAACGGTTCCAGAGTAGCGCGGAAGAAAAAAACTGCACATTAATTCGTTACGATATCATCGAAAGCTTTCGGAAGCTGTATGACGCGGATAAGGATGAGGCCGTCAAGCAAATTGCATTGGATTTGATTGAGACGGAGGAAGACCTTAAGTATCGAAAGAAATACGCTTCGGTGTGGAAGAAAGCATAGTGCTGAAGATGTCAGTGAAGAACACTTCACATATAGACTCTATTACTCCCATTCTTAGAAAATGATAGTTTAATATCTTTGAGCAGTGCACATCTAATTAAAGACGAGGAGTAGCTATTAATGATAATGAATCAAAAGGCCTTTGAAACACGTTGTATTAGCTCACTTGAAAAGGTATTTCCCGATGAGGATTTGCACCAGTTACCCTTTAATAAGGCATCAGCACTGAATAATGAGATCTATTCTTTTCAAGTTGCATATCGTGCAAATCGTATCATTAAAGGCATAGGTGTTACCGTGCAGCCAGAAGAAAGCGGTTACGTCACTATTCGTTCGGTAGGCCTGGTTCCATCCGAGCTTCCAGTTTATCCCGATCATGATGAATATGTGCTTCGTACAACACCGGGACTTTATCCGGATCCTCTATATCTGGTTGATGAAGAAGGAGTTACTGCGTTCCCAAATCAATGGAGATCCGTATGGGTGACGGTTGATACAGAAGGGATGTCACCAGGGCTTCATTCTATTAAAATCAGGTTCGAATCAAATGCTGGTGAATTTTTGGGAGAAGAGTGTTTTGAACTGGATGTTATTCCCGCTTTGCTTCCAGAACAGAAGCTAATCCATACGGAATGGTTTCATACGGACTGCATAGCTACCTATTATAAAACGGAAGTATTTAGCGAGCGTCATTGGCAGCTTATCGAAATGTATATCGGAACTGCAGTTAAGCATGGTATGAATATGATTCTTACTCCTTTATTTACACCTCCTTTAGATACAGAGGTTGGCAAGGAGAGGCCAACTGTACAGCTAATCGATGTTGAGGTTACCGCAGATAATATGTATGTGTTTGGCTTTGAGAAATTGGAGCGTTGGGTGCAGCTATGCCTGAGCCATGGGGTGAAGTACCTTGAATTTTCTCATTTGTTCACGCAATGGGGAGCCAAACATGCGCCGAAAATTATGGCTACAGTCCTTGGTGAGTATAAGCGTATATTTGGTTGGGAAACGGATGCTTCTGGAGAAGAATATCGACATTTCTTAGAGCAATTTCTTCCTGAGCTGGTCAAATGGATCAAGAATAACTATTTGGAAGATCAAGTATATTTTCATGTCTCCGATGAGCCGAGCATAGACAGCTTAGACTCATATGGCAGTGCAAGCCGCATTCTAACACAATTTCTTTCAGAATTCCCTATTATCGATGCTTTATCGGACTACGATTTTTATTCAAAGGGTTTAGTCAAAAATCCAATCCCGGGAAACAATCACATTGAACATTTTATAGATCATGGAGTTAAATCTTTATGGACTTATTATTGCTGTGTTCAATATAAGCAGGTGGCTAATCGTTTCTTTAGCATGCCGTCAGCGCGCAACCGGATACTAGGCGTACAGTTGTATCAACATAATATCGTTGGTTTCCTTCACTGGGGCTATAATTTCTGGTACTCGCAATATTCACGCAAACCATTGAATCCGTTTCTGAATACCGATGCGAACTATGCTTTTGCTTCAGGAGATTCCTTTTTAGTGTACCCTGGTGTGGATGGACCGATCGAATCCATTCGATTAGAGGTATTGCGCGATGCGTTCCAAGATGTTAGAGCTCTGGAGCTATTAGAAAGCTACTATGGGAAAGCATACGTCAAAGAAGAATTAGAAAAACTAGCGAGTAAGCCCATTACATTCAGTGATTATCCAAGGGAGACACAATGGATATTGTCTATGCGAGAATGGGTCAATGAGAAGATAAAAGAGAAAATACTTTTATAAGCAGAACAAATCGAGTTTGAACGATGAAGAGATTCCACGGTATGGCGGCAGCCAAATATCGTGGCTCTTCCGTATGTGAATACAAGCCTATCTCACCGTATTTGTGGTAAATGTAGAAGCATTGGAATATTTGAACAGCCACGTAGTGCGAAGAGATCAAGGTGCTTTCCCGGGTGCTTCAAAAGGTAAAGAATGAATGGGATCACTGGATTAAGACCATGACCCGGAAGAGGTCACTTTTTTAAGTGTCCATCTTTCGGGTAAGACCCATTCAGATCGATGTTTTTTTCTCGGAAAGCTTGTACTGCGTAAGCGATACGCCGAAACGTTTTTTGAATAACGTATAGAAGTAGTTCGACTCTTCCAATCCGCATTGTTCCAAAATTTGCTTGGTTGTTAAGTTACTGTTATCGAGCAGCTGCTTGAAACTATTCATTCGAATATCGGTAATGTGCTCTGCTACGGATTTGCCGGTAGCCTCTTTAAACAGCTTACCCAAATAGACGCTCGACATTTGGAATTCATCCGCGATTACGCGCAAGTTCAAGTTTTTGTCGCGGTATTGATCTTCGACGAGCTTCATAATTCTTGTTATGATCGAAGTATGTTTGTTTTGTTTATTCTGCTCCATGACTCGACTGATGTTAGAAAATAGGGATGAAAAGACGTCATGGATTTCATCCAATGTTTCATATTGCTCGATATTTTTGAGCAAGAGTTGAATATCGTCCGATATTTGAAGATCGTGAGTTTCCAAAATAACGTTAAAGTTCGTTCGCACCATAAAGAGGAGCTGCATGATCGATGAAAGCCAATGTTCATAGGTCGTTCCGGACAGGACGCTAATAAAGTCTTCATAGGCCTCATTGGTTTTATCGAGACGGCCCAATTTCAAGGAATCGATCAGTATCTTGGCTTTACTCTCGGGAAAGGTTATCGGCATCTGGTTTATTGACTCCCGGTACGATGGAGTCAGTAAACTTCCGTGGCCTTCCAAGATGCGATACAAAGACAGCGCGAGCGTATCCGAATACGCCTCGCCCAGCTGCAGATTCGAGTTAACAGGCATACTAAGGGTAGCAGAGAAAGAGAGTTTTAAGTTATCTCGCACGGCGTCTTGCGATATTTCGAGAAGACGCTTGATGTCGGCTTCCGTCATATCCGCGTTGTCCGATGGGCTGATTTCCAATAGAACCGCAAATTGGTCGTTCTCAAGATAGATCGCTTCCGATTTATATTCCTTTGAGACGATTTCATTGAGGATATTGGCGATCCCGAATTTCAAAAGCCAACGGTCTTTTTCATTATAGCGGTCGAGAAATTCGCGGTAATTGTCTATACGGATCAGAAGCAATCTCAGCGGTCCGATCAGATTGACGTGAATGCCGAACTCTACTTGACTAAGCCGAAGCTCCTCTTGGCTTACGTACCCATTGCCAAGCAGCATATCTTGCAGCCATTTGTTTTTTAGCGGACCGAGCTGCTCCCTTTGTTTATGTTCCAATTCATTGCTTTTGGAAATCATATCATGGAAAACGTTGTGCAAAAAATGAATTTCGTTTGACGGTTGGTGCGATGTCGCAGTATGTTCATGAACGGTTTTGACCAATTTATCGACCGGCAAATACAGCGATCTAGACATGGCGAACGAAAAAAATAAACCGAGACCGAGTATGCCGATGCAAATCCAGATGGTAGACGTTTTAATCTTTTCCGCCGCGCCTACGAAAGTCGAATAAGAAGTTAAACTAATGAACGTCCATTCGGGCTTGTCGGAAGACACGTAAGTCACTTGATAGTCGAGACCGTTCAAATGGGTTTTGAAGCTTCCGGAAGCTTCGTTTGCTGCAAGCAACGTTTGGACATACGGCTCTTGCCGGGCGCTTTCTAGAAACATCGATCCCGAGGCATGGTTCATAATCGTACCGTAGGAATCGACCACGATGATTTCGTTGCCGGTGCTTTCCGTCTCGTTATTTAAGGATGCAATCAAACTACGTAAGACGCTTGCATTAATATTGACGACAACCGCTATGCGGGTAGAATGATCCTGTCCCAGAGAAGCAGGCAAAATATAGGTGTATACATTGGTGAATTCCGGATCATGGATCGCTTGCAACGTCGGTATTTTTCTTGCCACAGGCATATCGGAATCGAATATTTGATTCGTCGTTCCCAGCAATGTGAAAATGTCTTGATCGTAAAAGTTTTCTTTCGTATAAAAACTGCCCGTCTCCGTAGAAGTAATGCGATTCATTTCGAGATTAACCGTATATACCGATTGCACGTAATCATTCGGAAGCGTGAGATTATCCAGGTTTTGCAGCGCTTCCCCAAGCCTAAACATATCAGTGTCCCGAGAGTGCAGAAGAACGGAAGTGCTCGGACTCATGATGACGGCGTTCATGAATTTGCTGACCGATGTATCCAAGTAGTTCATACTGTAGCTTGTTTGCGACAAGATGGAAGTGCTCATCCGATTCACATTATCAAGTGAAACGGCGAAGAAATTTTTATATAGAAGCGACGATAGCACGATGATAAGGGAAGTAACGGTGATCGTCAAAGTCAGCAACAGCTTGGCATACAAACTTTTTCGAGGAGATTTAAGGGGGAACGGCATCAAAGAGCTAACCTCCATAAATAGAATCGTCATACGTTACAATTTCTCTATTCCCATTCACTTATCCTTCTTAATCACTAAAGTAAATGGGGATTTTGATTATATTTGTAATAATTAGAGATTATTTTTTTGAAAAAAGTCCAATTTTATAATCTTTTTGTATGTTATTGTATTGCTTTTGAGTGCTGGACACTGTAAAATGCAGGCGTATTCATTCATGCTTGATTCGTAAAGGGGGGGATAGAGATCATGGGAACGGAGTTTTGGCGGCCCAAATTGGTATTAACAATTTTGCTCATGGTAACCTCATTGCTTTCGGGATGCGCTTCTAGCAAACCTGCGGAGTTAACGGAAGATACAAATAACACAAACCCGAAGGAACTTCCGTATGTGGAGTTGGATTATTACTTTCCCGCGCCTTCCCAAAAGGATTTGCAGGCAGTCAACGATGAGCTGAACAGATTGATTAAGCCCCAAATCAATGCCTCCGTAAAATTGAATGCGATCGATCTGGGTAATTACGATAAAAAGATGAGCTCGATTATCGCTTCGAGAAAAACGTTCGATCTGGCGTTTACGTCGACATGGATCAATAACTACTTTCAAAATGCGGCCAAAGGAGCTTATATCGAGATAGATGAATTGCTTAACCGATATGGCGCCCGGACGAAGACGGGGGTGCCGGCTAACATCTGGGACGCGGTTCAAATAGATGGCAGGCTGTACGGAGTCGTCAACTACCAAATCATGGCGACGAGCTATGGATTTGACGTGCAGAAAGAGATAGCGGACAAATACCATTTCGATTGGAAAAACGCGAAAACTCCCGATGATCTGGAGCCTTTGCTGGAAGCCGTGAAAAACGGCGAGCCGGACAAGTTTCCGTTAGAGTATTCAATTACCGGGGACATCTTTGTAGGGGCGGCGCCACTATACGGCTTCGATGTTATCGGGGATCAGAAAATGCCCGGCTGGATCCGCTTGAACGATAAAAACTTGAATGTCGTGAATCAGTACGAATCGACGGAATTCAAGGAGTTTATCACCCGTTCTAGAAAGTGGTATGAAAAAGGGTATTTCCGCAAAGATGCTTCCACGACGAAAGAGATTGCGGCCGACCGTAAAGCGGCCAAATATGCAATCGCGATGCCGTCTTATCAAACGTTCGATTCGACCGAAGATCCTTCCGTGCTCGGAGTACTAAGATCGATTACGGGTGTCGATTGGTACAGGAAACGTTTCACCAAGCCGATCATAACGACGGACCGCGCAGCGGCTACGATTACGGCTATCTCGAGCACATCCCCGAACCCGGAGAGGGCAATGATGTTTCTTGAGCTATTGAACAATGATCCGAAGGTTGCCAACTTATTGAATTTCGGGATCGAAGGCATTCATTATAAGAAAATAACTGATACGCGCATTGAACGCATCAAAGATAGCGGATACAATCCGAATATTCCATGGGTGTTCGGGAACAATTTGATTTTATGGAAAACGGAGAACGATCCGGACGATACGATCGAGAAGTGGGATCAATTGAATAAAACTTCCGACGTATCCCCGATCTTGGGTTTCTCATTTAATCCGGAAACCGTCAAATCTGAAATGGAGCAATGTCATATCGTGATCGATCAATATTTGTCCGCATTGACGACGGGGACGGCCGACCCAGACAAAATCTATCCCGAATTTATCGGCAAATTGAAAACTGCTGGCGTACATAAGGTGATCTCAGAAAAACAGAAACAGCTGAACGAATGGCGTATCACCAATGGGAAATAATTCGTTCGCAAACTCAAGCCTTCAATTCCTCGATTAGACGAGTGGTTTTGAAGGTTTTTTTACGACTGACCAATTAACGTAAATTATAGGGGTGGACAGTATGCATCCAAAATGGCGATTCAGCTATCGCAACAAGCTAATTATGTCTTTCATGCTAGTGAGTTTACTTCCGGTATTGATCGTGCAAATCGTTTCCTATTACGTCTCTACTGACACGATGAAGGGGAAGATTGATGACCTTGTTCATGCCAATCTGATCCAGACGTCCAAAAATTTGGACATTTCATTGCGTGCTTATGATGATTTGCTATTTCAGATCATTACAAATGATGATGTGATCAGGCTGGTCAAAGAAGCAAACGTTCCGAATGCAGATGTCGAGTTAAGCAGACGGAAGCTGATCAATCTTTTATCGGCCTATTCTTATGCGAAGTACGGCATTCGCAGCGTGGCGATCTTCACAAGAAACGGGACTCTGGTCTGTTACGATCTGCAGACAGGTTCTCCATACGATAATATGTGGTCCAATATCAGTGATTTGAATAATCTTCCATTGTACAAATCGGCCGTTAATCATAAGACGGGCAGCATCATGACAATCCCCGAGAAGATGAACTCTATCAATAATAATGAACAGTACGGCTTTCATTTGGCGAGGAAGTTAACCGATTTTAACACGGTTGGCCTGGAAAGTATTGGCGTTGTGGTCATTACCGTCTATGAATCCGTGTTGGCTCATGCGATAAACCTGAAAGACCCGGTAACCGGAACCTCTCAGCAAATCGATAATCAGAACTTTCTAACGGACAACACAGGGAAAATCACCTCTGCCCAGGATAAGAGCAGCATTGGCAAGCAGATGAACGAGGTCGTGACAAGCACAAGTATCAGTAACACATACTTCAATTCAAAAACCGGTATGACTATCCATAATCTGCTCGATCAAAATGAGCTGTTCAGCGAAATGTACGCGATGCAGCGATTAACCATTGGTGTCGGTGTAGCTGCACTAATTACTGCAATTGTTCTTATTTATATTTTTTCCATAAAGCTGTCGAATTCGATTCGAAAAATTGTAAAAGCGATGAGAACAGCCAGTCAAGGGACATTGAACGTCCAATTGGATGAGCCAATGAAGGACGAAATCTCGGCGATTGCTTTAAGCTTTAACAAAATGATGGGAAAGATCAATGAATTGCTGATCGAAATCAAGGAAACGGGGGAGAAGCGCAAGGAGGCGGAAATCCGCGCGCTCGAAGCGCAAATAAACCCACATTTCCTATATAACTCGCTGGATTCTATTAATTGGATTGCAATTGAGAATGATGAGCATCAAATCAGTCAAATGTTGAAAAGTTTGGCACAAATATTACGATATAGCATCAAAGATAGCAATAAACTGGTAAGCGTCAGAGAAGAGTTGCAGTGGATGGAACGGTATATATTCCTGCAGCAGCATCGGTTCAGCTCCTCTTTCGCATGCGTTGTGCACAAAGAAGAAACGGCGTTAGAATGCCTTATTCCGAAACTGATTATTCAGCCTTTTATCGAAAACGCTATCATCCATGGATTTTCAGGCATCAAGCAGGGAGGGCAGATCAGCATCGGCATCCGTCTCATCTTGGAGCAGTCGATAATGCTGACGATCGAAGATAATGGCGTTGGTATGAATGAAGCGGAACTTCATGCTCTTCAGGCAGTAATCACAGATTATGCAGGTCCTAAGGGTGGAATAGGCATTCAAAATGTGCTGTTAAGGCTACGTATGTATTATGGGGACCAAGCTTCGTATGAGATCATCAGTCAGCAAGGAGTAGGAACAACGGTAAGTGTAGTACTACCCATCCTTAGGAAAGGAGACATATTAGTATGAGAATTGTCGTGATCGAAGACGAGGATAACACGAGATATGGAATTATAAATTTAATAAACAAGCTGGGCGGTCATTACGAAATTGTGGGAGAAGCGGATAACGGAGGGACAGGCATGCGGTTGATCGAAGACACGAGACCGGACCTCGTGATCGCAGATATCAAGATGCCTCAGCTAAGCGGAATCGAGATGCTAGAGTTGCTTAGGCTTAAAGGACATCGGCATAAAACGGTCATCTTAACGGGTTTCTCTGAATTCGAATATGCGAAAAAGGCGCTGCAGTTGGGTGTATTTGAATTTCTGGAAAAGCCGATTACGGCACAAGATTTAAAAATGACACTGGAGAAAGTCGAGCAAGAATTAGTGATACAGCAAATAGCAGGGATGCCTGCAGGAGATGCGACAGCCCAATTTGAACACTTGCTCTATCGTCTGGTCACGAATGGTGACATGGCCATTACGTTACTGCCGACTTTGACTGCACAGGTCATAGACTTTTCCTCGGAAACTCCTTTCTATATCGTCTGCGTATATTTGGGAAAAGCTTATGAAACTACACAGGCTATGCTTAAACTGCATCTAAGTGAATGGCTCGGACGAATCGGAAATCACGCGGTCATTACTGTGCCACAGGAACAATCGCTTGTCGCGATCATTCAGGGGAGCCTAAACGGAGCTGACGTCAATTGCTTACTACTTCAGGGGCTTCTGCCGGCTCTTAGGGCAATCGAACCGCGGGCTGTCATTAGCAGCGCTGAGATTCCTAGGCTTGCTAATTTAAAGGAGTGTTTCGATTCACTGACTGCATCCAGGCATTGGTTTATCGTGCTGAATGGAGCCAATACGATTCTGAACGATCAACATATCGCCTCCCTTAAGGTTGAAGCTTTGCCGTTTCCTCATTCACTCGAAAATAAAGTAAAAGTGGCGATCTCTGAAAAAAATCTGGATCAAATTAAGCGGTATTTTGAGGATTGGCTGCAAAATTGCTTTTCAAGGCTTTACGACCCACGACATATCATTGATGTCTCCGTAAGGCTGGTATCTTCGAACTTACAGATGATTGGCGAAATTTATGGGGACGAATGGGTGTACCAATACCAGAAGGAATGGCTCCATCCGATTTTGGCGGCCCAGACAAAAGTGGAACTGCTCGACGCTTTTGAATCGATTTCCCTGAGTATGAGTAAGATCGGCCTTGCATCGCCATCTATTCCTTACAGTTTCATCGTACAAAAGACGATGCGGATTATTCATGAACAGTTTCAAGAAGGGATCACGCTAGAGGAGATCGCCTCCTCACTTCGTATTACACCGGAATATTTAAGCGGTTTATTCACCAAGGAAGTCAAAAGTAATTTCAGCGCATACGTGAAAAATTATCGAATCAAACAATCCAAATCACTTCTGCTGAAACCTCAGCTTAAAATATTCGAAATCTGTCAAATGGTCGGCTATTCAGATCCCAAATATTTTTCTCGGGTGTTTAAAGAGGTGACTGGACTGTCGCCAGCGGAATATCGAAACATGAATATTTAGATACGAGGAATGTGCTTATATTTATCCACCTATATTAATTATTTGGAATGTTAGAAGCGCTTTCATGCAAGTAGAATGAAGTTGTTGGCAAACAAAATTCAAGGGGGCAGTAATGTGAGACGAACAAGTTTAGCAGTTATACTCGTTGCAATGCTCGTTGCAATGCTCGTGTTTTCAGGATGTAGTTCAAAGCAAGGGAATAATTCGAATACGACAGATAATTCGCCATCAGCTACGAACAACAACAGTAAGGATTCCGGATCCGATCCTGCCAAGGAAAAGAAAAAGCTAACACTATGGTTCTACTTTGAAGGGAAAGCGCAATTCGACATCATTAAATCGGTGACGGATGGCTACACCAAGAAAAATCCGAATATCGAAGTCGAACCGGTATATATTCCATTCACAGACTTCAAGAAACGTCTGTCGGTTGGATTGGCGGCTTCAGACTTACCAGATATCGTCATTATCGACAACCCTGATCATGCTGCTTATTCCGCAATGGGCCTGTTTGCTGACATTACGGATAAGCTGAACGATTGGCCGGATAAAGAGCAATTTTTTGAAGGTCCGTGGAAGTCCGCATCGTATAACGGTAAGCAGTACGGCATCCCGCTCGGCAGCAACAATTTAGCGCTGTTCTACAACGAAAAGATGCTGGCAGATGCCGGAGTCCAACCGCCGCAAACTTGGGATGAGCTGCGAACTGCAGCCCAGAAATTGACGAAAGAAGGCGTTAAAGGACTTGGCATTAGCGCACCGCAGAACGAGGAAGGCACATTCCAATTTCTCCCTTGGCTGATTTCTACAGGGGCTACCTTCGATCGTATTGATGGAGACGGTACGAAAGCGTACAGCATTTTGGCCGATTTGATTAAGGACGGGTCGATGAGCAAGGAAGTTATTAACTGGACGCAATCCGATGTGATGAAACAGTTTGCAGCCGGTAAGCTGGCGATGATGGTGAACGGACCTTGGCAGCTTCCGGATTTGGCCAAGAACGCGCCGGATTTGAAGTTTGGAATCACTTTCGTGCCGAAAGACAAGCAGTATGCTTCTGTACTAGGTGGAGAAAACTTAGGCGTGGTCAACGGTAAAAATGTAGATGAAGCCGTTAATTTCATTAAATACGCTGCTTCTCCAGACGTCAGTAAGCAATTTGCACAACAATTTGGCTACTTCCCTGCACGTAAAGATGTGGCAAACGACCCTTATTGGACGGAGAATCCGAAGCTGAAAGTGTTTGCTGAAAATATGGAAAATGCCCAGCCGCGCGGACCTCATCCGCAATGGCCGGAGATATCTAACGTGATTTCCGAAGCGCTCAGCAAAGTACTTATATTAAATTCCTCACCTGACGTTGCAACAAAAGAAGCCCAAGAAAAGATCGATCAAATTATTGGTAATAAATGATAAAGACATTGGAGTACATGTGCGGGGTTCATGTACTCCCTTTTTATAAGGAGTGAACAACATGACTATGGTGAAAAAATATGGGGTCGGATATTTATTCGTAATTCCAGCTCTGGCATACATGATTTTTTTTGTTGGATATCCCATTGTGGAAAATATACGATTAAGTTTATTCGATGTTAACGTGATGAATATCTCTTCGGGTGAGCAGTCATTCGTCGGATTTCAGAATTACATCGAATTATTTCGTGAAGGCACACTGACGCAAGTTCTAATAAATACGCTCGTTTTCACTGCAGCATGTTTAATTTTGCAATTTATTGTTGGGCTGGCATTCGCGATGCTTTTCTCTCTCACATTTCACTTAGCGCAGCAGTTAAGAGGATTGGTCATGATCAGTTGGCTGCTGCCGGCGACGATTACGGCGATGATGTTTAAATTTATGTTTAGTTTAGATGGCATCGTGAATGATACGCTGCTTAGGTTACATCTGATAGAAACACCGATCGAATGGCTTCTTAACGGGGGAATAGCCATGTTCACGCTCGTGCTTGCCAATACATGGGTTGGTATTCCTTTTAATATGATTTTGCTGACCACAGCGCTGACTACCATTCCAAAGGATATTTACGAAAGCGCGGCGATTGACGGGGCGACGGCGGTTCAAAGATTTTTTCGGATTACATTGCCGTTATTGAGACCGACCATCATGTCATTGCTGGTGCTTGGATTCATATATACCTTCAAGGTGTTCGACTTGGTGTTGATCGTCACGCACGGCGGTCCGATTAATGCTACCCAGATGATGTCTACGTTTGCTTACAAGCTGTCTTTTGAGCAATTCCAATACAGCCAGGGAGCTGCCGTATCCAACGTGATGTTTCTTGTGCTGTTGATCGTATGCATCCTATATATGCGTTTGCTGAGCCGGGAGGAACGAGGATGAAAATGCTGCATAAACATGCTCCATGGCTATTGTCTCTAGTCGGTATTGTCATCGTCGCGGTATTTTTGTTCCCTCTTTATTGGCTGATTGTGACATCGTTCAAATCAGAGGCGGAAATTTTCCAGAGCCCTCAGACGTGGTTTCCTCACAACCTATACATCAAATCGTATACGGAGCAGCTATCGGGCTCGTCATTTGACATCATGGCAGGTTTCCGCAACAGCCTGTTCATATCCATTGGATCGCTAATCATCTCGACATTGTTGTCCATTCCGGCTGCGTATGGTGTTGCCCGTTTCCGCTTTCCTGGCAGACACATGTTTGTGCTGTTGTTTCTGGTCACACAGATGCTGCCAGCTTCGCTGCTCTTAACGCCATTATTCATTTTGTTCAAGCAATTAGGGTTGATCGGTCCGAGCTACTGGAGTACGATCTTGGCTAATACGACTGCAGGCATTCCTTTCTCTGTCATCATGTTAAGAACTTACTTTGCCACACTGCCGAAGGAGCTGGAGGAATCCGCCAAAATCGACGGATGCAACACATTGACCACATTTCTCCGCATCATGCTGCCAATAGCAGTTCCAGGCATCGTGGTTGCCGCAGTGTTTTCCTTCTTGTTTGCTTGGGGAGATTTAATTTATGGCATGACCTTTATTAGCAAGGAACAGCTTAGACCGATTACGGCTGGGATCTATAATTTTCTGGGCTTTCAGAGCACCTCTTGGAATAATACGATGGCCTTCGGTACGGTCAGCATTATTCCAGTCGCCTTATTGTTTATATTCGTTCAGCGATACATCGTCAGCGGTCTGACGAACGGCGCCGTGAAAGGATAGGATAAGTATGATATATAAGTCTACCGGTTTAAACGAACCCATTGACATGAGCGCAAATTTTGAAGATTGTGCCGACACTTATTTTTTTGCTTCCCGAGTCATCTCATTTGATCCTGAAAGCGCCAAAGGCTCAATGGAGTGGAAGCGATATATGCGTAAAGCAAGACTTTCCTTTAATCAAATCGATTTCCCGTTTACCGAAACACCTTCCTGGGAGTTTCCCGACGAATATCCGAATATACCAGAAACGGAGTTCAAACTGTCGTTCTTGAGTGAAAGAACGGTTCGGCTTCAAATTCATTCACGTCAGGGTATGAAAAGTGAGATCAAATCTTCCCTCATGCTGGATGAGCAAAGTTTTCTGAAGAACGGTTCGATGATCCGGAGCGCATGATCAGTGATTTGAAGGAGCAAGGATATCGAATCTCCTTGTGGCAGTTGCCGTATTTCACCCCGACGAATGAGCTATTCCCAGAAATAGTGAACAATGGCTATGCCGTGCTGACAACGGATGGTCGCCTCCCTACTGATGACGCTATTTTGGATTTCAGTAATCCGGAAGCAGTGTCCTGGTATAAGGAACGATTGGCCGGACTTCTCCGGCTTGGTGTAGGAGCGATTAAAGTCGATTTCGGCGAAGGCGCACCGTTGAACGGACAATACGCTTCTGGGAAAAGCGGATTTCATGAGCATAATTTGTATCCACTGCGATATAATCGCGCAGCAGCAGAAATAACGGAAGCGGTAAGCGGACAATCGATCATTTGGGCTAGAAGCGCCTGGGCCGGCAGCCAGCGTTATCCGATCCATTGGGGCGGAGATGCGGAAAATACGAACAGTGCCATGATGGCGACTTTGCGGGCGGGCTTGTCGCTCGGCTTGTGCGGCTTTACATTCTGGAGTCATGACATCGGCGGTTTTGTTCATAGCAGTCCGGAGGACTTGTACCGTCGCTGGCTTCCGTTCGGCTTGCTGACATCGCATAGCCGCTGCCACGGGGCGCCGCCAAGAGAGCCATGGGCGTATAGCACCGAATTCATGGATTTGTTCCGTCGTGTCGTTGAATTGAAGTATGAGCTCATGCCTTATATTTACACGCAAGCCAAACTCAGTTCCGAGTTCGGTTACCCGATGCTGCGGGCTCTATTCTTCGAGTTCCCGGATGATCCCGGATCATGGCTTGTCGAGGATCAGTACATGTTCGGAGTGGATTTGCTCCTGGCTCCGTTATTCGAAGAGTCAGATAGTAGGCAAGTTTACTTACCCCCAGGGGATTGGCTCGATTACCAGACAGGCAAAAGTTATCGAGGTGGAGAGTGGCACTGCATCGCGACAAATCGACTCCCCATCGTGATACTAGTCAAATCCGGTGCGGTCATCCCGCATATGCAAGCCGCCCTCTCAACCGCGTTTCTTGATTGGACGGAAATTCGTTTTGTCGTATATGCACCGGATGTTGATCAGGAGAATGGTATCAGTTGTTCGCTTTATGAGCCGCTGGAGCAGACCATGTATGAGGTGAAGATCGCGGGGAATGTCATTCACACAATGAAGAAGGAACAGCAAGTTTTGACCGCTGTACATAAAAACGGTTGGATAGCGCGGCGGTTCACAGGTACCATGGCTTGATTGCGCAAGGTCATCGCTGCGAGATTCTTCTATAGAAATAGATTGTTCTGGTACTAAGATCAAGGCGCAGCCTCTGGTGTCAATTCAGCAGGCTGCCTTGATCGATTGCAATATGGCGTTTCTGGTTGTTGTCTTGTAAATAGTGGGTTAGATCCAACAAGAAAATGGTGGTTTTTCCTAAAGTGAGCGATGTTGCAAGCGTTTCCAAACATTGTTTGCTTACGGATTTGAAACTGGATTTGTTCGGATTGGATTTGGGGTTAATTAGAGGTCTATTCGGAATTAATGTACGACACAACATTTTGCCCTGAAAGGAGGTGGTATTAAAGGGGGGATTTAAGAAACGATTGTTTGTGGTAGGTGGCATGGAAGTGGATAATACGCTTGATTCGAAGAAAGGGTGATTGAATATGAAGTTGTTTAAACGTTTTTTAATGATTGCATTATCAGCATGCCTTTCCATTAATTTTTTTGGTGGAACTGCCCAGGCGGCAAATAAAGTGATTGATATTGATTTTAGTAAGACTGTAGGTGAGATGAAACCCAAGAGTGGTTTTTTGCTTATTCCCAACGAAGACATACCCGATGGAAGAATACTGCCTCTACATGCAAGAATGGTGCGAGATGATATAGAGACACAGAACCTACTGGGGAATAACGGGAATACCAATAACCCGGCACAGCAACAAGACTATCTCCCCAACGAGAACAACCGTCTGGATCGGATTAAGGATGGCGTGGCTCGTCTAGATGAGCTCGGCATAGACTATTATCCAATTATGGGATATAACCCGTCGTGGATATCCCATACGGGTCTTGCTCAAGGGCGTCCTAAAAATATGGAGCTATGGAAACAGTGGGTTAAGGATATAGCTCAATATGTGAAAGATAATGACATGACAGTCGATGAGTTTAATGTATGGAATGAAGATTGGGGGTTTTATGCAGATCCTGCACTATATGCAAATATGCATGAAAATGCATGGTATGCCATTAAAGATATTCTTCCAAACGCAGGTCTTATTGGTCCTTCATTACAGGATCCTACCGCTGTAAATCGGGCATTAAGGCTAATTGAAGATAGCGCAAAACGGGAAATTCCAGTAGAGGCACTGTCGTGGCATTTTATGGACGATGCTCCTGGCATCGTCAACACCCTTAAGAAGAAATTGGATGAGTATCCTATAGTGGGTAACTCCAAGTTTTACTATGAGGAGTATGCGTGGGATTGGCAACATGGAGCGAATAACTTGGATATCATCTCCAAGTTTGACCGAAGCGGTGTAGATGAAGCTATACGAGGTATTTGGAACTATCCCAATGGCCTAAGCGATATGATAAGAACAGATCAAACGAAAGAAAACCCAAATTATCGAATGCCGGAATGGTGGCATACCTCCGCATACGGTTCCATGAGTGGGGAAAGGATTCTTAATGATACTAAGGAGCCATACATAGCTTCTGTAGATCAGGAAAAGGGAGAAGCCAAGGTGTTGATAGGCTATTCAGGTACACAAACAGTGGATCTAGTACTTTCAAAACTCCCTTTTAACGGAAATGTTAAGGTCGATAAGTATAAAGTTACAAAAGCGGCAAATCAGGGAGCAAATATTAAGGAAAGAGTAAATGACTTGCCAGAAAATGAAGGAATTAAACTTATCGATACCGTTTCTGGAACTAATCTTACTTTAGATTTTGCGCCTCATGACATTTATATGCTGGTCATTAAAACCGACAATAGTGTTCCTTCCGATTTTTATCTGAAAACACCCGATGACAATGCTGTTGTGACGAGTAACCCTTCTCTAATGTGGCAAAAATCTCAAGGGGCGATCTCTTATACGCTAACTGTTGCACGAGATAAGAAAATGACCGATATTGTGTATGAAAAATCCGGTATAACAAGTGAGAGCCACACGGTTGAGAAACCATTAGACCTTGATGATATGTATTATTGGACAGTTAAGGCTCACAATGCTAATGGAGATCGAGCACCTCTCAACAATATGTACTATTCATTTACTGTTAAAAATAACGTGGATGTTCCTGGAAGCTTCACTTTATTACAAGTTATTAATGGTGCCAATGATGTTGCATTATCACCGAAATTTTTGTGGTCTAAATCCCGCAATGTCCAGAAATATGTGTTGGAGCTGTCTACTGAGTCAGATTTTTCTAATATTGCTTTAACCAAGGAAATCAGCAATCCTACCAATGGTGCCATTGTAGACACAGTCGGCATAGTTCTGGAAGAAAAGTTGAAGCCAAGAACCCGCTATTATGCAAGAATGTTTGCAGTAAATGCTAATGGCACAAGAAAAATGAACGGAGAATCGCACAGCTTTATAACTACTACAGCGAATGGTGTTCCTGATCATTTTAAGCTCCTTTATCCTGCTAATAATGCGATCATGGAGCAGCGAGACAACTTACGTTGGGAGAGAAAACCAGGTGCATTCTTCTACGAATTAGAAGTAGCCACCGATAAGGAATTTCGGAATATTGTGGTAAAGCGTGAAACAATAACACAACCTGCCTACACCTTTGAGTCGAATATTTTTAAGCCAGATACGACCTACTATTGGCGTGTTTCGGCAACAAACAAGGAGAATGATATTACTAAACGTGTTAGGACGGAAAGCTCATCTGGTGTATATAGCTTCACAACGTCAGCTAAACCAGCAGCACCTACTGTAAAAGTTTCAAACCCAATTGGTGGGGGAGCCATTATTATTTATCAGCCTGTTTTGGGTGCGGATTCATACACGATCAAATACGGAGATTCTTCAGGGAATTATACGAATGAAAAATCAGGTATAACTTCTGATAGGGCTTACATCCCAGCGAAAGGGGAAGTATACGCAACAGTAGTAGCTGTACGTAACGGAGTGGAGAGTAATGTATGGAATGAAATTATCGTCAACCCTGCTCCTCGAAAAGAGATGCAACTAAATGTAGAGTTTCCAGCAGAGCATTTCAGCTCCGTATCAGGAGCGGATATGAATATGGAAAACTCTGTAGTTTTTGTGGAGTTTAATGAAGTTGGGGATACTGCAGAATACAGCAACATGATTGCTAGCGAAGAGCTTGTAGTGAAATATCAGGCCGATTCCGATACAAGTGTGGCCATTTATAATGGTGATACTAAGTTGGGAGTTATTGAACTGCATGAAACCAATGGCTTATGGCAGGAGGCTCGTGTCGTTGCTAGATTCAATGGCGGAGAAACACTTAAATTTGTTAAGGAGGAGAAATTCGCTGGCTTTAAGCTGGACAGCATAACACCTACGTCAGGGGTTCAATTCGTTAATCTCTCCAAAAACAAATCGGTGACAGTAGATTCAGAGACAGCTGGATTTGGTATTAAAGGAAACTCGGTGGATGGAGACAGAACAACATTCTGGCGCTCCGGTAAAGCAGCTACGTCTACAGTTCCCAACTGGTTATCTGTTGACTTGGTTGAAGCTTCCACGGTCTATTCTATAGCTATAAAGCTTCCTAATAGTGGATGGGGTCCCAGAACTCAGGAGTTCAGGGTTCTAAAGTCTGATAATGGCACGGATTTTGAGGAGATAGTTCCAAAGGCTGCTTATCTGTTTGATAATGACAAGAATGGCAATATCGTAACCGCAATGTTAGATAAACCGGTAACGGCAAAGCACATCAAGCTGGAGTATTATGCTAATACGGGCGACAAAGACTTCGCACAAGTTGGCGAGCTTGAGGTCATAGGTACCAAGAGCGCTGATGGCGGGATTGAAGGAATAAATCTGGCGCTTAAAAAACCAGTAAGTATAAATAACATGTCATATTATGGATCTGTCAGTTCTGCTGTAGATGGCGACAAAAACACGTTCTTTGATGGAGGTTCTAAAAACTTTCCCAATATAGTCGTTCTGGATTTGCAAAAGGTTTATGATTTGAAGCGGTTTGAAATGTTCTTGCCGGCCAATTGGGGAACCAGAACTCAAGAGATCGAGTTTCAACTAAGCTCTGACGGTAAAACCTTTACAACTGCGGTAGAAAAGGCAACCTATAAATTTGTACAAAATACGAACCATGTAACAGTTACTTTGCCTGAAGGTTCGGCTGGTAGATTTGTTAAGGTTATTGGCACTGCCAATGATGAAGTTGGAAAACCTGGTTTGCAGATTAGTGAATTAGAGGTTTACGGCTCACATGGCATTCCGGCGACTGGTATTGATATTGTACAGACGACTGCAACGGTTAAGGCGTTTGGAAATGTCGAACTGAAGGCGCAGGTTACACCAGACAACGCAGTAAACAAACTGATTGCATGGTCGTCATCGGATATTTCAGTAGCAACGATTAACAAGGATGGTGTAGTAACAGCTAATGGCTTGGGCAATACAACAATACGAGCAAGGAGCCTTGACGGTAACTTTACCGACACCTGCGTAATAACCGTTATCCCGAATAAGGTAGTATCAGTTATGAAACCAGATGAATTAGATGTTGTACTTGGAACAACCATTACGCTCGATGATCTTCCTAAGGTAGTTAAGGTCAAACTGGAGCAGGATGTTACAACTGAATTAGGGGTAACATGGGATCTGTCAACCTTTAATGCAGATGCAGTAGGAGTCTATACTGTATTGGGTACTCTTATCGAAACTGATCTTGTGAAAAACAGTGACCATTTATTGACAACTAGCATCAGCGTGACAGTGAAGCCTGCGACAACAATGCCTCAGTCTACATTGACAGGTTTACAGAATGTGAGCCCTGGCCAGACATTTGATGTAGCGATGGGGTTGAGCAGCATTACGCAAAGTGAATACCAGCATATGTATGCTCAAGATTTGACTCTTCACTATGATCCGGCGAATTTGCAGCTCGATTCGATTGCATCGCTGAAGGACGGATTTAAAGTCATTGATCAAAAGGAAGCAGCGCCGGGGACTATCCGGATTATTGCAGCCAGCGCGGGTGCGAACCAAGGGGTGCCAGCTCAAGGCGAGTTGTTGGCATTCAAATTTACGGTCAAAGCTGGGGCGCAGACAGTTCCTACGACCATTTCGGTAGACAATGTTGTCATTGGCAACGGACAAGGGGCTGAATTGAATGTCAATGGAGCTTCGCGAGAGATACAAATTAGTACAGCCGTAGACAAGTCGCTTTTGAATGCTCTTATCGCAAGCGCTCAGGCCAAATGCAATGCGGCAACGGAAGGAACTGGCGACGGACAGTATGTAAGTGGCTCCAAATCCCAATTACAGTCAGCCATCGATGCGGCCAGTGCGACAGCAAACGATCCGAATGCCGCTCAGCAGCAGGTGGACAATGCGATAGACACATTGGAAGAAGCCGTTAAAGTGTTTGAAAGCAAGAGAATTAATCTAAATGTAAATGGTCAAGGCGGCATCACTATTGGAGACTTGGCTATCGTTGCAGGAGCGTACGGCACACAGCAAGGTCAAGCGGGCTGGAATGAGAAAGCGGATGTAAATAAAGACGGCAAGATTGACATCGAAGACCTTGCAATCGTAGCCAAAGCGATCATGCAATAATATAACGCCGCGCTAAATTCTTAGGTCGCAGTAGCAATATTCAGGATGAATCGTAATGAAATGGGGGAGAGATCTAGTTTCTCCCCTTTCTTCGCCTGTCTTGGTTTGCGAAACACACTCGAACACAAGCTCGTGCAGCTCCGGTGTCAACACCGATCTAAAATTCCTCGAAATCATCGGTTACGGCCAAAATTGATATTAACCATTATGTTCACAGTAACCTCATTGCTTTCGGGATGCGCTTCTAGCAAACCTGCGGAGTTAACGGAAGATACAAATAGCACAAACCCGAAGGAACTTCCGTATGTGGAGTTGGATTATTACTTTCCCGCGCCTTCCCAGAAGGATTTGCAGGCAGTCAACGATGAGCTGAACAGATTAATTAAGCCCCAAATCAATGCCACCGTGAAATTGAATGCGATCGATCTGGGTAATTACGATAAAAAGATGAACTCGATTATCGCTTCGAGAAAAACGTTCGATCTGGCGTTTACGTCGACATGGATCAATAACTACTTTCAAAATGCGGCCAAAGGTGCTTATGTCGAGATTGACGAATTGCTTAACCGATATGGCGCCCGGACGAAGTCGGGGGTGCCGGCTAACATTTGGGACGCGGTTCAAATAGATGGCAGGCTGTACGGAGTCGTCAACTACCAAATCATGGCGACGAGCTATGGATTTGACGTGCAGAAAGAGATAGCGGACAAATACCGTTTCGATTGGAAAAACGCGAAAACTCCCGATGATCTGGAGCCTCTGCTGGAAGCCGTGAAAAAAGGCGAGCCGGACAAGTTTCCGTTAGAGTATTCAATTACCGGGGACATCTTTGTAGGGGCGGCGCCGCTATACGGCTTCGACATTATCGGGGATCAGAAAATGCCCGGCTGGGTCCGCTTGAACGATAAAAACTTGAATGTCGTGAATCAGTACGAATCGATGGAATTCAAGGAGTTTATCGCTCGTTCTAGAAAGTGGTATGAGAGAGGGTATTTCCGCAAAGATGCTTCCACGACGAAAGAGATTGCGGCCGACCGGAAAGCGGCCAAATATGCAATCGTGATGCCGGCTTATCAGACGTTCGATTCGACGGAAGATCCTTCCGTACTCGGAGTACTAAGATCGATTACGGGCGTCGATTGGTACAGGAAGCGTTTCACCAAGCCGATCATAACGACGGGGCGCGCTGCGGCTGCGATTACGGCTATCTCGAGCACATCCCCGAATCCTGAGAGGGCAATGATGTTTCTTGAGCTATTGAACAACGATCCGAAGGTTGCCAACTTATTGAATTTCGGGATCGAAGGCATTCATTATAAGAAAATATCTGATACACGCATTGAACGCATCAAAGATAGCGGATACAATCCGAATATTCCATGGGTGTTCGGGAACAATTTGATTTTATGGGAAACGGAGAATGATACGGACGATGCGACCGAGAAGTGGGATCAATTGAATAAAACTTCCGACGTATCCCCGATCTTTGGTTTCACATTTAATCCGGAAGCCGTCAAATCGGAAATGGAGCAATGTCATAGCGTGATCGATCAATATTTGTCCGCATTGACGTCAGGGACGGCCGACCCTGACAAAACCTATCCCGAATTTATCGGCAAATTAAAAGCTGCCGGCGTCCATAAGGTGATCTCAGAAAAACAGAAACAGCTGGACGAATGGCGTATTGCCAATGGGAAGTAATACAATCGTAACTCAAGCCTTCAATTCCACGCTTAGACAGGTGGTTTTGAAGGCTTTTTTTGGATTGCAAGAGTGGAAGGCTAAGCGGACTTCCGCTATTCACTGAAAATGTAGCATGGCATTAAACATGACTTGAAAATGTAGTATTGTATTTAAAGGTAAACCATGTTATGTATGTAATGTTTAGGACTGTTTTGACGAAATAATACAATTCAATTATTGAAGCTAAGGGGAGGAAAAAAAGTAATGGTTCATAAATGTAAGGAATCCACTAAGGCTCCGTTTATTAACTCATGGCTGATATCTGGTCCTTTCGAGTCGGCTATAGTGGAGGGGGCCGCTGCGATAACGCCGACAATCGGCCAACCGTTAAGCTTTGGAGACGAAAGCCAAGCATGGGAATATTTTGACGATAGAATATACAACCGGAACTACGACGATTACCAGGATTTGTACGGCTATTATGCGGTGAAGAAAGGCATGGATACACGGAACAAATATGTATACGCTCACACCTATGTATACAGTCCGGCAGCACAGCAAGCGTATTTCAATGTCGGTGCCAGCGGTTCGTATAGGCTGTATGTCAACGACATGTGCGTTACCGAACCGACCACGCCAGTGGAAGTACATAAGGATTTGACCAAGCAGCCCATCCAGTTGATGCAGGGATGGAATAAGCTGATGGTTCAAATCGAGCATACATATACGGAAGATGTAAACGCAAACAACGTTCCGATCGGGCAAGACCAGAATGTCGCCTATCTTGGCTTTTACGGGAGAGTCGCGGATTCTGACGGCAATAGGCTGGTTGGTCTTGTACATTCTGTAGCGGGGGATTCCGATGCGCTGGAAATCGTGACCCAAGGTCTGTCAACAGGCGATGCGGTTCCAACTCCACTGCCAACCAACAATATGCCGATTGGTTATAAAGAATGGCCATACGTATGGAATAAATCTAAATCAGATAAAAAATTCGGAATTTCTGCATCGGCCTTTCAGTTTATGGCTGGCGGAGGTGCGCCAGGTTATACTTGGCAAATTATCGGTGGAGAATTGCCTGACGGTTTGGAATTAAATACGGACGGTACCATTGCTGATGGATTGGTGAACGGAAATGTCGATCTGAACAGCGGCAAAGGCATTATTAGCATCAATTGTGCAACGGGAGATTACTCATTCACGGTGCAAGTAACCGACAGTAATGGAAATACAGCGATTAAGGATTTTACGATCACCGTTAAAGAGCGTCCGAATAAATGGTTCGAAGAAGGACGAGTAGGCGCAATATCACATACCGGTCCAATCTACAGCTATTTTGTCGATCCCAATTTCTCCGTCGATTTATGGGCAGAGAGAGCGAAAAGACAAGGACATTCATTAGTATCGGTTGAATCGCTGCAACAAAACTATTACTGGCCGTCCAAATTTTCGGATCCGAACCATGACCGGCAAAAATATCTTCCGAAGGATGAGCATGGTCAAGTGGTAGATGGATTGAAAAAGTTTGAAGAAGCAGTAAAACGTTATGGTATGAAATTTGGCTTGTATTATGCAACTGAGGGTGGAGGTTTGCAACACAGGTCTACAGATGTGTTTGTGCAAAATGTTGAGGATCTTATACAGCGATATAATCCGGCATACCTTTACTTTGATGGTCCCCAAGCGATGCCTGATGCCAACTTTGAAGTCATGTTCAGTATGATACGCAATTATAGCGATGAAATTCTTATCAACTCCAATGCATGGGGTGAAGAGTATGGCGACCCAGACTTAAGAACGGAAGAAGCAAGCCATATTTATGAAAACACAGGAGCTAATCATCTTGTGAAACGTACTCCTATGGAGCCATGGAAGTCCGTTCACACGAAGAACAACTATACGCAATACTATGCGAAACGCGATGATTACCGTCAGGTCGCTAAAGAAATGATCATGAATGCCGGCAGAGGTTATGTGGACAACAATGACCAAATGCCAATAATGAGCCGTGGAACGAACTGGGATTCTCCGGAGGATGTTGCAACAAGATACCCCAAATCGCTTCAAGAGTTTATCGATGTTCGAGAAGGGCTTGCAAGTTGGTTCGCTCCCGTAGGCAAGCCAGAAAGACACGAGTCCACGACCGGCACAATGCCCTATTTCTTATCAGGCTATGGCTATGAGGATGACGGAAAAGGAAACTATGATTCGTTTGCTTTCCCGAACAGCACGACAGGCCCGCAATGGGGCTATGCAACCTATCGGGACAACAATATCTACCTGCATATTATGGAAGGCCCAGACAGCAAAGAAGGATTTGGTGCTATTGCGGGCAATGTATTAACGATCAGCCCAGTTAGAGATCGTGTGACAGCGGTTACTTGGCTAAATGAGGATGTATCGTTAACCTCGTTTGAACAATATGGCGATAGTCTGACTATAAATCTGGCTACTATTCAAGAGGATCCGATTGATACGATCATCAAGATTGTAACCGACAATGCTGATCGCAAATACCAGCTTACGAATGTCGTTGCTTCGGGGAAACAGATAACCGATTCGTCGCTCCAAATGAATGTTGAAGGGTATATGACCTTTCCTGCGCTTAAAGCAAAGCTTATCGGTATCGAGTACATCAGTGCGGATACTGGGATTTCGACGGTTAATGGCAGCGGTATCGTGACACCGGTATCGAACGGAACAACGACCATCACGGTAAGTGGTTCTTACGAAGGGGTAACGAAACAAGATACGCTAAAAGTAACAGTAAAAGATGGAAAAGTTTATAGTGGTGAAACAATGATAGGTGCAACGTTAATGATTAATGGAAAAGAAGCCTATGGCGAGTACGGCACATTAGAAGGACTGAGCTATCAGATCGAAGGTAGATCGTCGAAAGGCGGACCCATCGGGCTTCACGCAGCACAGATTCAATGGCATGGCGGAATTATCGATCTGATAGCGGGCGATAAATATAAGCCTGTCGCGATCCAAGAAGTAAATACGTTTACGTTTAATTCCGATGAAATCATAACGCCTTATGTAGAACGAGCTGCACGAGGAGTTGTTTGGGCCGATGTAACGGTTGACGGCACAACATTCACGACAAATCGAGTGTTTATGGACCTGTTACCACACCAAAATCTTGCGAAGACAGCTGAAATTACGACTAGTCACGAGCAAGATGCCGTCGTTCATCTGGTTGATGGTAAAGCGATTGACGGTATTCATTTTGATCAATCCAAGTGGTCGGTGCCGGCTGGCGAACATGCGTGGATTCAATTCAAGCTGTCGGCAAAGTCTGACATTGCCAATGTGAATATCCATTTTAATTCATTAGAGCAAAGTTATATCAACACGCCTAAAACAATCAAAATTCAAACGAGCATTGACTGCATGGAATGGAAGGATGCCGGGACGGTTGATGGCCCGACGGGTGTCACTTATTTCGGATACTACAACTCATTTCCGTTAATTGCCGAAGCTCAGTATGTGAAGCTCGTTTTCGACGGTGGATCAAACGGTTCAACGATCGATTTGCTCGAAGTGGCTATAAATGGAATCGACAAGTCTCATTAGTTCGACCGCTTCGAATTGGGGAAGGCATGATGCCTTCCCCTTTACTTTTTTGAGTGCCTAGAAGCTTTTGGACCATACAGGAATCACTCATCATTGATCTTGACATTCCTTAATTTGTACTCTGTTAACGAATATCCGAAATACTTTTTAAAGAGGGTGTAAAAGTAATTTGATTTTTCCATACCGCATTTCTCTATTATATCGTTGATCGCTAGGTTGCTTTGTTCCAAATAGTATTTAATCTTCTCCATCCGGACTTCTATAATGGTTTCGGCTACGGATTTGCCAGTAGAATTTTTATACAACTTGCCAAGATAATCTGGTGATAAGGAAAGGGTTTCTGCACAGCTATTTAGAGACAGGTTTTTGTCTGAATAATTTTCATTGATGAGTTCGCTGATACGAGTTACAATTTCATTCTTTTTCTTGTCTTTCATTCCGTCCTTTAAGAGGATAATTTCATCAATTAATCCGAAAAACGTCTCATCCATCTCTTCTAGTGTTTCCAACCCGGTTGCTTTATGAAGAAAATCGATGGAAATAGTGTTGAATTTAGTTGGACTGCCTTCAATTATTTGATTTAACGAATTATAAATGGAAAAAAACAGGTAAATGAACGAGCTCATAATATTATCATAGGAAGAATGAGCGATTGATTTGATAATTTCCTTGTACATATCTTTCGCGGCTGTACCTCTTCCCAGCTTTAGTGAATCTATAAGTTGTTTCTCCTTGGACGTCGGGAACATAAAGTATTCGCTGTTCACTTCCTTTAAAATGTCCGACGTAATGATGCTGGAATGCCCATATTTGATCCTATACATGGAAAGGTTAAGTGTTTGTTCGTAAATAGAATTCACATGTTCAGGCGACTCTATCGTAAAACCAAGCGTACCCGACAATGAAATATTAAAATGTTGTTTGACGTAGATCTGAATTCTGGTAACGATCGAATGAAAAGAATCGTGTATCTCGTCTGGGTCTTCCGATAACTCTCCAATATCCGCCAAAACTGCAAGTTGATCGGCGGCGGTATCGATAACTTCGTTACTAAAGTGTTCAGAAGTAACTTCTTTGGCAATGTTCGCAATCGCATATTTGTACAAGTGCCTGTCCGTTTCATTGTACTTATTGACAAAAGTTTTATAAAAATCGATCTTTAGAATATACAAAAACATGGTATGATCGAAATTCAGATGGATGTTAAGCTCTTTCTTAGCGGCAGCCGGTTTTCCAAGAGGAAGAACTACCTGTCCATTCAAAATGTTTTTTAAAAAATCATTTCTTAAGAGAGGCGTATTGTTTCGCTTTGTAATTTCCAGGGAAGTTGTTTTATCGATGATGCCGTTGAAAGCGCTGGCAATAAAGCCGACCTCGTCCATATTATTTTCTGGCTTGTTATCCGGGCTTAGTCTTTGCTTAATGCCGTTCGTAAGCGTACCGATCGGACGATACAGCTTTTTGGAAGCAAGAAAGGCGTAAAACAAGCTTAGAAGAAGAACAATCAAACAAAATATAATGGTTACGGTCCGATTTCTTTGAACACTGGCAAAGACAGATTCATACGGTGTGGTACTAATAAATGTCCATCCCAAATCTTTAGAGGTAACATAGGAAATGGCGTGTTTTTTATAATGGAGATCGTCAGAAAATGTGCCAGAAGAATCCGCGGAAGAGTGAATTTTTCTGAAATAGTTTTCATCCGCGATGTTTTTCATGAACATGTCATCTGAGGAGTGGCTGACGATAACACCGCTTTCATTTACAACTAAAAGTTCATTACCTTCGCTATTTATCTTGGTGTCCATAGAGGAGATCGTCATCCTTAGGAAATCGGCATCCACGTTCAACACAATAGCGTTGTTGAATTTCTCCCGATTATCGTTCGTATCGAACAAAATATAAGTGTATACGTTTGTATATTTCGAGCTTTCGTCCTTACTATGGGGGATGGTTCTTGGAATTGGGTAAAGGCCCGGCGTCTTGATATTTTGTGGATTATTCAGCAACTGAATTATTTCCTTGTCAAAGAAATCTGTACTGCTGTAAAACGTGTCTGCTGGCGTGGCAATCATCATATCGATTTTTCTATTATAGACGTAGGCGGAATGGATATACGTATTCGGGATGGCATGGGCGCTCAATGTGCGAATGGCCTTGCCGGTGATCAGAATGTCGTCCGTATTGCTGTTGGCGAAGGCGATGATGGCATTATTCAATGATAGCGATTGGCAGAATCGTTTGGCGATCGTATCCAAATAGACGGCGCTGTAGCTTGTTTTAGATAATATGTCGGTCTTCATTTCTTTAAGCAGTCCGATCGTTGAAGAAGAGTAGTTATAGTACAGTATGGAGGACAGGAGCAATATCAAAGCAATTATAATCGCTACGAAGGAAATAAGCATTTTATTGAAAATGCTTGCTCGGGGTTTAAAGGAAACCAAGTCCAATTGGATCACCTCACTTTGAGTAATTATCATGTCAGGACAGGTTTATTTTATCGGATTAGTCGTTAAAAGGAAACGGGTAATTGAATAAAGATGCTAGACGACAAGTAATACTGATTGGAGATTTACGTCCCCCTTTCTGCAGAAGTATTTCGTCAAGGGACTTACCTTGAGAGCTGTGAAAGCGTAAAGTCGGGCTTTACCCGGCATTGTTCCGTTAAGTATATAAAAAAAGCTGGAGGCCATTGTAAAAATGCTGAAAATGAAAAAAGTAGTTAGCGTCATCGCCGCATTCTCGATTATACATTCGGGTTGCGTATCCAACACGGCTTCACCTGGTGCCAGCGCGAAGCAGCCGGCGAACACAATTCCAGAGGGGCATGAGGATTTGAAGCAGGTAGAGCTCACGTATTACTTCCCGAACTCGCCACAGAAGGATTTACAGACGGTAGAGGATGCTTTGAACAAGCTCGTTCAGCCGAAAATTAACGCCACGGTTCATCTAAAGCTGATTGACTGGGGAGCATACGAGGAGAAAATGAAACTCGTCATGGGTTCCGGTGAAGCCTACGATCTGGCTTGGACCTCTGCAGGGATTAACAACTATTTTCAGAATGTGGCGAATGGAGTATATGCGCCGCTGGATGAGTTAATTGACCAATATGCTCCTGATATGAAGAAAGGGATTCCTGACATATTCTGGGATTCTGCTAGAGTAAAGGGGAAAGTGTACGGTGTGCCAGTGTTCCAGCAGTCAGCAGCAGGATACGGCTATTTAATCCAAAAAGCCGTTGCAGACAAGTATAAACTTGACTGGAAATCTGTCAAGCAATTGTCAGATTTAACGCCTTTCCTTGAAACGGTGAAAAATAACGAGCCGAATCTCATCCCTTGGGAATATAACCATGCAATCGATCCATTCTTGTACGCTCCGCCTATGTTCGGCCTGGAAGCGCTAGGTGATGCCAAGACGCCGGGAGATATTTACTTAAAAGACGGCAGCAAGGTGATCAACCAGTACGAGACTCCGGAATTTAAAGGATATCTAACGATGATGAGAGACTGGTACACCAAAGGGTATTTAAGGAAAGATGCCTCATCCTTAAAAGAAACTACTGCAGATCGAAAAGCAGGAAAGTACGCGCTTCAATTAGGCCAGATAGATATCGATACCTTGGCCTTTGAACGAGCCGGTATGGAAGCGTCCGGAAGAATGTCTGGTCCTAATCCAGATACACAGTCTTACGACTTCCAGTTAGTGAAGCCGCGGCTGACGACTGATAAGGCCACTTCCACGATGACAGCGATTTCCGCCAACTCTCCGAATAAGGAAAGGGCGATAATGTTCCTTAATCTGTTAAATACGGATAAGGACATTTACAATACGCTGGTTTGGGGCGTGGAAGGCAAGCATTACATGAAAGTTGCAGAAAATCGGATTGAAACGTTAAAAGAAGGCGGTTACCAAATGTTCGCCCCTTGGGAATTCGGCAATATGTCGCTCTCGTATTTATTCGAAGGAGATCCAAAAGGCGGAGAGGTCGACAACAAGTTCATGAATATGTGGGTCGATCTACATAAAAATGCTGTACCTTCCAATGTACTGGGATTCGTATTTGACTTTACGCAGGTGAAGACAGAGAAGGCAAACGTGGACTCTGTCTTCGATGAGCTGTATTATGCGCTCTCCAGCGGTTCCGTTGATCCTGACAAGTACTTGCCGATATTCTTGGAAAGATTGAAAACAGCAGGCGCTGACACGCTCATTGCGGAGAAGCAAAAACAATTGGATGCTTGGAGAGAAACGAGAAAGTAAGTAATCCCTCCTAGATAGGCTGACATTGAGGTGAATATCTAACCCGGTTTAAACGAAATCTCGTCGCAGCTGTTGCTAGATTGATATTGCGCTAAGAAGGAACAAGGGAGGCTCAGTGCCTCCCTTTTCTTTTTTTATCGATAGGATGAATCAATCAAAGCTTCGAAAACTGACGGCAGCTTCACTCGTTCATGACGAATTTTCGTAACAGCATATATGTATCATTATTTTATAGGGTTTTTGTTACTTATTGGAGAGGGTTTGAACTATAAAATGGAGTTATTACGAATTTTATAGTTTATTTTATCTTGGGACGAAATTAATCTTGAGGTACAACATGATTCTGATAGGACCTACATCGGCACTGGGGAAAATTACGTACAGATTGAAGGGAGCTGAAAAAATTCACGGAATGCAATTCAAACCGCACCATGGGCTACAGAAGCCAAGGAGCTCCTCATCAAACAAGTGATTTTGGATTGTGATGAGGGGGCTATATTTTAAAGATGATCTTGAAGAAAACGGAGAAAGAAGGGGAAATATAGTGAAAAAATGGAGTAAGTTCACTGCGATCATCCTGTCAGCCACCATGCTGGTTACATCATTCATTGCATATCCCGGTACAAAGGTTAGCGCACAACAAGTGCCGGGAAATGCCCCATTTATCAACTCATGGCTAGTGTCAGGGCCTTTCGATTCACCTGTTGTGGACAACATTTACGCATGTGAAGTGAGGGAAGTTATAAACTTGGCGCCACTAGCGTCTGATTTAACAGCTTCATCATCAACGCTATCTGTAAATCCAGTATCTTATCTCGTAGATGGGAGCACGAGAAATCAATGGGTAACACAGTATGATCCAAGTCCATGGGTAAATCTGAAGTGGGAGGATCCTATCGACTTAAACGAAGTTAGTATTGCACAATGGGGCGAACCCCGTTTCGTCAACAGTTGGTATCATATTACTTTTACGCTTAAAGACGGCAGCAAAATAGAATCCGGACAAGTTAACAGTACATCGAATAAACCTACTGAGCCAACTGTTTATAAGATGCCCTCTGTGCTAAACAATGTAGTAGAAATGAAAGTTGAAATCAATAAAGGGTTTACACCTTTACTAGATGCCCACGGAATTTCTGAAATTGAGATTTACAACAGGGCTAGTTCTGAGTCTAATCCTAATACTGCTCAAGTTAGTCCAAGACTCGGTGATGAATTAAGTGTTGATAGCGACAGTGAAAGTCACAAATGGGAATATTTCGATGATCGGATTTACAACCGAAACTATGACGATTATCAGGATTTGTATGGTTACTATACAGTGAAAAAAGGAATCGATACGAAAAATAAGTATGTAAACGCACATACATACGTATATAGTCCGGTTGACCAACAGGCTTATTTCAATGTTGGCGCCAGTGGCTCATACCGACTGTATGTGAATGATAAATGTGTAACAGCACCTTCCGTACCAGTAGAAGTCCAAAAGGATTTGACCAAACAAGCTGTCCAACTGAAAAAGGGTTGGAATAAGCTGATGGTTCAAATCAAACATACGTATACAGAAGATGTGAATAGCAACAATGTTCCGATAGGGAAAGACCAGCACGTAGCCTATCTCGGGTTTTATGGCCGAATTGCGGATCAAAACGGAAATAAAATAAGCGGTCTAATCCATTCAGTTGAAGGTGAAAGTGAAACTTTAAACATTGTCACTCAAGGCCTTTCAACCGAAGATGAGCTGGAAGAATCACTTCCAACTCATACTATGCCGATTGGATACAAGGAATGGCCTTATGTATGGAATAAATCGAAGGACAGTAAACAATATGGAGTTTCAGCATCGGCATTCCAATTTATGGCGGGCGGTGGACAGCCTGGTTATACGTGGACACTCGTAGACGGCAAATTGCCTGATGGCTTGGAATTAAACGCAGATGGCACCATAGCGGATGGACTAGTGAACGGAAATGTTGACCTAAATAGCAACAAAGGTATCATTGGGATCAACACGAAACCCGGAGACTATAGTTTCACTGTGCAGGTAACGGATCGTGATGGAAATACGGCGAGAAAGAATATGACCATTACTGTCAAAGAACGCCCTAATAAATGGTTTGAAGAAGGGCGAGTAGGGGCTTTAACTCATACCGGCCCTGTATATAGTTATTTTATAGATCCAAATTTCTCGGCCGATTTATGGGCAGACAGAGCAAAACGGCAGGGGCATTCATTAGTATCAGTAGAAACTTTACAACAAAATTATTATTGGCCGTCCAAATTTGCGGATCCGCAGCATGATCGACAAAAATATCTCCCTAAGGATGAGAGTGGCCAGGTAGTAGATGGATTAAAAAAGTTTGAAGAAGCTGTAAAACGTCATGGCATGAAATTCGGCCTCTATTACGCAACCGAAGGCGGGGGCTTACAACATTTTTCTACGGATGTATTTATGCAGAACGTGGAGGACCTCATTTTGCGATACGATCCAGCATACCTTTACTTTGATGGTCCGCAGGCAATGCCCAACGCCAATTATGACGTGATGTACAGTAATATACGCAATTACAGTGATGACATTATCGTTAATAGTAATACGAATCCAGGTTGGGGCGGCGATTTCGGTGATGCTGACTTGAGAACTTTTGAGTCAGGACTCTTTTCCAATACGGAAAGCAATTACCTAGCAAAGCGTACGGTTGTGGAATCCTGGAAGCCTCAACCAACAAGGAACAATTATTCGCCGTATTATGCTGTACGCGATGATTACCTCCTGGTTGCCAAAGAAATGATCATGGATGTCGGCAGAGGGTATGTTACTAATATCGATCAGGCGCCAATTGGTGGCCGTGGAACGAACTGGGATTCTCCGGCAGATGTTGCAACCATATATCCCAAGCAATCGCAAGATTATATAGATTTTCGTGAAGGGCTTGCGAGCTGGTTTGCGCCTGAGGGTAAGCCGGAGAGGCACGAGTCTATGACGGGCACGGAGCCATATTTCTTATCGGGCTATGGCTACGAAGACAATGGCAAAGGGAATTATGAGAAGTTCGCTTTTCCGAACAGTACAACAGGACCGCAATGGGGTTATGCAACCTACAGGGACAATAATATTTACCTGCATATTATAAAAGGGCCTGACGGCAAAAAAGGATTTAACGCCATTGCTGATAAAACTTTAACCATTCGTCCGATTAAAGACAAAGTGACGTCTGTATCATGGCTAAACGAGGATATTCCGGTAACGTCGTTTGAGCAAAATGGAGATAGCTTGACTATTCATCTTGACAATGTTCAGGAAGACCGAGTGGATACGATCATCAAGATTGTAACGGATAATCGTGAACGCAATTATACGCTTACGAATGTCAATGCGACGGGCGAGCAGTTATCGCCTTCGTCACTCCAAATCAACACCGAGGGATATATGACATTCACGGCCCTTAAAGCTCAGCTTTCCGGTTTAACTTACCATAGCGGGAATGCTGACATAGCGGCCGTCGATAATAACGGAATCGTAACTTCGGTATCGAATGGAACAACAACCATTATGGTAAGCGGTACTTATGAGGGAGTTACTAAACAAGATACATTGAAAGTAACAGCAAGTGAAGGGAAAATTTATGTGGGCGAGAGTATGATCGCGGCAACTTTGCTCGTCAATGGCAAAGAATCATACGGTGAGTTCAACACATTAGAAACACTCCGCTATCAGATCGAGGGCAGGTCAGCGAAAGGCGGAGCCATCGGATTGGATGCGGCACAAATCGTGTGGCACGGCGGCATCGTTGACGTGCAAGCGGCGGACAAATATAAGCCAGTTTCGATCAAAGAAGTAAGTACCTTTACTTTCAACAAAAATGGAATGATCACGCCGTATGTCGAGCGACTGATGAAGGGCGTTGTATGGGCGGATGTTACGTTAGAGGGGAAGACGTTTACGACCAATAAAGTCTTCATGGATGTGCTTCCTTACAACAATCTTGCGAAGTCTGCCGAAATTACAGCAAGCCATGATCAAGCTACGGTAGAACATTTGGTAGATGGCAAAACCATCGACGGCATTCATTATGATCAATCAAAATGGTCCGTTGCTGCAGGTGAAAAGGCATGGATTCAATTTAAGCTACCGACTAAGTCCGAAATTACAAACATCAATATCCACTTTAATTCGTTGGAACAAAACTATATCAATACGCCGAAATCGATTAAAATTCAAACGAGCGAGGATGGTACGATCTGGAACGATGTCAGTACCGTTAATGGTCCGACGGGGAAAGCTTATTTCGGATTCTATAATCAATATCCAGTAAACACTTCGGCGCAATATGTCAAATTCGTATTGGAGGGCGGCTCGAACGGATCGACGATGGATTTTCTAGAAGTGGCTGTGAACGGAATCGATAAGTCCAATTTGTTCGATAGCTTCGAATACGAGTTCAAACCAGTGAACGCGACGACAGGGAAATATGACATTAAGGCTTACACTGGCGCGGGGGAGCAAATCGGTGAAAATGCCGAGGTCGTGGTGACAAGTGAAAATCAGGATGTCGTTGCGGTGGATCATTCCAACCTGATAACGGCTGTTTCCGAAGGCATGGCCAAACTGAAGATAAAGGTAATGATTGGCGGACGTTCATTGGAGAAAGTGGCCTATTTATATGTTGATAAGTCAGGCCATCTCTATATGAGTTCTTATTTAGACGAGGTCAGCGTTACGCTGAATAAAACGACAATTAAACCTAATGACCCGATCGTTGCTGTTATTGAAGGCTTGTTAAACACAGGAGAAAAAGGTGATTTGTCTAAAGCTACCATAGAATATCTATTTAGCGATGAGAGGTTATCCGTCGTTGAAGGTAGCAATACGATTGTGGTGAATGGCAGCATTCGCAACGGATTTCGAGCAACGGTTACGGTAAAGGCTACATTGGACGGGGTGACCGTTGACAGCCGTCCGGTGCCCATACAAATAACGGGGAGCAATATCGCACCGCTGTCGAACGTGACGGCAAGCTCGTCTTTCAGCAGCAGTTATTCAGAAAGCTATGCCATCGATGGGAACCGGGCGACGCCTTGGGCCAGCAAGGGCGATCTGGGCGATCCTTGGATTAAGCTGACGTTCGATCGCGAAGTAAAGATCGGTAGCATCAATCTCGTGGAACGGGAAAATTCACCTAACGACGTGTTCACGAATGCCAAGCTTGAATGGGAAGGCGGATCGAGAGAGCTGTCGGGATTAAAGTACAGCGGAGACAATATCGTTGATTTTGAAACGCCGATAACCACAAGCTGGATGAAGCTCACGATCAAGAAGATTGCTTACAATCCAGGGCTCATGGAATTTGAAGTGTTCGAGGCAGAGGATACATTCGAGAAGGCTATCGTAGATTACAAATCGGTCAATGTGGATACGAAGCAAGGCGAAATCCCAGCACTGCCTGCACAGGTGGAAGCCGTATACAACGATGGGACTACCGGTATGGCTGATGTTAACTGGAATCCGATCACACTGGACATGGTAGAGAAAACGGGTGTGTTCACTGTTGCAGGCACAGTTGAAGGAACAACAGCAAGAGCTAAAGCAACAATAACAGTTACAGCAAATGTCGAGGCAGGTAGCTACATCCTAACGGCTACCGGAGACGCTAGCGTCATTGCGGGCGAGTCCTTTGATGTGACCTACACGTTGAGCAATGTTGCAGAATTCGTGTATGCACTGGATCAAACGATCCATTATGATCCATCCCAAGTAGAATTCCTTTCAGTCGATGCCTTGCAAAGTGGATTTTCGATCGTTGGGCAGAAAGCAGGAGAAGGTGAGATTCGCATTCTGATGGCAAGTGAGGGGTCCGGAAGTGCAATAAAGCACACGGCTCCTGTATTGAAACTGAACTTCAAGGCCAAGGAGGCTAGCCAAAACGTAACGAGCTCGATATTCTTAACCGACGTAGCTGTTGCGGGTGCTGGCGGAATCGAAACGACGGTGAGCAATGGTTCCGCGTACACGATTCAAATTATCGCAGTGGATAAAGCGGCATTGCAAGCGCTGGTTACGAACGCGCAAGCATCGCATGATGCAGCGATAGAAGGAGTTGGAATAGGTCAGTATCCAGTAGGTGCGAAAGCGATAATGCAAGCGGCAATTGATAGCGCTAAGGCAGTAGCGGGTCAAGGTGGTGCTACTCATGATCAAGTAGATCAAGCGATCGCTCAATTACAGGCAGCATTGGAAGCATTTACAGCTTCCGTAAATGTAGCGGCAGTTGGCGACTTGAATGGAGACGGTAAATTCAGCATTGGTGATCTCGCTCTCGTCGCGGCAGGCTATGGAAAGACTGATGCTGATGCGGACTGGGCTCTGTATGAAAAAGCGGATGTGAAACAGGACGGAAAAATAGACATCGAGGATCTTGCAGCTATTGCTAGATTGATACTGGGTTAATTTCGAAAAGGGGAAGGCATGATGCCTTCCCCTTTTCTTGTGCGCCCAGCATGGGCGCTATCTCTAGGGTTCAAGTCCCGAATGGTGAAGGCAGTAGTAGCCATAGCTTAAGGCAAGGGTGTCCATCGCGAGGTGGAATCTGAAGGAAGCCGGCGGCAAATGTCATCGGAGTGTCCACTATATGGGGGTTTAACCGTTTCTATGTTCAAGTTTTCCGATAGCACACGTTTTTTAGTCATTCGCAAATGTACATTTTTTGGTGAATGGATTATAAAGAAATTGTAGTTTTTTCGTTTTTTTGTTGTTTTTATCGGGCGCTAGAGATCGTAAGATGGGCATGAGGCAACCGTACTGCCAGATACAAAATGTTATCAACAATGATACAAAATGTATCAGTTGAGCAGTTTGAAGAGGAGACGATGGACTTCTGATCCATTCATGCTCATGCAATCTGTTTCATTGGCCGCCGTGCGACATTCCGTCGAATAAATGGTTTGAAAAAATCGGTTTGTGCAGTCTGTTTGTTATCAAGCTAATCGAAGGTGGGGATAAAATAAAATGCCAATCATTTTTTTAGATTCACCTAACTTTTTGTCAGCTAGTTTGGTTCGATGCGATCACTCATCTGTGCACCGATTTATTCCGAATCCACACACAAGTATCTTTTTTCTTCAAGAAGGGCGCGGGGAGATCTATTACGACAACCAGAAGCTATCGATCTTGGAAGGAGATTTATTAGTTATTCATTCGCACACGGAATATCGCTTGAAATCAACTGCGGGCAGCTGTCTTCAAGGAATTATCATTTCTATCAACAGGTTACATATTTCTGGGTTGCCGCAAGGGGCATTGCTTGAACCTCAAATGCTGCCAATATTAAGTATGGTGAGAGGGTCCGATCATTTTAAACGTTTGTTTTCGGATATTTATGAAGAAGCCAATACTTCCGCCATTGGATCTACGGAGATCATCGCGTCCATGCTTCGAACCTTACTCATTTTGTTCTACAGATTCACTGGGCATTGCAAGCGTACATCAACGATGTCTATCTCTCATGTTGTAAGAGATTACATCGAAATGAATTATTCAAAAGATCTTTCATTAATTGAATTAGCAGGAATTGTATATGTTAGTCCCTATCATTTGGTCCACTTGTTTAAAGGTGAAATCGGAACGTCCCCTATTCAATATTTGATAAAGTGTAGAATCGATAAAGCAAAAAGACTTCTTATAGGGACCAATCTTACTGTAAAAGATATCTCTTTGAAGGTTGGTTATCCAAATGCCAATTACTTTAATCTTTTGTTTAAAAAAATAACGGGTGTATCGCCTGGAAAGTTTAGAAAGAAGCCGTCAGATCTTAATAGACATACCGTTTCCTTGCAGAGCTCGTATAACGCTCTTGATTAGTATTCCTCCGATATGAACACCACAAGAATCTATAACATTTGCCTCAACTTAGTTTATTGTTCGGCTTAACGGTTTCCATTACATTAATTTTATGCGCTGATTTTACCATACGTTTCACCAATGATGAAGGCGCTATCAATTAGGAATAATAGTTACTTTGTAGTGGCATCTTCTTGAAAGGGGGGATGACGGTAAGTCAAATTGCTGAATGTAGAAGCTGGGAAGTGAGGTGAGAGGGTCAAGCGACTTATGCAAATAAGAGGCGTTACATTGGTTTAGTGGATATTAAAAGGAGGTTAACGGAATGAGACAACGACGCTCTATTATATCTTCATTTTTGTCTGTTGTAATGTTTTTCTCTATGGTCCTGTTGCCAATTAGCTCTGTAATTGGTTCTGAAGAAGCATCCGCACACGAAGGTGAGCTTCATAAGAAGGTACTGGTGATTACGAAAACAACTGGTTTTCGACATGCGTCCATTGATCAGGGGGCTAAAGTAGTTTTGCCTCAGATGGCGGAAAAATACGGTTTTACAGTCGATTTTACGGAGAACACCGCAGACATCAATGCCGCCAATCTGGCGAAATACGATGTTGTCTTTTTTGCAAGCACGACTGGTAATTTTAAAGATTGGGGTTTAACGGAGCAGCAAAAGCAAGATTTCATGAGTTTTATTAAATCTGGAAAAGGTTATGTGGGCACACACTCCGCAACCGATACCGGATATGATTGGGCGGAGTACGGCGACTTGACAGGGGCCTACTTCACTAACCATCCCTGGACGCAAAAGGTAACCTTCAATGTGGAGGATGAAAACAATCCGGCGACATCCCATCTGGGTCCATCATGGGAAGCGTTGGAAGAAGTGTATTACTTTAATGAAAGTCCCCGCACCAAAGGGAAGCATGTTCTCTTAAGCTTGAATATGAATAGCAATGGTGTTACTGGCGGTCCGTTTGAGGATCATCCTAATGCTTGGTGCAGTCCAGTCAGCGAAGGAAGAATGTTCTATACGGCCTTGGGCCATCATACGGAAACTTGGTTTAATGAAGATTTCCAAAAACATCTTCTAGGTGGTCTCCAGTATGCATGGGGTGAAGCAACCGATACGGATTGCGACGAACCTTCACCGAGAGTGGGCTTGCAAAAGCTTTCCCTCACCAACACCATTTCAAGCCCTGTTGGTTTGGATATCGCCAAAAATGGCACGGTCTTTGCTATCAGCTTGCTTGGCAAAGTTTATGAAGTTTCACAGGATGGAGATACAAAAGAAATATTAAATATCCCAACCACACTTGAAGGTGAACACGGATTAATGGGAATTGCCCTTGATCCTCAATTTGATGTAAATAACTACATGTACTTGTATTATACAGATCCTGTGAAAACAGCGGATAACAAACTAATTAACCATCTTTCACGGTTTACTTACCAAAACGGAAAGCTCGATGCAGCCTCAGAGCAGCTCTTATTGGAGCTTCCTTCGGATCCGGGCTGTTGCCATCAAGCCGGTTATGTCGCTTTTGGCCCGGATGGAAAATTGTATCTGACGTCCGGAGACAATGGTTTGCCAACATCAGGTCCGCAATTAGGCGCTTTACAGACATCCCAGAACTTAGATGATATGCGAGGGTCCATTCTTCGCATTAATAAGGACGGATCGGCTCCGACGGACAATCCATTCTATACGGACAACAATAAACGGGATGCGCGAGATTTTATTTATGCATATGGATTCCGTAACCCTTACCGTATTTCCTTCGAGACAAAGTCGAACGGAAACATGATCATTTATGAAGGGGATGTCGGCCCGGATGGAACGTTTAACGGCGGAACAAACGGAGACTTCGATGAACTCAATGCTGTAACCGCTCCAGGCCAAAATTTCGGTTGGCCATACGGGATTGGCAACGTAGCTTATAGCAAAGAAACACACGGAAATAGCAAAATCGACACCGCTTTATTTGCAGAAAAATTTGCCCAAACCAAAAAGCCTATTGCTTTCTATCCATATGCCAATAAAGCGCCTTGGGGAGGCGGAGGAAGGACGGCAATGGCAGGTCCTGTGTATAACTATACGGGACCGAATGCGATTCCAGGCCTTCAAGGTAAGTTCTTGGCATACGATTTTGCCCGCCAATGGGTTAAAGCCGTTACAACAGATGATAACGGAGAGATTTCAAAAGTTGAGGATTTCTTATCTGGATTGCTTCTCCCGATTGACATGAAGGTTGGACCGGACGGTGCGCTTTATATCGCCGAATTTGGAAGCTCTTGGAACGTTGATCCTAACGAATCCATTACAAAAATTTTCTATGGAAAAATGGAAAGAAAGCCGGTTGTCATGGCCAAGGTTGACTCGACGTCCGGACGCACGCCGCTAACTGTCCATTTCGATACAACAGGAACCGCGGATCCAGATGGCGATGTCATTACTTATGCGTGGAATTTCGGAGACGGACAAACATCGACGGAAGCAAACCCTTCGCATACGTTTACGGCAAACGGGGTTTTCAACGTCGTATTGACTGTAACGGACAGTACCGATAAGTCTTCCGTTTGGAACACAACCATCACGGCAGGCAATACCGCTCCTAAAGTGAAAATCACCTCGCCTGTGGACGGACAATTCTATACGAATGGGCAAACGTTCGCATTTTCCGTAGATGCCTATGACGAGGAAGATGGCAAGATCGCGTGCGGAGATATCAATTGGTCTGCGTTGTTGCTTCATGACAGTCATTACCATCCGATGTCTCCGGAAACCGGTTGTCAAGTTGATTTCACCTTGCTAGACGAAGGACACGGACCGGAAGCAAAAATTGGTTGGGAAATTATCGCGGAAGTTACCGATAAGGGAGCAGAAGGTTCAGCGCCGTTAAGCGCAAACGATTCCATTACCTTCAGGAATAAGCGCATTCAAGCTGAAGATTTCGATGAAATGAAAGGAATCCAGCTTGAGGATACAACTGATGTTTATGGCGGTAAAGCAGTCGCATATATCGATGCTAATGACTGGATCCTATTCAAAAACATTGATATGAAAAACATCGAGAAGATGTACTTCCGATCGGCATCCAACTCCGCCCCAATTAATATCGATGTGCGCTTGGACAGCCTGACTGGCGAGAAAGTAGCCACAGCTACGGGAGTAACCACCGGCGGATGGCAAAAATGGACGACAATTAGCGCCTATGTAACCCCAACATCAGACGTAGACGATGATGCAAATGCAGATTTTCATGATGTTTACGTTATTTTCCCGACGGGTGCAATGAACCTCAATTGGATCCAGTTTGCGTTCCCTGGAGATGCACGCCCTACAGAAGCATGCGCGGTAACCTGCATTGATCCTCCGGACCTTAGTAACGCCATTAACCGATCGGGTTGGACGGCAACGGCCAGCGATTCTGGAGCACCGGCATCCAATGCGTTTGATGGCAATAATTCGACCCGTTGGACAACTGGCAAGGTTGCAAAGCCGGATATGTGGTACCAGCTCGACATGGGGAAAGTGCAAACAATCAATCGTATATTTGCCGATCACGGAACGAGCACCGATTTCTTCCGCGGCTATGATTTGCTTGTTTCTACGGACGGACAAACGTGGACTAAAGTAGCAAGCAAAGATACGAGCTGGAGCGGCGGATCTCAAATGGACGAGAGCTTTGCGCCCGTTGATGCGCGCTACGTTAAAATCGTGAACAAGGGATCAAGCTCTAGTTGGTATATTTCCATTCATGAGATGTATGCATTTGCTGCTGAGAAAGTTAAGACGCTTAAGAGCATAGCAGCGCCCGCAGCAATCACGGGTGTGGCCAACGGAACGGCAAAGACGGCAGCAGCCCTTGGCTTGCCTTCCACTGTAGAATTAGTTACCGATTCTGGAAATTTGAATGCCAATGTGACATGGAATGTTGGCGCTTCAAGCTATGACCCAGCTCTAAAGACTGCACAAACCTTCGCTGTCAATGGAACTGTAACCTTGCCAGCAGGGGTGGAAAATCCGAACAACGTGGCATTGACAACGAGCGTCAGTGTAACTGTACTTGCTGCATCGCGCTCGGCATTGTCCGTTCAGATCGAAGCAGAAAGTTTTGATTCCAAGTCAGGGAGCATTATCATCGAGAATAACACCCAGGATACAGGCGGCGGACAGCATATGGGATTTATTAAAGACGGAAATTATTTAGTATTTAAAAATCTTGATTTTGCCAGTGGTGCTTCGGAATTTAATGCAAGAGTATCTGCAGATCAAGCTGCTGGGGGTACGATCGAAGTCAGGCTGGACAGCCCGACAGGTACAGTAGCGGGAACGCTTACTGTCAGTGATACGGGTGGATGGACGAATTTTAAGACGCTAACTACCCCAATTACACGTGTTAGAGGTATTCATGACGTATACTTTGTGTTTAAGACTTCAAGAAATTATGTAGCTAACTTAAATTGGTTTAAGTTCGATGTGGGCAGCAAAATCGTGGAAAATATTACAGCACCTGCAGCTATTACAGGACTGACTAATGGAACAGCAAAAACAGCGGAAGCCCTTGGGTTACCAGCAACAGTGCAATTGGTGACCAATGCAGGAAATGTCAATGCCAATGTGGTATGGAATGTAGGGACATCATCCTATGACCCAGCTCTAAAGACTGCACAAACCTTCGATGTCAATGGAACTGTAACCTTGCCTGCAGGGGTGGTAAATCCGAACAACGTGGCATTGACAACGAGCGTCAGTGTAACTGTGCTGGCGGAGACAAAACCTCAGTCACCCCAGTCTACATTGACAGGTTCACAGGAGGTAACTCCTGGTCAAACATTCGATATAACGATGGGGTTAAGCAACGTTACGCAGAGCGAACACCAGCAAATGTACGCTCAAGATTTGACGCTTCACTATGATCCGGCGAAATTGCAGTTCGAATCGGTTGCATCGCTGAAAGACGGATTCCAAGTTATCGATAAAATGGAGTCTGTGCCGGGACAAATCCGGATTGTGGCTGCAAGCGTGAAAGCGAATCAAGGAGTGCTTGGCGTGCCAGCACAAGGCGATTTGCTCTCATTCAAATTTAAGGCTAAATCTGCAACTCAGGCGGCCAATACGACAGTTTCTGTAGACCAAGTCGTTATTGCCAACGGACAGGGGAATGAACTGTCAGTTGACGGAGCTTCTCGCGAGATTAAAATCAGTATAGCGGTAGATAAATCGCAATTGAATGCGTTGATCGCAAGCGCTCAGGCTAAGCACAATGCAGCAGTGGAAGGAAATGAGGACGGCTTGTATGTGGTTGGATCTAAAGCGCAATTGCAATCGGCAATCGATGCGGCTCGTGCGACAGCAAACGATCCGAATGCCACTCAGCAGCAGGTAGATGATGCTAAAGCTGCATTGGATGCGGCAATTCAAGTGTTCGAAACGATGAAAATAACCGCAGATATTAATGGACAAGGCGGTATTACGATCGGAGACTTGGCTATTGTTGCAGGGGCATACGGTAAACTACCAGGTCAGGATGGCTGGAATGCGAAAGCGGATGTCAATAAAGACGGCAAGGTTGACGTTCTAGACCTTGCAATCGTAGCTCAAGCGATCTTGAAATAAACAGCACCGCACTTTAGCGACATTTAGGGCGGATCGGTAATGAAATGGGGGGAGATCTATGATTCTCCCCCTTCTCTTTTGGAATGAGAATTTTAATAAAGGAGAATCGCAGATGAGAAAAAGGGTAGTTGTTGCGCTCTTTCTGTTCTTTGTATGTACTGCGGTGTTCAAATACAGCACGCTGCAATCCATATTCGCACAGGAAACAAACGTAAAAAAAATCAATTTGTATGCGACAGATGGTTACGTTACGATGCCCGACGGAAGCCAAATGTATATTTGGGGATATTCTTTGGAGAAGGAAAAAGGAACGGCGGTTTATCCTGCTCCTACCCTGGAAGTTGAGGAAGGAGATCAAGTCGAAATTACGCTGACGAATCTGGGTCCCTCTAAATCGGGGATTCTTCCTGTCGCTCACACCATTCATTTCCATGGGCTGGACACGGATCAAAGGAACGACGGGGTTCCGCACACCTCCTCCCCGGTATTAGTGGGACAAAGCTTCACCTATAGCTTTAAAGCCGATCATGCCGGTACCTATTTCTATCACTGTCATGTAGATACCATTGAGCATTTGCAGATGGGTATGACGGGATCGTTTATCGTGAAGGCGAAGTCGGGAGCCAAACAGGCGTGGACAGGAGGTCCGTCCTATGATAAAGAAGCAGTGTTTCATATGAATGAGATTGATAGATCTTGGCATGACGCAGTTGAACACAGAAATAAGTATGACCGGACAGTTTTTATACCGGATTACTGGACAGTGAATAGTGAATTCAAAGCCAAAAGTGAGGGTTCTGAAATACAAGCGCAAGCAGGGGAGACCTTCTTGATTAGACTCATCAATTCCGGTTATGAGAAACGTACATTTCATATGAATGGCCTTACTTTTAAAGTGATTGCGTCGGATGGCAGGCCTTTGAAGCAGGCCGTTGACAAGCAATCCATAACCTTGGCATCGGCAGAACGATACGATGTAATGGTTAAGTTTGATCAAGCGGGCGCTTATGAGGTTGAGGTTGACGGAGAGTAACAATATATTTATATGGAATCTATGGTGGTGATGAGAGGCATGTTTCGTGTCGCAATGATGAAATGGTTTTTTCTCTTATTCGCAGCGTTCTGTGCGCTGTTTATTGTTGCTTCCGCGAATGCAAATGCTGTGGAGGCTAGGAAAGTCCAGTTATATGCTACAGATGGCTATTATACCTTAGCGGATGGAAAGCAGGTTTATATTTGGGGCTACAGTCTGGAAAACGAACCGGGAACCGCGGTATTCCCAGGACCCAAAATTGAAGCGGAGGAAGGAGATATCGTTGAAGTTACCGTGACCAATATTGGTCCCAAAAAAAACGGAGCCGATTTTCAAGTCCGTCCTCTCCGTGTCAAGGCTCTTGATGATCAGAGTGCCGATGATCGGATTTTGTCTGTCGGTCAAAGTGACACCCGGCTAATAAACGCGAGTCAAGCCGGTTCCTACTATTATTACTCCTATGATGTCAATCAATATGGACTCCAGATGGGGTTGAATGGACCTTTTGTCGTTAAAGCCAAAAGCTCGGCCAAACAAGCATGGACCGGCGGACCTGATTTTGACAAGGAATATGTATTCCACATCAATGAAGTCGATCCGGAATGGCACCAAACTGCGGAAGTCGGAAATTTATACGATTATGAAAAGTTCCACCCCCGCTATTGGACAATCAATGGAAAATCCTTCCCTGATTTGGAAAACGACCCCTCCTCGATGATCCACGGTAAAGTAGGAGAAAAAATTATGGTCCGTTTAATAAACCCGGGAAGGGATGAACATCCGATGCATCTTCATGGTCATCACTTTCAGGTCATCGCGGAAAATGGAGTACCGCTGCCGATTCCCGTAGATAAGGACACCGTTAATCTGGACCCCGGGGAAACGAAGGATATTCTCGTTACATTTGATCAAAGCGGTCATTTTCCGTTCCATAGCCATAAAATCGTTGATAATACGAATAACGGAGTTTATCCGGGCGGACTGCATACGATGACGCATATCGAACAGGCTGAAAATCCTGAGGAAGAAACGATCACCCTAAAAATCGGAGAGACACATGCCACGATAAACGGTGAGCATGTCATGCTCGATGTCGCTCCCTTTCAGTTGAAGGGGGATACCTATGTTCCATTTCAGTTTATTGCTGACAAATTCGGAGGGACTCTACAGACGAATGCGAAGGATCGCAATTATATCTATAAGACGGAAAACTCCGAGATTCAGTTATGGTTAATACAAAAGTTAGGCATTATGAACGGACAGCAGGTTCGATTGCAATCACCCATCTTGCAAGTAAAAGGAAAAGTGATGGTTCCATTAAGCGTGATTTCGACCTATTTATGCTCGACAGTTGACATGGATCATACTTCAGACGCGATAACGATAAAGTATCAAACCGGTCAGGAGTGCCATATTCCGGTTCGCGATCAGACAGCGCCGTTAGTTCAGGCTGCTCCGGCAGGAGGCACCTATGGTTCTACTCAGAACGTGACTTTAAATATTCAAGACGATGACCCGAATGCCGTAATTTATTATACACTGGATGGTTCTACACCGACGAAGACATCTGCTACGTACTCAATTCCTATTCCGATCTCCCAAAATACAATATTGAAGTTTATCGGGATAGATACTTCAGGAAATTCCAGTGATGTCCATACGGAAAGCTATATCATCGAATCTGCTTCCGAAGTAGTGGTGGATGTCATGAATGACCGATTCTCTTCGGCTCAAATTACGGTCAAAAAAGGGACTACGGTTACATGGGTTTTGAAGAGCACGATGATGCATACCGTTACTTCATACGAAGGGCTATTTGATGGCGTTGTCACTCCCAATGGAAATACGAGATTTAGCTATACGTTTAATGAAACAGGAACGTTTGATTACTTCTGTATGGTTCATCCGTATATGACGGGAACTGTGATCGTCGAATAACAACGGGGAAGGAGAAGAGGGTGCTTTGAAATGGAAAAGTCTATGTTTCCTTCTAGTTTGTTTGTTTTTGATAGAGATAACCAGTGGGGCCTCCGCGAATGAGGGGAAGGTCTCTTTCACGGATGCCAACCTGGAAGCTGCTGTGCGGGACACATTGAATAAGCCTGCAGGAGACATCACGATTTCGGACATGGAAAGATTAACAAGTATGGATGCGTCCGGTAGAGGGATTAACGACTTAAGCGGTATCGAATATGCGACTCACTTACAGTCTCTCAATTTAGCGGAAAACAGCATCCGTGATGTGACGAAATTAGGGGCATTATCCCGTCTGGACACTCTGATCCTTAACCAAAATGAAATCGCGGAATTGGATGCGCTCGGCAACCTTGCTTGGTTGAAAACGCTTTGGCTGACAGGCAATCAAATATCCCAGCTAAGTGGAATCGGTTCCTTGACTCAGCTTGAGCATTTATATTTGGCTAATAATCAAATTGGAAGTTTATCCGGATTGGAAAACTTGTTTCAACTTAAGGAGTTAAACCTGGCTGGAAATCAAATCAATGATCTCGTTGCTATACAGACATTGACTCAACTGCAATCTCTCAATATAGAAGAGAATCTAGTAACCAGCATTTCCGGGCTAAATGCATTAAACCAACTGGAATGGCTTTCTCTTTCTTTCAACCGGATAAAAGATCTAACGCCTATAGGCGGATTTTCCCAATTAAAATACCTCGATGTAAGAGGAGTGGCAATTTCTGCTGAATCGAATCAGGTATTGAAGCAACTGCAAAACCAAGGCGGGATTGTGGAGTATAGCGTTAAAAATCCACCTTCAGATTCCATGCTGCTGCTGGAAAAGAATGCGGATATTGTAGAGCCGGGGGAGGAGTTTGCGATAACCATTAAGGCGAATACAAGTGACATCTATGGGTTTGACATAAACTTTGAATACAATCCGCAGCTCGTCAATCTTGTGGGTTCACCGATTCTTCATGAGGATTTCGGGTCTTTGAACAGTACGGCCACCCTGTCTTATGATGATCAAGACGGAAACATAAAAATGGTGGGTAACCGTATCGGCGTTGAGGAGGGGGCAAGCGGTACAGTCGGATTAGTGATACTGAAATTTAAGGCTGTAGGGAACAATGATGTATCCGTAATGGCTATTGATGAAAAGAGTGAATTATTTGACTCCAGCGGTCATATCCAACCACTTGACGCAGACGTCCAAAGCGCTGTTGCGGTTTCAAGTCCCGATATTAATGGGGATGGTTTGTCGATCGGTGACCTTGCCCTGGTAGCCCAGGCATTTGGAACAACTTCTGCCGACAGCGGGTTCGCCAATCATTTGGACATGAACAAAGACCAGAAAATCGACTTAGTAGACCTTGTTTATGTTGCATATAAACTATTGAAATGAATGGGAGGAATAGGTGAGGTAGCATGAAAAGACATTATTGGCTATTGAGTGGTGTGCTGCTTCTATTCGTTTTATTGGGAATAGGTAATATTTGGAACGACAGGACAACGACTGAGATGGACGAATCGCAGGTTGGTCTTAATGAAATCCAAGGAACGGTTCGCGAAGTCTCCGCCCAGCTAATGAGTACGATCAACTCTGATGAGCAAACTTTTATCTATTTGTACGAACCAAATTGCAAACTATGCAGTAAGATGGAGCCGATCATAAATGCGTCAGCAGAGAGAAATGGAATTACGCTTCCGCGATTGAATCTCCATAAGTACAAGGATGTCCAAGACATAAAAAATGAAAAAGGAATCCCTCTCATAAAATTTTATAAGGAACTTCCCGCAGTCGCATACTATAAAAATGGTTGGCTGATTGCGTGGGCCGAGGGTGACCAATCGGAAAAAACAATCGATGAATTTTTTGAGCATTTTCGCTTTAATGACGAAGAAGAGCAACATCAGGATCATGAATAATAAGTAACAAGAATAAGGAACAGTCCTACAGTCATTTTCACAGCTGCGGGGCTGTTCTTTATTTTATTCATTAATTTTAATAATCACAAGAATCTATAACTTGTCCTCAATTTAGTTAATTGTTCGAACCAACCCATTCATTTACGATTGGTTTATAACATATTAAATCATCAGGAAGCAGGTAGAGAGATGCTGCTGGAAATGAAGGGGATATCGAAGAGCTTTTTCAGAGTGAATGCGCTTAATCAAGTGCAACTGCGACTTGATAAGGGAGAGGTCCATGCAATAGTAGGGGAAAACGGCGCCGGCAAATCTACTTTGATGAAAATACTTGCTGGCATTTATCAGCCGGATGAAGGCGAAATCTATTTGCGCGGTAAGCCGGTGACGATCGCCTCGCCTAATGTTTCAAAACGGCTTGGAATTTCCATTATTCATCAAGAATTGAATCTCATCCCTCAGATGAGCGTGGCGGAAAATATATTTCTTGGGCGAGAGCCAAGGAGAGGCGGCGTTTTTTTCGATTTCAAATCGATGGTGCGCGAAACGAAGGTTTTATTGGAAAGGTTTAATTTGCAACTAGACCCTCGTGCGCTTATTAGCAGCTTGAGCATTGGTGAACAGCAGATCGTGGAGATTGCCAAAGCGATGTCCATAAATGCGGAAATATTGATCATGGATGAACCGACCGCTGTTCTTGAGGAGAACGAAGCGCAAAAGCTGTTTGAGCTGATTCGTCAGTTTAAAAGCAAAGGGGTAGCCATCATCTATATTTCCCATCGTTTAAACGAGTTGAAGCAATTTTGTGACGGGATCACCGTGCTGCGCGATGGACAATTCGTGACCAGACTTCCAATGGAAGGGTTATCGGAGAGAGAGATCGCGAATTTAATGGTAGGTCGTGAACTAAGCGATCTTTACCCGGATAAAAGAAATCGATTCGGAGACGAGATATTAAGGGTCGAGCAGCTTACGCGAAAACCACATTTTGAAAATATCAGCTTCTCGGTGAAGAAAGGCGAAATTGTCGGCTTCGCTGGATTAATCGGCGCCGGTCGTACAGAGCTCATAAGAACCATATTTGGCGATTGGCGTCCGGATGAAGGCACCGTTTATTGGAAAGGCAAGAAATCAACTTTTAAGAGTCCATTACATGCAGTAAAAGCAGGTATTGGGTTCGCTACCGAGGATCGGAAACGGACAGGACTTTTTCTGGAGCTGGGGGTGATGCAGAATGTATCGGTAACCTGCTCGGATAAAGTAAGTAGATGGGGTTTTATCCGTCGAAAGCTGGAAAAGAAATTAGTAGAGCAAAAGGTAAATGAACTAAACGTCAAAGTAAATAAGCTAACGAGACCTGTCAAAAATTTAAGTGGTGGAAATCAACAAAAGGTAGTGCTCGCGAAGTGGATCGCTTCTGACAGCGAATTTTTTATTCTGGATGAACCGACCCGGGGAATTGATGTAGGAGCTAGAAAGGAGATCTACGAGATGATTTCCAGTTTGGCGGATGATGGGAAGGCTGTGATCGTTATATCATCGGAGCTGCCAGAAATTTTGGGATTATGTAACCGCATTCTTGTTATGCACCACGGCAAAATTAAAGGAGAACTCGATCATAACGTGGCTAATGAACAAAATGTTATGGCATTAGCTACAGGACTTTAAAGAAATAACAGGAAAAGGAGTATAATGCATGCCAACCGCAGTAACAACAAAAGAAGAAGTAAAGCAAGATCAAAGCTGGATTAAATATGTATGGGATCAATACAGCGTGTTTTTCGCACTTATTGTGTTAGTTGTTTTTGCTTCCATATTAAGTGAACACTTTTTGAGCGTTGCCAACATTACGAACATATTGAGGCAGGTTTCCATTATCGGGATCTTATCACTAGGCATGACGTTTGTGATCATACTGGGAGGGATTGACTTATCGGTTGGTTCCATTTTAGCTTTATCCGGTACCGTCGTCATGACTGCTCAGGTAAATTTCGATTCCTCAATTATCGTGTCGATTTTGCTGGGTTTATTGTGCGGCCTATTCATCGGTCTAATTAACGGTTTGATGGTGACATACGGAAAAATAACGGCATTCATTGCTACTTTGGCCATGATGACGATCGCGAGATCTTTAGCTCTTTATTATGCGGATGCAGGCGCCATTTCGGGTATGAATTCCACTTATGCCAAAATCGGAAACAGCTATGTATTAGGCATTCCGATTCCCGTTATCATTTTTGCGGGGATGGTCATTCTATCTTACATCGTGCTTGAGAAAACGGTGCTTGGAAGACACATTTATGCTGTTGGAGGCAATTCGCAAGCAGCGCGTCTATCCGCCATTTCGGTATTCCGAGTCACCATCATATCGTATATGATTTGCGGTTTGACAGCAGCTATCGGTTCGATTATTGAAACTTCCCGTCTTAACTCGATTTCTACTTCAACCTCAGGAAATATGTATGAATTGGATGCCATTGCTGCTGTTATTATTGGCGGCGCCAGCTTGGCCGGGGGAAAAGGACGCATTCTTGGCACCTTGTTTGGCGTTCTTATATTGGGAGTTTTAAGTAATATTATGAATTTGTTAAATATTTCACCGTACTTGCAGGGAGTAGTTAAAGGCTTAATTATTGTTGCGGCTGTCTTACTGCAAAAGAGAGACTAACAAGGTGAAACGGCTGTCGCCGTCCTTACGGCGGTGGCGCGTTTCATTCCGGAGAAATATAGAGAAAGTATGGCGAAATGTTATACTTTCCTATATTTCAAGAAAACAAAAATCTCATTAACTATTATATTAATTGGAGGGTCAATCGATGTTGAAAAAATTATGGGTATTGCCAATGGCTATAATGCTTGTTTTCGGAGCTTTGATTACAGGTTGTACGGTGGAGAACGCAAGCAAGCCAGCAGGTGCGAACAATGCAGAGAATACGAATGAGAATCCGGCAGCTGCAAAGGGCACTTATACGATCGGGATATCCCTTCCTTCCGCGGATCACGGATGGATGGGCGCATTGGTCGCCAACGCCAAAGCGGAAGCGGAAAAGCACAAAAATGTGAAATACCTCATGTACACGGCGAAAGATCCGGCCAAGCAAACTTCCGATATCGAGGATTTGATTACCAAAAAAGTCGACGCTATTGTCATGCTGCCGATGGAATCGGCCGCTTTAACTCCGGCAGCTGAAAAAGTAGGCAAAGCAGGGATCCCGCTTATCGTTGTGGACCGTGCCGTCAATACGGAAAACTATCGTACTTATGTTGGAGGAGACAATTACGGCATAGGTTATGGAGATGCCAAATATTTAGTAGAGGAATTGAAGAAGAAGAATGGTAAGGCTGCGGGTAAAGTCATCGAGATTTCCGGAGTGCCGTCTACCGTTACCGACCTCAGATCAAAAGGATTCCGCGACTATATTAAAGATTTCCCGGAAATTGAAATTGTGGCCACACAGCCTGGTGATTTCACAAGAGAAAAGGCGCTAAAAGCAACAGAGAACATTTTACAAGCGAATAAGCAAGTGGATGCCGTCTATTCGCAAGATGACGACATGACAATAGGAATTGTTCAAGCGATTCGCGATGCGAAGCGCGATAAAGAAATGTTTATCGTCAGTTCCGGCGGAATGAAAGAAGTTTATCAAATGATGAAAGAGAAGCAATCCCCTGAGGTTATCGTATCTCTGACATACTCGCCAACAATGGGAGGCACTGCCGTTAACTTGGCAGTTAAAATTATGGAGAACAAAGGTCTGGAAGGATTCTGGGAACAATCAGTGCCGCATCACATCGTGCTGGAAGCAACTCCGGTTACTCCGGAAAACGTAGATCAATTCATTAAAGAGAATTCCAACTATTGATTCATTGAAAGGAAAGAAGCGATTCATAAAATGTAGGAGGTTCATATGCGATACGCGATCAGCAGTAATGTTTACACTCGCTACTCTTTGATTGAAGCCATTGACAGTATTCATAATTGCGGGTATTCGGCATTGGAGATTCTCGCCGACTATCCTCATATTAATCCTCTAGATATTTCATACCATGAGGTGAAACAGGTAACGCGCAAGTTGGAACAATGGGGAATGTCTGTAAGCAATATAAATGCTAATACTGCGGTTTGCGTAAATCAAGCGGCTCTGAACTGCGGAGAGACCATATTTGAGCCTTCTTTATGCAATCAAAAAGAAGAAGTGCGTCTTCAAAGAATTCGGTATACCGAAAGATGTATAGACCTTGCCGTGGAATGGGGGGCGTCTTGCGTCAGCATTACATCCGGCAAGAGTCTGGCCGGGAATCATCCGGATCAGGCAAATGTTTTGTTGGTGGATTCCTTGTCCCGCATTTTGCAATATGCAGAAAAAAGAAATATACGAATCGGCATTGAATACGAACCGGGATTATTAATTGAAAACGCTAATGAAGCCCAGCGAGTCATTGAGGCAATCGATTGTGACTTGCTTGGCATAAATTTGGATATTGGACATGCTGAAGTTGCTGGCGAGCCGCTCGCAGGAACAATAAAACATTTTGGCGAGAGAATCACCAATATTCATCTTGAAGATATCCGGGGACGCAAACATTATCATTTAATTCCCGGGGAGGGCGACATTAATTTTGGGGAAGTTTTGGCAGCGCTTCAATCGATTCAATATGATCGCTTTATAACGTTGGAAATTTATTCGTACTTCCAGGATCCCGATACAGCAGCAAGACGTGCACTTGCTTACATGCAAAATTATTATATTACACACTAAGGGGAGATAAGAGTATGCAAATTATTGATCCACATGTCCATATGTATTCAAGAACGGTAGATGATTATGAAAGAATGTCAATAAGTGGAATTGAAATGGTCGTTGAGCCTGCATTCTGGCTTGGAAGCGAACGGACATCGGTTCATACGTACTATGACTATTTCAACCATATTCTGAACTTTGAACCAACAAGAGCCAAGAAGTATGATATTGAGCATTATTCATGTATCGCAGCGAATCCCAAAGAAGCAAACAATTTGGAGCTTGCTCTTCAAGTCGTTGAAGGAATGGAGCCATTCTTAGACCACCCAAGATGTTTGGCAATCGGTGAAATCGGATTTGACAAAATTACGGATGCGGAAGAAGAAGTAATGCGCCGACAGCTTGAGCTGGCTAAGAAAAAAGACATGCTTGTTATGGTCCATATCCCGCATTTTAATAAACGGGAAGGTACGATAAGAACGATTGCAATTATGGAAGAAATAGGAGTACGCCCTGAGAAGGTATTGCTGGATCATAATATTGAAGAAACCGTTGACCTTGCTTTGGAATACGGCGCATGGGCTGGTATGACTGTATACCCAGGAAAAATTACACCTGAGAGAGCGATTGCCATTATGCAGCAATATGGAACGGATCGGGTGATGATAAATAGTGCGTGTGATTGGGGACCGGCTGATCCGCTCTCTGTTCCTCGTACTTGTAAAAAAATGAAAGAAGCCGGATTTTCACAAGAAGAGATTCAAAAAGTCGTTTGGGAAAATCCGTATCAATTCTATAAAATGTCTGGGAAATTACAGGTTCAGAATCAGAGGTTCGAAACAGTAGGAGGAATCTAGATGAAGCTGGGTTTCAGTGCCAATGCCTATAAAAGATTCGATTTACTAACAACAATCGATACCTTGCATGACATTGGTTTTGAAGGTATCGAAGTACTGTGTGACATCCCGCACGCCTATCCACCCGATCTAACTCCGTCCCGAAGACAAGAAATCAAATCAAAAGTTGAACAAAACGGGATGAATATATGCAACTTGAATGCATTTATGTTGTACGCCCTTGGGGATTGTTGGCGTCCTTCTTATATAGAAAGGGAAGCAAGCGAGAGACGGAAAAGGATCAACCACACCTTAAGCTGCATTGATCTAGCTGCAGAGTGGGGGGTCCCTCATCTCTCTATTGAACCAGGAGGACCGCTTGACGGAGCGAAGGAAGATTGGGCGCTGGATACTTTCGAGGAAGCGATCCACGAACTCGCCGAACACGCAGAGAAAAAAGGCGTAATTGTTATGATTGAACCTGAGCCGGAATTATTGATCGAGACTTCCACGCAATTTCTAAAGTTTATGGAACGTATATCGTCACCCTATATCGCTCTTAATTTTGATATCGGTCATTTCTACTGTGCAGGGGAAGATCCTGTACAATTGGTTCGCCAATTGGCGCCATATACAAAGCACTATCACTTGGAAGATATTTCGACTTCAAGAATACATCATCACCTGGTTCCTGGTGAAGGAGGGATTGATATAAGAGGCGTACTCTCCGAAATTGCGAAAACAAATTATGAGGGATTTATTACGATCGAGCTTTATCCGTATGAAGAAGATCCGATACCCGCCACGAAAAAAGCATATGAGTATGTCTCAACGATCATCCAAGAGTTGACCAGCGCAAAAACCATGATTAAGGGTTCTTGATGAAAGCTTATTTACAACTTCTTCGTGTTCCCAATTTAGTAACATCCGCAGGTGATGTATTGGCTGGGGCGTTTATTGTCTCCAGCCTTGCTTCTGGTTTCTACGATAGGATGTGGTTGTTGCTGCTTTCTTCCATCCTGCTATATGCGGGAGGTGTTGCTCTAAATGACGTAATGGACGCCTCTGTCGATCAAATGGAACGACCTGAACGGCCAATACCATCTAAGAAAATTAGCGAGGACTTTGCGGTCTTATTGACTTGTCTGTTATTTCTAGGCGGTATATTCCTCTCCTACGCTTTCAGTCCATTAAGTTTTTATATAGCTCTGGTCCTGGTTTTGTTTATTGTTATTTACAATACATGGGCTAAAAAATACGGTATTCCGGGCGCATTGGTAATGGCAGTATGCCGAGCGCTTAACTTATGTCTAGGATTTTCATTTTTGCCTGAATACTTTTGGAACTTTGCGTTAGTGGGGTTATTTCCTTTCTTCCATATTATCGGCGTAACGGCCCTGAGCCGTGGTGAAAATTACGGGTATGAAAGGAAGACCATTGTAGCTATTGCGCTAATTCCACTCGGCATTGCGGTAGGGTTGATCAGTTTAGCGATGATTAAAGATTCTGTATGGCCGACACAGCTGTTTTTTATTGCACTTTATTGCTTTTTTGGGGTGTTCGCCTTGTATCCTGCCATTCGAGATCCTAAACCTTCATTTATTAAACGTGGAGTAAAGTATGGAATCCTGTCACTGCTGATATTAAATGCGGCGCTCGTTTCTATTTTCGATGGCGGTCTTCACGCATTAATTGTAGCTTTGTTAATTGTTGTATCTTGGTTGTTGTCGCGATTCATATCTATGACCTAGTGAAACCAGAAAGGAAGGAAAACATCTATGTTCAAGAAGGCAAAGCACGTAGTTGTGCTCGATTTGGTTGGCTTAACTCCAGCTCACCTGAAGGAAGATGAATTAACGCCAAACTTAAACGCCATTGCTGCGAGAGGCAGTGTATCAAACATAAGACCTGTTTTTCCTGCAGTCACAGGATCGATGCAAGCGACATTAACGACAGGCGTTGAACCAGATCGCCATGGGATTGTAGGTAACGGTCGTTTTGACCGAAAGTCAAGAGAAGTTTTGATGTGGGAGCAGACGATTGCTCCGCTAGAAGCAGAACGCATATGGGAAACCTTAAAGCGACTGGATCCTGATTCGACAACTGCAGTTTTATTCATGCAGCATATAAAGTATGACAGCGCTGATTTTATCGTTACCCCGTCACCTATGCATTTGGAACAAGGGATGGAAGAGTGGTATTTCTCCAATCCTCCAGGGTTATACGAAGAAATCGCAGAGAAGCAAGGTCCTTTCAAGCTGCATTCCTTTTGGGGGCCTTTGGCAGGTGTAGCTTCGAGCGAGTGGATCTCGAAGGCTGCCCTCCACATTTTTGAAAATCATAAACCGACGTTAACATACGTCTATTTGCCAAATCTGGATTACCAAGCTCAGCGGTTTGGCCCTGACAGCACACAGCAACGACAAGCGATTAAGGAGATTGATCAGATCGTCGGACAGTTTGTAGATTCACTTAATGAAATGGGAGGATTGGATGATACGGCAGTGCTCATTCTTTCTGAATATGCGCTACATCCAGTGGAGACTCCTATTTATTTAAACCGTGTTCTTCGAGAGCAAGGTTGGTTAAAAGTAATTGAACTTAACGGTAAAGAGTATCTGGATACTTATCATAGCCAGGCATTTGCCGTAGTGGACCATCAAATAGCCCATATTTATATTAATGATCTTGCGATTATGGATGATGTATATCGAGTGTTACAAGTAACAAGCGGGGTTGACCAAGTGCTTGGCGATTCCGGTAAAGAGGAATGGAGCTTAGACCATCCAAATGCAGGTAAACTCGTAGCAATTGCCGAGCGAAATGCATGGTTTACCTATTACTGGTGGAATGACCCGGATGCAGCTCCGCCGTATGCGACAACCGTTGATATCCATCGCAAGCCCGGATACGATCCAGTAGAGCTGTTCATGGATTTTAAAACGAAGTCTATTCCTTTAACTCCTGAACGCATTCGAGGCTCGCATGGCGTTCTTCCTGTAACAGACGACGATTTAGTAAGTCTCATTGCTATAGGTCCGTCTCATGATGTCATCAATCAATCACGCGTATGGCAGGCAAAAGATATTCCTGCAATTATTTTTAACCTATTAGGCCACGATTCATAGGGGGGGACGAAGCTATGAATGAAATGAATCGATTGCCATTTAAGCTGGGAATAACATCATCTCCGTGGATCCAGGATGACTCCCATTATTCGTACGAAGGATTCTTTAATGCCGATGTATTACAGCGAATATCCACGCTAGGTTTTGCAGGCATTGAGGATGATCATCGTTTTACCCCGTCCCCCAATCCGTTACAAGCGATTTTGAAAGATTATGGCCTACAGCTCGCCTCCAAGAGGCTGGATGTTATTTTTTCCAAGCCGGAATTGCGTAAAAGCGAATTTGAATTGTTCCGTAAACATGTGGATTGGTTAAAAGAAATGAATGGCAAATACGTTATCGTTCGTGAAGTGGGAGGCTCCGTTCATTGGGATCCGACTCGTTCAAATAGAGAGAAAGAGGTTACCCGATTAACGGAAGAACAATGGGGCTATTTGGCAGAGGGTTTGCATCTTGCAGGCGAAATTTGTAATGAGAACAATATGCTGCTGGTTTATCAGCATCATGTCGGTACGGTTGTAGAAAAAGCAAAAGAAATCGGAAAACTAATGGAAGTGACGGATCCAAATCTAGTACATTTACTGTTAGACACTGGACATGCGTATTATAGCGGAGGCGATCCGCTTGCACTGTTAAATCATCATTATGAACGTATTCGATATATACATCTCACAGATATTAGACAGTCCGTCTTGAATGATGTAAGAGAAAAATCAGTTGACTACGCCGCTTCTGTTAAGCAAAGGGTATTTGCGTTACCGGGAGACGGTTGGATCCAATTCAAGCCTATTCTCAAAAAAATGATCGATCGCCGATTTGATGGATGGGTAACGATTGGGTCGGAGTCGGATTCGATTGTAGCTGATCCATTCGTTTACATCGATAAATCTAAACAATATGTCGAGGGAATCGTGTCTTGTATCGAAGGTATGGGTGATAAAGATTGGAGGGGTAATCATTTACCAGAGACAAATTCAATTCGGTACGCATCATTATGATTTTATTATAGGCGAGGGAATACTCAATCAAGTCGAGAATTGGCTCAATCCTCTCGAGATCGATAATTATTTTATTATAAGCGATAGCGGCATTCCAGAGTCAATTGCTGCCATAACGGTACAAGCATTTGAAAAAGCGGGAACGACTCATCTGCTTACCTTTCCTCGAGGAGAAAAAAATAAAAATCTTTCTACCGTCCAAGAATTATGCAGAAAGGCGCTTGCTCTAGGGGCGGATCGACGTACGGCCATTATAGCTCTTGGAGGCGGAGTTTCAGGTAATGTTGCAGGAATGGTCGCAGGGCTGTTATTCCGTGGGTTACCTTTCATTCATATTCCAACAACGTTAATTGCCGCTTCGGATTCCGTATTATCGTTAAAACAAGGCGTGAATTTGGCTTATGGGAAAAATGTTCTCGGCTTTTTTTACACCCCTAAATTTGTTTGTGTCGAGCTCTTATTTCTGATTCAATTACCTGCAAGAGAAATCCGTTCCGGACTTTGTGAACTAGTGAAAAATGTACTAGCGATTCTTCCTCATGAAATAGATACGTATAAAAAAATGCTAAGAGCGTCGTGTATGTACAGTATGGATGAGCTTCAACAATTTATTGAGTTTTGCATTGAGGCAAAGATGACAGTCATGCGGGATGATCCATATGAAAAAAATGACGCGATTGTATTAGAGTACGGCCATACGATCGGACATGCGGTGGAGTTGATTGGCAATGGGGATTTTACCCATGGAGAGTCTGTCGCTTTCGGTATGCTGTGCGCTTCAACAATATCCAAACAGATGGGCCTTCTGACGCAGAATGAAGTGGATCTGCACCACGAGCTCTTGGAGCTTATCGGTGCTAACGCATCTCCTCCAATCTCTTGGATTTCAGAGATTGTGCGATATACGTTGCACGATAACAAAAAGGGGTATCGTCAATTTGTTCCAGGCCAAACAGGCCTTGTACTATTAAACGGATTGGGGAAACTGAATAAACAAGCTGACTCCTTCATTACATATGTGGATGATGCGCTTGTTCGTGAATCGATTCGTTTTCAATTAGAATCGCCAAGATTTGTCCATTAATACGAAACATGCAGATGGTTGGACTAGGTAATACGCCTGTCCAGCCATCTGCTTTTTGTTTTGCTAAAGAAATTGTAGTTTTCTATATTTTTTATTGTTTCTTCTTCTAGTATGAAAGTTTATAATCATTCTGCATCTTCGGTCACGTTGAAGTATATAGGGGTGAAATGAAGGTGCTTTATTAACATTCGTTTTGAAAGGGATTGCATATGTTTAAATCCAGAACCATTCAATCAAAACTGTTCTTTAGCTTCTCTTTATTAATCATTGGTATTGTAATCTCATTTGTTCTAGTTTTTTATATTTACATATCAAACCTATTAGAAGCGAAAGCTTCCGAATCTTTATATCAAATCACAAGCCACATTTCGGCTGAATTTGATTCACAGCTTAAAATGATGAACTCCTCTTCGGAAAAAATATTATTTTCAAAGTCACTTAACCACCTTTTCTTTTCCGATATGTTCCAATTAACCCAATCCACCATAGACCAACAACGCCAATTCAATGATATCTTGTTCTCAATTATGGGTTATGACAAAAATGTTTCGCGAATCAATATGTTTCGAATGTCCGGCGAATTTGCCAGCATTGGTGATAATTCTGTATTCTCGATCATTTCGCCGGAGAAAATTGCTAATGTTCAATGGGTAAATGATACATTTGATAAAAAAGGAAATAAATTGATATCGCTCCCGCATAATGATGATTGGAGCTTGAAGCAGCGGGCGGTCATTTCTTTAAGCAGAGCCTTTGCCCCAACCTGGGGCTCACAAGAAACAAGTATCCTTGAAGTTCAACAAGACTATCGAGTTTTCACGAATATTATAGAGAATGCTTTGGTCAAACCGGTTTCAAAAATAAGTAAAGAAATCAAAGTCTACGTTTTGAATCAGGATGCACAATTCGTTTATCCCTCCGAGAGAAATCAATCTGCTGAAATATACTGGAAATATGTTAAAAACTCTGCAAATAATAATGCTACTCTTTCAGTTCTAAATACAAATACCAATAGTGAGGATATGTTGGCCTACAACTACTCTGGTTTTTCAGGGTGGACAGTGATAGCTGTCGAGTCTAAGAATCAGATGCTTAAACCGGTTATAGCCTTTAGGAATGTTATGCTCATAGTTGGCTTCTTTACCATATTAATTACATTACTCATTTCTTATTATGTATCAAGGACTTTGACTAACCCGATCAAAAAAATGCATAGATCGATAAGGAGCTTAGATTTATCTTCCCTTTCTCCCAAATTTTCTTCGAAGATTGAAAGTAATCTGAATGAAATCGAGCAATTAAACTATTCTTTTCAAGAAATGCGTTTGAGGCTGCAAGAATCTTTGCAAGAAGCTATTTCTTCACGTGCTCATGAACTTGAGTCCCGCATGTTCGCATTACAGGCGCAAATGAATCCTCATTTCCTTTATAACACCATTACTAACGTTAGTATTATGGCGGAAGAAAATGGCCAGCAGTCAATCGTTGAGGTATGTGAAAGTCTTTCTGTAATGCTGCGTTATATCTCTTCCGAGCATGCCGCTCCCGTGAGGTTAAGGGATGAGATCGAGCATACCTTGAATTATTTGAAGCTTATGAAATTAAGGTTTGAAGATCAAATTATCTTTCATATCGAAGTGTCTGAAAAACTGCTGGATGTCGCATTTCCAAAATTAATTCTTCAGCCTTTAGTAGAAAATAGCATGAAATATGGCATTAATGTAGATCCGCCTTGGATAATTACCGTATCAGGCAGATGTTACCCGGACAAATGGGAATTGACGATTCGTGACAATGGTCAAGGTTTCGAGGAGAATGATATCGCTTATTTCATGGAGCAATTCGAGAATACAGACCCATTAGAGAGAATACCCACATTAAAAATTAATGGCATGGGACTATTGAATATTTATATCAGGTTAAGACTTTTATTCGGAAACAAACTGATTTTTCATCTAAGCAATCATCCCGATGGAGGGGCCGTTGTTACGATTTGCATCCACTACTAGGGGGTTATAAATTGCTGAAGACATCTAAGTATCGTGTTGTTGTTGTTGAGGATGAGCCGAAGATCCGTAGAAACATTGTACAAAAAATTGATGATTCCAATCTCCATTTCGAAGTAGTCGGTACAGCTTCCAACGGAGTAGAAGCGATTGCCTTAATTAAGTCTGTTCAAACCGACGTTGTGTTCACTGATATAAGAATGCCCAAAATGGATGGATTGGAGTTGATTAATCAAATAAAAAACGAATTTCCCGAAATTCATATCGTTATATTGAGCGGTCATTCTGAATTTGAATATGCAAAAACAGCGATGAAGATGGGCGTTCGGGATTACTTGCTTAAACCTTTGAATTTAAATTCATTAATTGAAACTTTAAGTAATATTACAATTAGCCTGGATATGAACAACTCAAACTTAGTAAGAAATATTTTGACCTCAGATATTTATGGTTATCCTGCAATCTCGGAGTCGCTGGCTCCTGACGATGAGGAATTTTTACTCTTTCTAATTTGTATCGGAAACTTATGTCCTCATATTACTACCTTACAGCTTAGTACTATCTTCCAAGATTACTGGTCAAAATTTTCGTTAAATGATATTCTCAAAAACTTTTTACATGAAAATGAAAAGTGGTGGATCATCGACGAAAAAACACCAAACCATAAATTCCTGCTGATTACAGCGAATCATAGACAACCTGACGAGATTACGATAATTGCAGAAGATATTAAACAAAAAATTTTATCTCATAATTCTTCAATTGCAATAAATATTTGTCATAACGGATGCTCTATTAAACGCACAGACATCTGGGAGAAAGCTCAGGCTCTTCGATTCACATTGGATAGCGAATTAGTTTTAGGAATATCTAATGTCTTTACTCTGAAAAACGAGAAGCAAGCAAAAAAAGCTCCAATCTTAATTGATCAATTATTTCGCAACAAAATGGTTTCATTTATACAATCCGGGGAAAAACCACTCCTGAAAAAAGAAATTTTTAACTTACTTAAGAGCTGGGATCAATTGAAATACCCACAAAGAGTAATGGAAACAGCAACAAGTCAATTAATCAGAAACTTACACATACATACGGAAACTTTATCAGAAGAAGAATTTTATCGACTCGAACATGGCTTATACGAAAAGCTTGCGATTTCATCAGACTTGCCTAACATCTTCGAAGATATCTGGGAAATGATTGATCGTATGATCAGCATTAATAAAGATGAAGAATCGGATACAAAAAAAATAATTGTTCAAATCGCCGATTATATTCGATCGAACTTTACTGAATTCATTAATTTTGAGGAAACTGCACAAAAATATCATTTTACACCTGCATACCTTTCAAAATCGTTTAAAAAATTTTATGGGGAAACTCCTTTAAAATACTTAATCAAATTACGCATAGAAGAAGCCCAGCGATTGCTTCTAGAAAACCCTCAGTATGATATCGGAAAAATCGGGGAAATTGTCGGTTATTCAGACCAACATTATTTCAGTAGAATTTTTAAAAATACAACAGGAAAAAGTCCCTCTGAATACAGGGAGGATGATCGGTAAATGAGCTTCAGGAATAACCGAGACAAAAATGTCCACATAAAAAAGACTGATTTATCCATGTATCTGATCAGATTGTTAATTTATGATAATTACAAGGTCGGCCACCCAAATATACATAACATTAAAAGGAGGAGTCGGTTCACATGAAGCAAGCAAATAAATTAAAAGTATTAAGCAGTATGTTTACATCTATCGCGTTGGTAGCTGTATTGGCAGGATGCGGGTTTACGACCTCAACGACAATAGAGACTTCGAAGCCTACTGAAAGTACGAAAGTAGAAGAGACCGCTGCTCCTAAAAAGGGTGTAACCATCAAGGTTGCGTCTTCTGCGAACTGGACGAAAGACATTGACAAAGAACTTGCGGAGCAGTTTAAAGCTGAAACAGGCAATACGATTGAGTTTGCAATTTCACCAGATGATCAATATGCCAATGTTTTGAAGGCCAAATTTGCTACAGGAGAAGGTCCAGATGTATACCTTACTCAAAGTGGAGTCGGTATGAAAGAATATTTGCCAGACAAGTATGCGCTTGATCTCTCCAATGAACCATGGGTGTCTAGATATAGAGATTGGGCCAAGGCGGGAACGACACATGATGGTAAAGTGATTGCTTTAAATACATGGTCGGTAGACGGATGGGGATTACTCTATAATAAGTCCTTGTTTAAACAAGCAGGGGTTCAAGTTCCAACGAATTATGATGAATTTTTGAAGGTTTGCGAGGCACTTGCATCCCAGGGGATAACACCGATCTATGAGCCGGGAAAAGCAGAGTGGCATCAAGAGATTTGGCTGAATGCATTCAGCGCCATGATCGCCAAGAAGAACCCGGGAATATATGACCAGTTCAATACCAATACAGCGAAATTCGCAGACCAAGAGGAGCTTGAGATTGGTCTTGTGCAAATGAAGGAAATCGCTGACAAAGGATATTTTGGAAAAGATTTCTTAGCACAAACCTGGGAAAATTCAGTAGATGCAATGGGATCTGGTAAATATGCTATGATGCTAACCTACTCTACGTTCCAGAACGAAGTTTTAGCCAAATTCCCTGAAAGTAATGCAGATAAATGGGAGATGTTTCCTATCCCTTTAGCTGACAATAAAGCTTGGGCCATTTCTGCGGGTGGAATTGTTCGTTCCATTAATAAAGATTCTAAAGTTATAGATGCGGCGAAAGAGTATTTCAATTTCTTAGCGAAGAAGGAAAATCTCGAGGTTTATTATGCGGGAAGACCTGATTTAGGTCCTGTTTCTTTTACAGATCTCGAAGGTAAGACAACTACAGCTTATGCGTCTATTATCGCAAATGCGCCAGACGGGACAGCATTGGATTTTGAAGGCGGCGTTCAATTCTGGAATCAATCCGTTATTGGTAAGACTGTTCAAGACTTATATTTAGGTGGAAAAACACCAAAGCAAGTACTAGAAGTGATAGATGCTGATCGTGCAAAGATGTTTAAATAATTAAATGCAGGGAGCTTGATGATTATTTACTAAATCGATCAAGCTTCCTTCATTATATAAGCTAATTTGAAAGACTGGGTGACTAGATCATGCACATTAAAAAATTGTATAGTCGTACATTTATCATTCCTGCCATTCTGTTATATACCTTTTTCTTTATAGTTCCTGTAGCAGCGGGGCTGTATTATTCACTTACCGATTGGTCTACCTTTAGAACGGCCATTACCTTTATAGGGTTGGATAATTATAAGGAAGTATTTTCATCGACAGGCCCCTATTTAAATAGTATTATTCATACCTTTTCATTCACCTTTTTTACAGTCGTTTTTAAAGTGTTAATCGGTCTTTTTCTAGCTATTTTGCTGAATGAAGGATTGAAGTCGAGGAACTTATTGCGCACGGTGTTTTTTATGCCATATACGCTGGCGCCCTTAATTATCGGTATCGTATTTGTTTCCATATTAGCACCTCAAGGCCCGTTGAATTCAATACTGGAGTTTGTGGGGTTAGGTCAATTAACCCGCAGTTGGCTCACTGACAAAAGCGTTGTATTGGCATCGACAATGGGAGTCGAAGTCTGGAGAATGGTTGGATGGAATATGGTCATTCTTTTGGCGGGGCTACTAACGATCTCTAAGTCTTACTATGAAGCCGCTTCCCTTGATGGAGCCGGTAAGTGGCAGCAATTTATTAAGATAACAATTCCGTTTCTAATGCCTGCGTTAACGATCGCAACAATTTTGAATACGATCCATGGTCTTAGAGTATTTGAAATTATATATGCATTAACCAATGGCGGTCCCGGAGACTTGACCGAAGTTATCAATACACAAATATTTAATGAGTTTTCTGTCGGCCGTTACGGGATGTCGAATGCGCTGGGCGTCATTGCATTTTTGTTAACGCTGGTTATTGCTTTTGTGATGAAGAAGCTAGTTACAGATAAGGAGGAGGATTCTGAGTGAGTAGAAACTCTATTTATCTAGTAACCAAAGAGCTCTTTACCTGGATATTAAGTTTATCTGTAATTTTACCTGTATACCTCATTGTTATTAATTCCTTAAAAACATCAAACGAAGCGAATTCGATGAATTTTAATCTTCCTAGTTCGTTTCAATGGTCTAATTATGTGGAAGCCATACAAAACGGCAACTTGCTGCAGTCATTTTTCAATAGCTTATTAATGTCATTCGTATCGGCAGCCATAAGTATTTTAGTTACAGCAATGGCGGCTTTTGTTATATCCAGAAACAAAGATAAATGGAACAAATTCATATATAACTATTTTTTTATAGGACTGGTTGCCCCGTTAAACTATATCGCAACAATAAAAGTTCTTCAGATGGTTCATCTGCAAAATAGTTTTACCGGCATTATCCTAGTATTCGCTACACTTGGCATTCCATTTGCTATGTTCCTTTTTTATGGATTTATCGGCAGTGTGCCCAAAGAGCTTGATGAGGCTGCGATTATTGACGGCTGCGGATTGGGGAGACTATTCTTCCATGTTGTTTTTCCACTTTTAAAACCAGTAACGATTACAGGCTTTATATTGAATTTTCTTGGTGCATGGAATGATTTCGTTACACCATTATATCTGTTGAACAGTCAAGAAAAATTGGGCATGATCAATTCCATTTATAATTATTTTGGAGTTCACTTTAATGAATGGAATATGATTTTTACAATTATTATTTTAACAGTAATGCCTGTTCTGATTTTATATATACTAGGTCAGAAATTCATAATATCTGGTATGATTTCAGGCTCAGTAAAAGGATAAGATGATGGGGTTAATTTGATACGACACGATGCTTCAACAAATATTTGGGTTCTTGAGGGAGAGCGCATTTCCTACGCATTAGGATTAAGTGATCACGGTACAATTAATCATATTTATTTTGGAGAGAAGCTCCCTCGTCTTTCAGACTATCCAAAAGCGGACAAGATATCGGATTACCCCTATACCTATGGCAGCGAACTAAGCGAAGAAGAGTATTTGGGATGGGGGAAAGCCAAATATACGGAGCCAAGCTTAAAAGTGACATTTCATGATCACGTGAGAGATCTCAATCTGAGATTTGTGGATTTTGAAATATCGGAGGATACACTTCTTTTGGTTAGACTGACTTATCTGACAGGCAGATGGCCTGCGGAAACGCAATTGAATAGAGTGAATTTGCAAGACACCAAGCTAGTGCTTGAGAGTAGAAGAGGTACAACTAGCCATTATGCCAATCCCTTCTTTATGCTGGATCACGAAGGAAAAGCAGATGAAACTCACGGTGAGGTTTACTTTGGGGCTCTAGCCTTCAGTGGGAACTGGAAGATAGTGATCGAGAAAGATAAGTTTAACATGGTGAAAATTAGCGCGGGGGTTAATGACTTCGATTTTTCATGGAGTCTAAAGCCTAAAGAGAGTTTCTATACACCGAATTATGTTGTTGGTTATGTAAATCAAGGGTTTGGTGAGGCCAGCCGAAATCTTCACAACTACCAGCGCAGGCATGTACTACCTGAAGAGAATAGAAGTAAGCTGCGGAAAGTTCTTTACAATTCGTGGGAGGCAACGAGCTTCGATGTAAATGAAGAACAACAGGTTAAGCTGGCAGAAATCGCGTCAAAATTAGGCGTAGAGCTGTTTGTTATGGATGACGGTTGGTTTGGCGCCCGCAACTCGGACCAAGCAGGGCTTGGAGATTGGGTTGTCAACCCGGATAAATTCCCGGGCGGACTCCATGGCTTGATTCGCAAAGTAAATGCTCTTGGGATGGAGTTTGGACTTTGGGTCGAACCGGAAATGGTGAATCCCGACAGCAATCTGTATCGAAATCATCCAGACTGGGTCTACCATTTTACAACGAGAGAACGGACTCTGGTAAGAAATCAACTCATCTTAAATCTGGCTAGAGATGATGTGAAACAGTATATCTATGATTGTGTCGATAGACTTCTTTCTGAGCATCCGATTGCTTTCATCAAATGGGATATGAATCGAAACTTCAGTGAGCCAGGGTTTCCTTATGTGCCTCCGGAAGAACACAAGGAAATCTGGGTCCGCCATGCTCTAGGCGTTTACGAAATTGTAGAAAAACTGAAGCTTAAACATCCTAAGGTCATCTTCCAAGCATGTTCCGGTGGAGGAGGGCGCGTGGATATGGGAATCCTGAAATATTTTGACCAAGTGTGGCCAAGTGATAATACGGATGCATTTGACCGCTTGCGGATTCAAGAAGGTTTCTCCTACGCATACTGCGCCAAAATTATGGAATCATGGGTTACGGATGAAGTGAACTGGGTAAACGGCAGAAAGCTGTCACTGGCGTACCGCTTTCATTGCGCGATGATGGGCAATCTGGGAATCAGAGATAACCTACTGAACTGGGATGAGGATGAGCTTGAAGAAGCAAAAGAACTGATCCATCTATACAAGGATATAAGACCGATCATTCAACACGGACAACAATATAGACTTCTTTCAGTCAGGGAAAGTATTTTGGCATCGGTGATGTATGTTAGCGCAAATAAAGAAGAAGCGGTCGTGTTTGCATTTTTGCACTCGAATAACTTTGGTAACGAGCTTTCACGAATTCGTTTACAGGGTCTGGACGAGCAATCCGTGTATCAGGTTGAAGGATTGGAGCAGCCCCTTAGTGGGATGGCTTTAATGAAAATAGGGATTCAGGTAGAACTCAAAGGGGATTTCCAAAGTATGATCAAACGAATCCGTAAAGTTGATATCATGTAACACTGCCTTCGAAATGAAATCTAAGTTCGGAATGAATTCTGGATTATTTACGAAGATATCATGTAAGCGCTCTATTCATGCTCAAAAGGAGGTGAATTGAATATAAAACAAAGCTGATCCATTCACTTCATTGTTAATGAAGCTGACAAGATTTATTGAATTATAATTTTAGGGAGGGTTTTTCAGATGTTCAAAAAAACAAGCAAACCGGTTTCAATCGCACTCTCATTGATTCTTGGATTCTCCTTGTGTGCTGGCCTGAGTACAGTCAAACCTATGGTCGTGCATGCCAAGGAAGAGTCAAGTCAATCCTCGATGCTGAATGTTGATTACGAAAGTATGGTTTCACAAGCCGACATGTTCTTCGACAAACAAGTGGCCAATAGCACCCTTGGAATGCCGATCGGCAACGGCCGGATGGGAGGCTTGGTTTGGACGGAACCTACAAAATTGAAAACCCAAGTCAATCGAGTGGATGTTTTCGGCCATAATGGAGCTTCGTCGGCGACGAGTATGCTGCATGGCGATTACTTCGGCGCCGTTGGGAACGTAAGTATCGATTTTGGCGGAACGGTCTTCCCGTCGAATAACGTCCCTCAATATCTGTCGTTGTACAACGCGACTGAAAACATTCAGGGGACGGACTTGACTGCTAACGTGTTAGCTTGGAGTGATCAAGATGTCATGGTCATTCAGGTGAACGACACTCGTTCTACTCCGGCCCCCATCAACATCGATCTGGCCATGACGCGTTCGGGACCGCTTGTAACCAAAGATAACTATTCGGCGACTTCTGTCATTAACGAAAATAATGGGAAAATCGTCTTGACCCAAAAGTATGAGGAGCCTACTGACACCAATCTCCCTATCAACGACTTCTATAATATGTCGGCAGCTGTAATCGACGTGGCGGGTAGAACGGCAACCGTTAGTCAGGTGGACGTCAAAACGCTGAGGCTCTCCATTCCCGCGCGCACGGGAAGTTTCACCATCTTGATTGGCAGCGCCGCAAGCATGAACAAAGTGGATGACGTAACGGCGATCGCAACAGCAGCGGTGGATACCGCTAAAACGGCGGGCTATGCCAATATCTATGCTTCCCATACAGCATGGTGGCACGATTACTGGTCTAAATCGTTCGTTTCCTTCCCGGGGGTGCAGGGACAGGGATATACAAAGGATTACGGTGCTCATTTCTTCAATTTCTATTATCTCATGGCTTCCTGCTTTAGAGGAGAGTATCCCGCTAAATTTAACGGGCTATTATTCAATACGGCGGGAAACGGAGAAGCTCAATGGGGAACGGAATACTGGTGGTTTAACGACGGCAGATCTTATTACGCGCTGGAAACGGGTAATCATCCTGAATTGCTGGATCCATTCCTAAAGATGTTTAATAGAAATTTAGGCAAGTATGAGACTGCGGCTCAGCAACAATGGGGGGCTCAGGGCATCTATTTTCCCGAGACTTCGCCGTTCGATGGACCGGAGGTATTGCCTGACAATATTGCTGCTTCACTGAAAAATAGCTTGTTGAACGGTCTTGATCTTACGCAAGAGGTTAGAGACTTTAAACGCAACAGAATTGATGGAGCAGATTCGCGATGGTCGATAGATGGATCTGGCGGACAGTGGAAGTCGGGATGGCACTCTCATCTCGTCTACAATGCAGCAGATGTCGCGAATATATACTGGGATCGGTATTTGTATACACAAGATATGGAATATTTACGGGATACCGCTTATCCGGTGATCAAAGGGGCAGCCGAGTTCTATCGCACATTTCCTAACCTTAAGAAAGGAACCGATAATAAGTATCATATCTACAAGACAGCATTCGCCGAAACGATCTGGGGAGCGGACGACGTTTTGAATGATTTGAACTACATCAGAGGGCTTCTCCCGACGGCGATTAAAGCAGCGCAGCTATTGAACGTCGATTCCAACATGATCCCATTGTGGCAGGACATCGTAGACAATTTGGCTCCGAATCCGCTAAGTAGCGATTCCAACTCGATCTATAAGAGAACGAGATCGGACGGTAAGCCGACTTATGCGTTGGCAAGAAGTCCATACATTTACTTATATCAAAAAGCTCCGTCGATTTGGGATGAGTATCAGGTAGAACTGCTGGACTTCGATCAAGTCAATCTAGAATCCAAGGCTAACGGCCTTAACCTAACAGCCTGGGATTTAAACATGAACACCTTGGAAACCCAGGAAGCTTATCAAAAGTTACAGAGTGGACAGTTTGCGGGCATGGGTGAGAGAACTTGGTCAAGATTTATGACCGATGCAGCTCGAATGGGCCGCAGTGATATCGTGAAGCTGGCATTGCCAAACTATCTGATGCAATGGGAGTGGTTTCTTAAATCCAATCCGAACCGGCTTCCTCATACAAATGGAAATCAATCGTACTCCGTTCAAGAAGACGGCGTGTTTGTGGAAGGCATCCAAAATGGATTGCTTCAGTCACTGGCCAAAGGACCAGGCGAATCGCCGGTCATTTATGCGTTCGGCGCATGGCCAAAGGACATCGATGCGGCCTTCAAGCTTCAGGCTAAAAAAGGATTCACCGTTACAGCTTCGCAACAATCAAAGAACATCGAATTTATTGAGCTCTATTCCGGTCTCGGGCAGATTGCGGACGTGAACAACCCTTGGGGACAGGGGCAAAGCGTCGATCTGTATCGAAACGGCGTCAAAGCCGAAACGCTCACCGGAAGACTGTTAAATTTCTCAACTTCCATTGGAGAAAACGTGGTGCTGGTCAAAACAGGAACAAACCCTGACCAGTATAAGAGGACAATTTCTTATGAGAAGCCGCTATTTTTGAAAGCCGACAAAACAAAAATAGTAGAGGGAGAATCGATACCAGTAACCTTTATCACATCAGCTGATGTGTCTGGCAATACGATTTCCTACTCCAGCAGCAACACTTCAGTAGCATCTGTTGATAGCAGCGGCCTTGTAACCGCCGGTAAGACATCGGGGACAGCAGAAATCACTGCGAAAGTGATGTCAGGTCAAACCGTTGTGGCACTCGGAAAACTTAGCTTTACTGTCATAGCTACTAATGAAATACCTGGAAAAATAGAAGCGGAAAATTATTCTGAAATGTCCGGGATTAAAGAAGAGGTCGGTTCTGAGGGGACAACTCTAGGTTATATAGATACAGGAGACTGGATGGACTACTCTGTAAATGTGCAAAAATCGGGATTGTACAAAGTAGATTACAGGGTATCAGTAAATGGTAATACAGGTAAGTTCAATCTCCTTGAAGATGGAGTTTCGAAACAAATAACTTCGTTGCCTTCAACCGGAGGCTGGCAAAATTGGAAGACCATATCCGACACGGCTTACTTAAGTGCCGGCAAGCATACTATAAGGCTGGCAGTCAATGCAGGTGGCTGGAACTTTAACTGGTTTGAGTTATCTGAATTGCCGACAACGAATCTTATGAGCATAACAGCGCCAACTGCCGTCACAGGGGTGCAAAATGGAGTAGCGAAGACAGCCGGTGCCCTTGGATTGCCTACAACCGTAGAATTGGTTACAGATTTAGGCAAAGTGAATGCCAATGTGGCATGGGATGTAGTTGCTTCGAACTATGATCCAGCTCAAAAGCTCAAACAGACATTCACTGTGAATGGGATTGTAACCCTGCCGCCGGGAATTACCAATCCTAATCATGTTGAGTTGACAGCAAGCATCAGCGTATCTGTAAGCTCTGCCATTACCGTTCGGAGTATTAATGATTCTAATCCTGCAATATCCTATACCGGATCATTTTCTTACTCTCAAAACAGAGGTAAGGGCGATTATTTGAACGATGTGCATCAGACATCAAGTAATGGAGACTACTTCGAATACACCTTTACGGGAACTGGTATAGAATATATTGGCGTAAAGAACGGAGATATCGGGAATCAGGAAGTCTATATCGACGGCACACTTGTTCAAACAGCAAGCGGAACCGCTTCGACCTATACGCCGCAGGCGGTGATTTACAGCAACAAAACCCTTTCAAGTGGAACTCATACGATAAAGGTAGTTAAGAAATCCGGGAACTGGATGGTATTGGATGCATTCAAGGTATACCAAGATGCGACGCTGAGCGCTATCAAAGCGCCAAGCGCTATAACTGGACGACCTAATGGCACAGCTAAATCAGCGGCGGCACTTGGATTGCCTACGCAAGTCGTCATGGAAACAAATTTGGGGAATGTGAATGCCGATGTAACATGGAATGTAGACGATTCGAGCTACAATCCGGCTGTACAGACGGAGCAGATATTCACTGTAAATGGAACGGTGAGTCTTCCAGCGGGAGTCGCCAATCCTAATAATGTTGCATTGACAACGAGCATCAGCGTGACCGTGTTGGCAGTGCCAGCAATGTCTCAAGCTACATTGACTGGTTTACAGCAGGTGAACACTGGTGAAACGTTCAATCTTAAGATGGGGTTGAACGTCGTTACGGAAAGCGAATACGAGCAAGTGTTTGCTCAAGATTTGACTCTACATTATAATCCAGCGAATTTGCAATTCGATTCGATTACATCGCTGAAAGATGGATTCCGGGTCATTGAACAAAAGGAAATAGCGCCGGGTCAAATTCGAATTATTGCTGCCAGCGTGGGAGCAAACCAAGGCGTACTTGCCAACGGCGATTTGTTAACTTTCAAATTTACAGCCAAATCTGCCACTGGGGCAACGACAATTCGTGTCGAAAATGTTGTGATTGCAAACAGTTTGGGGAATGAGTTGCAGATCAACGGAGCTTCCCATGAAATCCAAATTAGCATATCTGTGGATAAATCACTCTTGAATGCTGCGATCTCAAGCGCTCAAGCTAAGCACAATTCTGCGGTGGAAGGTAATGAGGACGGCCTGTATGTGGTTGGATCCAAAGCGCAATTGCAGTCGGCTATTGATGCGTCCAGCGCGATTGCAAACGATTCGAATGCTTCTCAGCAGCAGGTGGATAATGCGAAATCCGCATTAGAAGCGGCAGTTCAAGCATTTGACACCAAGAAGATTAACGCAGATGTCAATGGACAAAGCGGCGTCACGATTGGAGACTTGGCATTTGTTGCAGCGGCTTATGGCAAAGAACAAGGTCAAGAGGGCTGGAATGAGAAAGCGGATGTCAATAAAGACGGTAAAATTAGTATTGAAGATCTTGCTATTGTAGCTAAAGCGATCTTGCAGTAAAGCAATTTCAAACAATGGTAATGAATCGGGGAGGGGGAGAGCTATGCTCTCCCTTCATCGATTACGCCGAGTACATTAAGTAGAACGTATCTGCGAATTAAGGGGAGAATAAACAATGAAATATATCAAAGCGAAAAAACTAGTAACAATGTTATTGGTAGTAGCAATGGTGCTCACTTGTACTCCTATTAGTATTTTTGCAGAAGAAATTCCAGATACAACAAAGTCACTACTGGCACTCAGCGCTCCAGTAACGTCGAATGCGACAATTGAAAATCTTTCTCCGAAGCTGGGAGCGGGACCGCATGTAAAAGGCATATTGAAAGTAAAGTATACTTTTAATGATGCTGATAATGATGCTGAGGGAGAAACCAAATATCAGTGGTATATTTCTGATTCAGTCGACGGAGAATACTCGAAGCTGCAAGGGATTAACACGCAAACTATTATTTTGTTGGATAAATATGTTGGGAAATACCTAAAATGCGAAGTGAAAGCTGTTGATATTCACGGTAATATGGCAGCAATCTCAGTTATGAGTGCGGCGGCTGGACCGGTGCTGGCAACGGAGGGGAATCCTCTTACCGATTGGTTTTTTGAGGCACAATATGGCGTCTCACATCATATTCTTTCCGAGTTTGTCAATCTGGATTTTGTATCGACTGAGCCGGGTGAAAAATGGGATAGAAATCAACAGACATGGAATGAGTTTATTGGGGAATTTGATGCGGAGAAATATGCAGAACAAATCAGTCAAACCGGAGCGAAATATATTATTGTAACTCTAGGACAAAATGCGGCGGAATACAGTGCGCCAAACGAAGTTTACGACCAATATTTGCGTAAAGCAGGTCTTTTAGGAGAGGGAGAAGAAAATCCCAAAACGGCTTCTAAGGAAAATGATCTGCCTATGAAGATTGCAGACGCAGTGGCGCCGTATGGTATCAAGGTTATGCTCTATCTACCGTCTAATCCTCCACACAGCGCTCACTGGAACCCCGGAGATTATCGTGTGACCGTGGACGCTCTTAAGGGAATACGCGGCTCCAATGGTCCTGTCAGTCAGGAAGCGAAGAAAATACATGTTGAAATGGTAGAATGGTGGTCGGAACATTACGGGGATAAGATTGCTGGATGGTGGTTTGATGGAATGTATCCAGGCGGTATATTGGAAAGCCAAAATAATATGTCACTGGAATATAACGTATCCACTCTAGCTAACGCCGCTAAATCTGGAAATCCTTATAGTATCGTAACGTTTAATCAAGGAACAAATCCGTCAATTGCATTTGCTAAAAACACGGAATACCATGATTATACTGCCGGAGAAATCAATAATTTCGATGTTTTCCCATATGAAGGTCGTTGGGCGAAAAATACTACTGATGTTCAAAACTTCTTATTTGGACCCCTTGGCAAAGGCGGATGGGGTTGGGGCGCCGCCGGCACTTCTAAAACAATAGAGTACGTCGAAAATAAAACGAGAACTGCAATTGAAAAATCTTATGTAATAGGTTTTGACACGAAGGTAAATCATTTTGGTGTGATTGACCCGGCACAGTTGGCGCAGCTGAAAGAGTTAAAGAATAGGCTTGCACTGGACAATTCAACCAAGCTTCTTACTAGCATAACAGCCCCAGCTGCCGTCACAGGGGTGGCAATCGGAACGGCGAAGACAGCGGACGGTCTTGGATTGCCAAAGAGAGTATCCTTGGTTACCGATGCAGGCAGGGTGAATGCCAATGTGACATGGAATGTAGATGCTTCAAACTATGATCCCACTGTAAAGACTGTACAGACCTTCGCTGTCAATGGAACTGTAACTTTGCCAAATGGAGTGGAAAATCCCAATAACATTCCTTTGACAACAAGTATTAGAGTAACTGTTAATAATATCCCTCAGTCTCAAATGACGGCAACGGCGACAAGCGAGGAAACGGGTAAAGATATTGCATCCATGGCGATTGACGGAAACCCACAAACGATGTGGCATACAAAGTGGGATAAATCGGATGTTCTCCCTCAATCGATTACCTTAAATCTTGGAGGAGCTTACAAAGTCAATAAAGTCACGTATTTGCCAAGGCCATCAGGCTTAAACGGAAATATAACAAGCTATAATGTATATGTAAGTACGGATGGAGTGACCTTTACCAAGGTTGCAAGCGGAAATTGGGCAAGTAACAATGAGGAGAAAGAAGCAATTTTTGACTCGACAGATGCATCAAATGTCAAGCTTGAAGCAACGGCGGGTGGTAACGGCTGGGCAGCGGCTGCGGAGATTAATGTAACAATTAGCGAACCATTAGCACCACCTGCCACTAAATTGACAGGTTTACAGCAGGTGGTCCCTGATCAAACATTCAATCTGACGATGGGATTGAACGGCGTTACAGAAAGCGCATACCAGCAAGTGTATGCTCAAGATCTGACTCTACGCTATGATCCTTCGAGCTTACAGTTTAATTCTGTTACTTCATTGAAAGATGGATTCCAGATCATTGAACAAAAGGAGATAGCGCTAGGTCAGATTCGGATTATTGCTGCCAGCGTGGGAGCAAACGAAGGAGTACTTGCCAATGACGATTTGTTGACTTTCAAGTTTACAGCCAAATCTGCAACTGGGGCAACGACAATTAGTGTCGACAATGTTGTGATTGCAAACAGTCTAGGGAATGAGTTGCAGATCAACGGAGCCTCCCACGAGATACAAATTAATGTGCCTGTGGATAAATCACTCTTGAATGCTCTAATCACGAGCACTCAGGTGAAGCACAATGCTGCAGTGGAAGGTAATGTGGACGGCCTGTATGTGGTTGGATCCAAAGCGCAATTACAGTCGGCTATTGATGCGGCCAGCGCGATTGCAAACGATTCGAATGCTTCTCAGCAGCAGGTGGATAGTGCGAAATCCGCTTTAGAAGCGGCAGTTCAAGCATTTGACAACAAGAAGATTAGCGCAGATGTTAATGGAAAAGAAGGCATCACGATTGGAGACTTGGCATTTGTTGCAGCGGCTTACGGCAAAGAACAAGGTCAAGAGGGCTGGAATGCGAAAGCCGATATCAATCATGATGGAAAAGTAGATATTGAAGATCTTGCAATCGTAGCTAAAGCGATCTTGCAATAAAGCAATTTTACACAATAGGAATGAATCGGGGGGGGGAGAGCTATGCTCTCCCTTCTTCGATTTGAAAGGATTACAGTATGATCCCTTGCCGGTGCGGTTAGTGGGATCCATTAAGTTGATAGTTATTAATTGGAGAAATGTATATTTTTTGAAGAATCCCAAAAGTCAATTATGAGAGGAAGTCGTACATTTTTGTCTATTCATAGTCTCATAGTTCTACTAATGTAGAATTGGAATCTGCTGTAGTTGGTAAGCTTCATTATTAGCGAAAAGAAAAAGGAGGGAGCATTCGCGCAATTTTGGTTCCACAGATTCCGGCAAGTAGGCAGATGTCATAAAAAAATCGCCAGGAAATGTATAAAAGAGGAGGAATGGCATTGATGATAAAAAAAATCAAAAAAACGACTTCCCTTGCATTGGTCACTGCAGTAGTTTTTACATCATTTTCGTTTGGCTTTCTCAACACGAACGTATACGCGCAGCAAACGGCGGGCAACGCTCCGTTTATGAACTCGTGGCTCGTATCCGGTCCTTTCGATTCGCCCGTAGCGGATCAAATCTATGCATGCGATGTGGGAGAAATCGTAAATTTAGCGCCGCAGGCATCGGAAATTACGGCATCGGGAGCTCTTGCAGTGAATCCTGCCTCCAATTTGGTTGACGGAAGCACAAGAAATCAGTGGGTCACAGAAAACGATTTCAATCCGTGGGTCAATTTGAAGTGGGGCAAACCTATTACAATCAACGAGGTTAAACTAACGCAATGGGGTGACTCGCGTCACGTCAACAATTGGTATCATCTTACTTTCACTCTTGAAGACGGTAGCAAAGTAGAATCCGGAAAGATTGACAGCACGTCTTCCAGCTCATCGGAACCGACCGTATATGCCATGCAGGCTGCGCTAAAGAATGTAGTCGAAATAAAGGTTGAAGTCGACAAAGGACGTACACCTTATCCTACGATAACTGGTATTTCGGAAATAGAGGTCTATAACAAGCCTAAGAATGAATCCGGTACAGGCACTTCTGTAATCGCTCCCAAAGTCGGAGATTCGTTAGGCTCAGCAACTGAAAATAATAAATGGGAATATTTTGATGATCGTATTTATAACCGCAACTATGATGATTATCAAGATTTATATGGTTATTATACGGTCAAAAAAGGGGTCGACACGAGAAACAAATATGTGTACGCCCACTCTTATGTTTATAGTCCGACTCAACAACAAGCCTATTTTAATGTAGGCGCCAGCGGTTCGTATCGGCTCTATGTAAACGACGCGTGCACCACCGTACCGACCACCCCAGTGGAAGTGCAGAAGGATTTGACAAAACAAGCGATCCAATTGAAACAGGGTTGGAATAAGCTGATGGTTCAAATCAAACATACGTATACAGAAGATGTTAATAGCAACAATATTCCAGTAGGGAAAGATCAGCACGTGGCCTATCTCGGTTTTTATGGCCGAATCGCAGATCAAAACGGCAATAAAATAAATGGTCTAATCCATTCAGTCGAAGGCGAAGGTGAAACTTTAAACATTGTCACGCAAAGCCTTTCAACCGAGGATGATCTAGAAGCATCGCTTCCAACTCATAATATGCCGATTGGTTACAAGGAATGGCCTTATGTATGGAATAAATCGAAGACAACCAACAAACACGGCGTCGCAGCTTCTGCATTTCAATTTATGGCGAGCGGTGGGCAGCCTGGTTATACGTGGACACTTGTAGACGGCAAACTGCCTGACGGATTGGAATTAAATGCAGACGGTACCATTGCAGATGGATTAGTGAATGGAAATGTCGATTTAGCTAGCAGTAAAGGAATCATCGATATTAATACTGAACCAGGTGATTATAACTTTACGGTACAAGTAAAGGATCTTGATGGGAATACAGCTAGTAAGGATATGACCATTACAGTAAAGGAACGCCCTAATAAATGGTTTGAAGAAGGACGAGTTGGCGCATTAACTCATGCTGCGCCATCCTATAGTTACTTTGCTGACCCGAATTTCTCTGCTGATCTATGGGCAGAGCGAGCAAAACGTCAAGGACATTCATTAGTTTCGGTTGAAGCGTTGCAACAGTTGTATCATTGGCCGTCTAAATTCGCGGACCCGCAACATCCGAGGCATGTGTATTTGCCGAAAGACGAAAATGGCAATGTAGTGGATGGATTAAAACAGTTTGAAGACGCTGTAAAACGACATGGCATGAAATTTGGTATTTATTACGCAACCGAAGGCGGAGGCTTACAACATAATTCTACGGATGTGTTTATGCAGAACGTAGAGGACCTCATGTTGCGGTATGATCCAGCATACCTTTACTTTGATGGTCCGCAGGCAATGCGCAATGCTAATTACGACGTGATGTACAGTAATATACGCAATTACAGCGATGAAATTATCGTGAATTCCAACGCTTGGGGCGAGGAGTTTGGAGATCCTGATTTAAGAACGGCCGAAGCTGACGGTATTTATTCGAATGCTGGAGCCAATCACCTTGTCAAACGTACACCGATGGAACCATGGAAAATGATTCGCACCAAGGACGCCTTATCTCCGTACTACGGTAAGCGCGACGACTTTAGGCAAGTGGCCAAAGAAATGGTGATGAATGCTGGCAGAGGTTATGTCGACAATAATGATCAGACGCCTGTAGACGGCCGTGGGTCATTTTGGGATTCCGTTCAAGATATCGCAACAAGGTATCCTAAGGCAGAGCAGCAGTTCATTGATGTGAGAGAAAGCATGATCGAATGGTTCGCCCCTGCAGGCAAATCGGAGAGGCATGAATCAACGACAGGCACAATGCCCTATTTCCTTAGCGGCTATGGTTACGAAGACGATGGAAAAGGAAACTATAATAAATTTGCACATCCCAACAGTACAACAGGACCGCAATGGGGTTATGCAACCTTTAGAGATAATAATATCTATCTTCATATTATGAAAGGTCCCGACAGTAAAAAAGGATTCGATGCGATTGCCGGAAGATCCTTGACCATCGGTCCGATCAAAGATAATGTGACTTCAGTAGTTTGGTTAAACGAGGATAGTCCGATCCAATCGTTTACGCAAAATGGGGACAGCTTAACAATCGATCTGGCCAACGTTTCGGAGGATCCGGTCGATACGATCATCAAGATTGTAACGAACAATTCCGCTCGCAAATATACGCTTACGAATGTCAATGCGACGGGGGAGCAGTTATCGCCATCGTCACTGCAAATCAACGCAGATGGATATATGACCTTCCCAGCGCTTAAAGCCAAGCTCTCCGGTTTAACTTACCAAAGCGGGAATGCTGACATAGCGGCAGTCGATAATAATGGAATCGTAGCTCCGATATCGAATGGAACAACAACCATTACCGTAAGCGGTACTTATGAGGGAGTTACGAAACAGGATACATTGAAGGTAACAGCAAGAGACGGCAAAATTTATGTGGGTGAAAGTATGATCGGCGCAACTTTGCTTGTCAATGGCAAGGAGGCACACGGTGAGTTCAACACATTAGAAACACTCCGCTATCAGATCGAGGGCAGGTCTGCGAAAGGCGGAGCCATCGGGTTGGATGCCGCACAAATTGTGTGGCACGGCGGCATTGTTGACGTGCAGGCGGGGGACAAATATAAGCCAGTTGCGATCAAAGAAGTAAGTACCTTTACTTTCAACAAAAATGTAATGATCACGCCGTATGTCGATCAACTGATGAAGGGCGTTGTGTGGGCGGATGTCACGTTAGACGGGAAGACGTTTACGACCAATAAAGTGTTCATGGATGTGCTTCCTTACACCAATCTTGCGAAGTCTGCCGAGATTACAGCGAGCCATAATCAAGCTGCGGTAGAACATTTAGCGGATGGCAAAACTATCGACGGCATTCATTTTGATCAAGCAAAATGGTCCGTTGCGGCAGGGGAGAAGGCATGGATTCAATTTAAGCTGCCGACCAAGTCCGAGATTGCAAACATCAATATCAACTTTAATTCGTTGGATCAAAGATATATCAATACGCCGAAATCGATTAAAATTCAAACGAGCGAGGATGGTACGGCTTGGAACGATGTTAGCACCGTTAATGGTCCGACGGGGAATGCTTATTTTGGATTCTATAATCAATATCCAGTTAACACTTCGGCGCAATATGTCAGATTCGTATTTGAGGGTGGTTCGAACGGATCGACGATGGATTTGCTGGAAGTGGCTGTGAACGGAATCGATAAGTCCAATTTGTTCGATAGCTTTGAATATGAGTTCAAACCAGTGAACGCGACGACAGGGAAATATGACATTAAAGCTTACACTGGTGCGGGCGAGCAAATCGATGGAAATGCTGAGGTTGTGGTGACAAGTGAAAATCAGGATGTCATTGCGGTGGATGAATCCAACCTGATAACGGCTGTTTCCGAAGGCATGGCCAAACTGAATATTAAGGTAATGATTGGCGGACGCTCATTGGAGAAGGTGGCATATTTATTCGTTAATAAGTCAGGACATCTCTATATGAGTTCTTATTTGGACAAAGTTAGCGTTACGCTGAATAAAACGACTATTAAACCTAACGAACCGGTCGTTGCTGCTATTGAAGGTTTGTTAGACACGGGAGAAAAAGGTGATATGTCAAGAGCTGCAGTCGAATATCAATTCAGCGATGGAAGGTTATCCGTTGTTGAGGGCAGCAATACGATCGTTGTGAAGGGCGATATCGGCAAAGGATTTAAAGCGACCGTTGTCGTAAAGGCGACTTTAGATGGGGTAACCGTTCTAAGTGATCCGATAACGATTGCGGCGATTGGAAATAGTGTTCCTCAGTCGCAAATGACGGCAACGGCGACAAGTCAGGAAACGAGCGGAGAGAATAATGAAGCATCCATGGCGATTGACGGAAATCCGCAAACGATCTGGCATACAAAGTGGAATAAATCTGATGTTCTTCCTCAATCGATCACCTTAAACATTGGAGGAACTTACAAAATCAATAAAATCATATATTTGCCAAGACCGTCGGGCGATAACGGAAAGATTACAAGCTATAACGTCTATGTCAGCACTGATGGCGCAACCTTTACCAAAGTCGCTAGCGGAAATTGGGCGAACGACAGTACGGAGAAAGTCGTAAGTTTTGAGGGAACGAACGCATCGCATGTCAAGCTTGAAGCTACGGCGGGCGTCAATGGATGGGCATCGGCAGCGGAGATTAATGTCCTTAAAGAAAATGAAGAATTCGTAAAATCCATCGTAGATTACAAATCGGTTGCCGTAGATACGAATCAAGGCGTAATCCCAGCACTTCCAGCACAGGTTGAAGCCGTGTACAACGACGGAACGACAGGATTAGCGGATGTTGTGTGGGCGACGATTACGGCAGAAATGGTAGCTCATGCGGGCGTTCTTACCGTTAAAGGAACGGTAGAAGGATCATCGGCGGAACCAAAAGCTACCGTCAGAGTGGCCGCGGTTCAAGAATTGTTTACGCTGAGCCTGAACCAACCGTCCTTCAGCCTGACTGTTGGCGATACGCTTCAAACGGTCGTCTCTGCAACATACAGCGAATCCGGTACGGTTACGGATGTCACTTCTTTAGCTGAATTTACGGCAGAGGACTTGAAAATTGCTTCTGTAGATAGCAAAGGGCTGGTGACTGGTGTAGCGGAAGGAAGCACGACAATCAGCGTATCCTACGGCGGAAAAACGGTGTCAGCGCAGGTTCATGTGACTAAGAGCGGCGAGCAGCAAACAGCAGTGAAGCTTTCCGGTCCGTCTTCGGTCATGAAGGGCGAGCCGTTCTCAGTGAAATATGGACTGAAGGATGTAAAAACTCCGATATTGGGTCAGGATATATTGATTCAGTATGATTCCAGCCTCTATGAATTCAAGGATGCGGTTGCAATCCTTGAGGGAGTTAGTGTCTATGTACAGCAGACGCATACTCCTGGACAAATACGTTTGCTAGTCGCTAGTCTTGGAATGGACCATGCGATCAAGGGTGATTCAGAAATAGTGGAGCTGAAATTTATAGCTAAGCAAATCTCCCAGAACGCAAGCGGGTCGATAACCGTTGCAAGCGCCGCTTTAGGCGACGCGCAAGGAAATGAGCATCAGGCGATTCCGGCGTCCGTACGCGTTGAAGTGATGACGGCTCCTGTATTACCAGGTGATTCGAACAACGACAACAAGTACTCGATCGCGGATCTTGCCATCGCAGCGGCTCGATATGGCATGGATGACAAGCATCCGGATTGGAATCAGTTCAAGTCGGCGGACTTCGACCGCAATGGCGTTATCGATATTCTGGATCTTGCGGCGATTGCTAGAAAGATTTTGGAATGACCTGTCCTATTTCCCGGGAAGTAAGAGGATGAAATGAACGCAAGGCGGTTGTATCTCCATATGCCGCCTTGCGTGTATCTCTAGCTAATAGAGAAACAACTGACGAATTGTCTGCCGTTCGCATAGCAGATATACAATTAGCTTGGTTATAAAGAATCTATAAATACTACAAGATATCCATAGATCTTCTATAGATTGCTTTCCCGCATCGTAATTATAATAAATGTACGGTAAACGGTTTCAAGTTCACGTTTAACGCTATAATGAAAGGGGAGGTCTCCTATGAGAAAGATTGGATCTTTGGTATTGGTAGCTTCGTTGATAGTTGGGTTAACTGCTTGCGGAGGTGGCAATAACGCAACTTCGGGAACAAAACCGACAGATACGGCGAAGGGCAGTAATGAGCAGACTTCGGTCACGAAAACAAATGAACCTGTCAAGGCGAAATTATTTTTTGACAATGCGGCATGGACAGACTACTTGAAAGAGATCAACCCAATTACGTTGAAAAACAATCAAACTGAGCTAACGGGTGTTCCGTACAACGAACCTACTTCCTTCCAAACGGCAGTTCGAATCGGTTTTACAACGAACGATGGGGCAGACGTATTTAAATGGTGGAACGGCTTTCAAATGAAGGAACTCGTTGATGCTGGGTATCTGGCGGACATGACGCAGCAGTGGGAAGAAATGGTTAAGGACGGCGTGGATCCATCTATGGCCAGTACGTTGACCTTTGATGGCAAGTCGTACGGGATTCCAGCTGGTGTGCACTATTGGGTGATGTACTATAATAAAAAAGTATTTAACGACAATGGGCTCACGCCGCCGAAAACATGGGATGAATTCCTGACAGTTTCCGATGCATTGAAGGCGAAGGGCATCACGCCAATCGGCACAACGACGACGGACGTATGGAACGGTTTCATCTGGTTTGAGGAAATGATGATTCACTCCAATCCTGACCTTTACAACAAGTTGGTCGTCGGTCAAGCGAAATATACGGACCCTGGCGTCGTCGAAGTGATGGAGACATGGAAGTCACTGTATGACAAGGGGTATTTTGCGAAGCCCATGGATTGGAATAAAGAAATTCCATCAGCGATGGCCAAAGGGCAGTTCGCGATGTATATGATGGGTACGTGGTATTCAGACTATTTTAAAAATGCAGGAATGCAACCGGGTGAAGACTTTGGAACATTCGTACTCCCTGCCATCAAGTCGGAAGCAGGCAATACTGTCATCTCCGAGGTGACCCCATTCCTCGTTTCACAGAACTCAAAGAACAAAGATAATGCCATCAAAGCGCTTGTAAACCTGACCAAAAAAGAAGCGAACGAGAAAGTGCTTTCACTTTATGGAGGCGTTCCGATCCGCAAGGATCTTGAGTCCAAAGACCCGATCATTAAAGATTTGGTTGGCACTATCAATGCTGGAGGGTATAAATCGATTACGCGCTTTTGGGAAGCGACACCTTCCGAACTCTCGGAATATGCTTCTAGCGAATTTGTACGATTCATGTTGAACCCAGACCAATATATGACGGTACTAAAAAATATTCAGAAAAAGGCCGATAAATATTGGGCTGATCATAAATAATAGTTATGCCAGGGAACTGCTGTTACGAGCGGTTTCCTGGTTATTTCGTTAGGGGGGGGGATTCGTGTATGTTTCGTTTCCGAATCGGCTTATACTGATTATCGTTATTACGATTCTGATACCTACCGTACTCATCAATTTTGTGACTTTCTCCTTCATCAAGCAGGAGATGCAACCGGAGGCGGCATCCTGGCTTCATGGGATGACGTTAAACACCGGGGAAACGATGGAAAGTTATACAAAGCTACTGGTAGGCATTACGAAAAATCCCGCTTACGACTACACGCTGATGGGCATTTTGGAAACGCACCAAAATAATAAGAACGGCTTGTTCGGTTACTCGTTTGACGATATAGCGCAAATTAACGGGATGCTCTCTATGATATGGGCGGCCGACCGCAAAAGTCTGGTCACCATAGATTTGTTCGATAGTAACGAAAATCGATTTCGGATTGGAGAGGACATCAAGGACAGTGACACGAAATGGGTTGAGCTCACTAGACAGTCACACGGGGAAAGCATTGTAACCCCTCCGTCGAAACTTAAGGATGGTCGTACTTTGTTTTCAATGTCTAGATTGCTGTACAATCCCCAAACGTTTAAAGAGGTCGGTATGATCCGCATGTACTTCCTGCTCGATTTCCTGAAACCATCAAGTAATGAGATGATACAAAAAGAAGGCTTTTTGTTGCTCGTGGACGATAGTGGACACATTCTTTTCGATAATCAGCAGTCCTGTGATAACAAGTTGCTGACGGATTGTATTGGACCGAATCATTTTAAGAGCAGTTATAAATCGGAAGTGACAGGCTGGACGCTGGTCGGAGCAATGCCAGTGTCAAAATTATTTTACAAAATCAACCGAATCCAGCAAACAATTCTACTGGTTAACGTTTTCTTTTTCGTAATTGCCTTGTTAGTCATTTCCGGGCTTAGTTATCGGATTTCACGTCCGCTTAAGAAGTTGAGTCGGATGATGCAGACAGCGCCCAAGGTGCAATTTCATATTGAGGTTTCGGAAACGAACCGAAAGGATGAGATTGGTTTGATCACATCTAGCTTTCGCCATATGCTGAGCCGCATTCAGGAGCTCATTGCCGAGGTAACGTACACTGAGCAGCGGCGCAAACGATCCGAAGTGTTGGCGTTACAAGCTCAAATCAACCCGCACTTTTTAAACAACACGTTGAGTGCCATCGCCATGCAGGCGGAGATCGATGGTAACTATAACATCTCAGGTATGGCGTCCCAGCTTGGTAAACTGCTTCGTTATGCAATCGGGCAAGAAAAGGAATGGGTGGACGTCAAGAAGGAGTGCGAGCATATTGAGCTATACATGCAGATAATGAGATACCGTTATCCGAGGGTTAAGTTAGAGCTAGAAGTCGATGAACAGGTGATGAAGTGGAGGATGATTAAGCTGCTCTTGCAGCCGATTGTGGAGAACGCAATTCTGCATGGTATTGTTCCAAATCGACAGGAAGGCACAGTCCGCATTTGGATCACAGCGAAAGCCAGTGAAACACTCTGTATAGTCATTGAGGATTCAGGGATCGGCATGGATGATGTAGAGATAACAGCCTTGAGGAATGCCCTGTCTGGCATCAAAATGCAGGAAACTACGACAAGAGAAGGGATAGGAATCCGCAATGTCTACGAAAGAATACGACTCGCATATGGAGAAGGACCGATCCGATTCGATGTGGAAAGTGAAATGTACCAAGGGACGCGATTCATACTTGAGCTTCCCAGAATCGAGCAATATGAACGTACTGATCGTTGATGACGAGGAAGTGCTGCGCCACGGAATTAAGGCGATGATTGAGCGGATGGATCTTCCTTTCACTGTAGTAGGCATGGCGGAAGACGGGGTGCAGGCGCTTGAGCAGCTTGAGCAGCTTGAACCTGATGTTATTTTGAGCGATATCCGTATGCCTAGACTGGGTGGTCTGGAGCTTATACAGTTAGTAACCGCCCAATATCCGAAGGTAAGATCGATCATTCTGAGCGGATATGACGATTTCGAATATGCGAAGCGAGCGATTCGTCTTGGTTGCAAAGATTATTTGGTCAAGCCGCCCAGTTTCTCCGAATTGCGGGAGCTGCTACTTTCGATTTATAAGGAACGTTCCGTGGAGAAAGAAAAGCTGCTGGATGAAACTCGAAAAAGCAAGATCATTAACCGCAATCAACTGTTGATCCGAACAGACTTCCTGCGTAGCCTTATAGCTAAAAGTGGTGTTTTGCGAACGACGGACATCCGTGAGCAGGCCAGGGGAATCGGGCTGAATCTTGATGAGGAGCAATATGCGGTAGCCACACTCAAGTTCGAGAAACAAGCTGAGCTCAGAAAGAAATATAATTCAGTGGAATGGGAGTTACTCAAATATGCTGTATGGAACATTACGGAAGAGATGCTAGAACACCCCCTATGCTTTTATGACGAAGCTTCACATCTCGTATTGCTAATGAAGGAGCCTCTCTCGACCGAAGAGTGCATAGAAAAATGTATGGCGCTGCGCTATAACATTAACCATTTTCTAAATTTGACGGCTTCGATCTCCATCTCACAGCCGGTTCCGCTATCTTCAATTGGTGTTGCTTATAAGGAAGCTAGTCAGCTGTTAAGCATGAGGTGGGTGCGAGATAAGTCTGTTGTAGTCACCTCTAGTGATACTGCAACACTAACGAACGACAATATCCAATCTCACCTGGATCAGCTTCTAGAATTGTTTAAGGCTGACGATACAAGGGAGATCTGTTCGAAGCTGAATAGCTGGATTCTATCAGTCAAAGGTTCAGCCTACTCGCCGACAGCTCTAGAACGACTAGCAAAGGAATTGAAAATTGCCATGATTACGCTGTACCGCAATCTGCTCGTTTCCGATGAAGACTCCAGGACACAAGGGCTCTCCTCAATGCCAGCGTGGCTTGAACGGTTGGAACTAGCTGATTCGCTGATGGAGTTAATTTCGCCGCTCTTGTTAGCGATCGAGCGCTTGGATCTAAAGGAACAGTCAGGCACGCTGCTGCACAACCGCTCAATCGAGCAGGCGATCGCATACATCCGGGCACGTTTCAACAGCAATTTGAACTTATCCTCTATCGCCGAGGAAGTCAACATGACTCCCACCTACTTCAGCGTATTTTTCAAGAAGAAGACCGGTAAAGGTGTTATCGAATACTTGACAGGAATCCGTATGGAGGAAGCAAAAAAGCTGCTGCAGGAGACGGATTCGAAAACTTATCATGTGGCCGAGCAAGTTGGCTACCAAGATGCAGCGTATTTTTCTAACCAATTCAAACGCTACACCGGGATGACGCCGCAGGAGTTCCGCAATAAAGGGCAGCTATAAATTCTACAAGAAATCAATAGATCTTCTATACCTTCTACTTCGCCATTTTCTTACAATAGTAGTAGAAATGGCGAGAGCCCAAGCTAGGAGGAAAAGAGAGATGACAGCATACTTGAAGAGGAACGGGGCAGCCCTGCTTTACACACTTCCTGCCGCTTTGCTCGTCACCGCATTTTTTATCACCTCGATCGTATATACGATCTACTTGAGCTTTACCGAATATAGCGGATTGGCGGCACCTAAGTGGGTCGGATTGGACAATTACGTGGCCATCTTTCAAGACTCTACATACATCACTTCATTGAAAAATACGCTGATTTGGGTAATCGCCACACTGGTTCTGCCTGTTGGGCTAGGGCTAATGTTCAGCGTGCTGCTGCAAAACTTAAAGGGGCAGCGACTATTTAAAAACATTTTTTATTTGCCGTACGCGATGTCACTTACGGTGGTTGGTGTCATCTGGGTATTTTTGTTTTCCCAAACCGGCATCAACTACGTGCTGCAGCTATTCGGTCTCGGGTCGCTCGCGAGAGATTGGTTGACTTCGACTCCGGACAATACGTTTGCGATGATCATAGCATCGGTGTGGCAAGGGACCGGGACGAACATGCTGTTATTTCTGATTGGCCTTGGCGCTTTACCCAAGGAACCATTTGAAGCCGCGGCGATTGACGGAGCTAGCCGGTTTCGTACATTTTGGAGCATAACACTTCCGCTGCTCAGCCCAATAACGATTGTTGTAATGGGTATGTCCCTCGTCAACAGTTTTAAGATTTTTGATATTATTTGGGTCATGACAATGGGTGGTCCGTACCGTTCTTCTGAAACGCTTGCTGTGACGATGTTTCGAGAATCATTCGTACTATTCCATTTCGGGCAAGGCGCCGCGATATCTATTGTCTTGACAGTTGCTTCTATTGCTGTTTCCTGGATTTATTTGCGGCAGACGATTGTGAAGGAGGGATGAGCGACATGAAACGAATACGAATAGGGCAATGGACGACATACATTATTATCAGTTTACTAGCCGTTTTCTGGGTGATACCGGTCATCTTAGTCGTAATGAACGCATCTAAATCGTTGGCGGATTTTAGCGCGGGCAACATTTGGGCTTTCCCGAAGACGTTCCAATTAGGATTAAATATGATGGATGCACTGCGAATGGGCAATTTGGGGAAAGGACTCATGAGCAGCTTAAGCTATGGAGTGCTTGGTTCAGGAATCGCGATTTTCATTGCAGCTATGGCCGCATTCGGGATTGTTATACTAAGATTAAAGGGCGGTTTTTACTGGTTCTTGCTCATCTACAGTGGGACTATTTTTCCCTTTCAGATGTATTTGGTTCCGTTGTTCAAGGGATATCAAAAGTTAGGTCTCTACGATACCTTTGGCGGCATGCTCTTATTTTATATTGCAATTGCTATTCCATTCTGCGTCTTTCTATTGCGCAATTATATGACGACACTGCCTTACGAAATTGTGGAAGCGGCACAGATCGATGGTTTTCATAGTTTTGGTATCTTTACTAGGATCATCGGTCCACTGCTGCTGCCACCAATTTCCGTCCTTTTCTTGTTCCAATTCACGTGGATTTGGAACGACCTGGTTTTCGGTATGACGCTGTCCCGATCAGAAACGATTCGTCCAGTTATGGCAGGTCTGGCGACAATGCAAGGTATTTACTTCCGCTCAGGTATGACCACATTGTTGGCCGGAATCGTATTGACTTCGCTGCCAACGGTGTTGTTGTTCTTCGTTCTACAGCGCAATTTCATTAAGGGTATGCTGCTTACCGTGAAATCGTAAGCGTAAGGTTCGGGAAGGGCTCAAGGGAGATATTCTTTATCCAGAAAGGCAGAGACAACCTAGCAGCCAGGTCAAACAATGGCTTGCCTCGGTTTATTAAAAAAGGTACGAGGGTGACACATCCTCGTACCTTTTTTGTAGTAGCCACATAATAAGTTATACAAAGACATGATTTAAATATGTTTGCAGAACCGATTCATTGTCCAGTAACTCTACTAGCTTGATGGCAAAAATCCAGTCAACAAGAATCGAATTGTTATATATTCTACAAGAAATCAATAATTTCTCTATGTAAACGGATATAGTATTAGATGTATATTCGATACAACAAATGGCGTTACTGACCTGATGGATTTATGACTGGCGTATTACGAAATATTCAGAAGCATGGACAGAAATTACATTACTTGAACGGAAGCTATCTTACCTTGCAAAGGAGGAGTGACTAACGTCGCAGCAAAGACGTCAAAGGCCCTTGGATTGCCTTCCAAGTTAACATTTCACTTAGAAAGTGATCCAAAATCATGGAAAAAGAGCCCTTACGTTAGTAGTGTTAATGGTGACGAAACCAATAGACAAACCTAGGGAGGCTCTTCTATGAAAAGTTTAAAAGAATGCGGCATGAGCTTCAACCCCCGAATGAAAGTTAATTTTGAAGGTGGTGACCTAACTTCTGACAGTTCTTTCCCACGAACCGTACGGGCAACTGTGTCCACTTCCCTTTCCACATAATGGTTATGCCAAAATTACCCCGTGACAGCTTAAGAGTTTCTCACATTTTCAACCTTGAAAATTGATTTGCATGATTACCGAAGATAGAATTTCCTTATATCCCCAACCTCCACTGATTGGTTCGAACAACTTTAAACGCAACAGTGAATTTGCATGTTCGGCGCCATTTGTTACTACTCCTTTTGGATTGACGAACTTCACTCCTCAAACCAGGCAAAATAACATCAATCTATTATCGAATACTTAGTGATTAGGACGTCAACTTATGCGGAAAAAGTCACAACCTAATCTCGCTTGTACTGTTGAACTTTCTAATAAGTATAAGAAAGAGGGAGAGCGATGAAGAAATACAAAGTATTGAGAATATTAAATCTACTAATTTGCTTTTGTATGGTATTTTCTTTCTTCACAGCATTGACAGCAAATGCAGCTGAGGGTGATGTCACCATTAGTGCAGTTAAACAAACACCAATGGTAAGAAGTGATGGTAAACAAGAAACAACGGCTTCAGTAAATAATAAAGGAGCAGGCTTCACTGGCTGGGCTAAAGTCACAGTTGGACCAAATGAACCCTACATTGCAAAAGTGGGCGCTATTGCAGCCGGATCCAGTATTATAATGGTTCCTGTGACGGATACAAATGCAATGCTTAAGCCTGGTGAAACCACAAGTATGAAGCTTGAGTTATATGACAATGCAGAGTGTACAGGCACAGCTAAAGCTATTTATGAGTCAGATAAGTGGGCAAGAACGAGACACTGGGAATTCTATTTATCGCAGCAAATGCACACTGATTTAGGTTATACAATGTATCAAGAGGACTTGAAAAAGCTATATTCAGGTTTCTTGGATACAGCTAAACAATATGTAAACGAATCGAATGCACGCGAGACAGATCTTGAAAAGTATAAATATGCGATTGAGTCTTCTTTTATGATGGGCGATGCGTATATGAAGAATCGGAACGCGGAGGAGATTCAAGAAATACTGGATATGGAGAAGGCAGGTAGTATGTCTATTGGAGCTGGACGCTTTAATTATGTAACGGAAGCCTTCAGTACTGAGGAAGCGGCAAGAGCTACCTATTATACGAACCGTCATATGGTAGATAAGTTAGGAGTCAAACCTAGTACTACTCAACGGATGTTTGATAATCCATCATTTAGCAAAGGGTATGTAGATGTTGCTGCACAAGCAGGCATCAAATATGGTATCCATTCTCAGAATGGAGATCGTTCTCCCTATTATAAAAAAAAATCGTATGACCTGTTCTATATGGAGGGAATGGATCCCAACAATAAGCTTCTTATATTTAACGGAAAGAGTTACGGCGATAACTATGGGTTTGGTGGAACGCACTATAATCCAGGTGATGGAAGTGTGGCAAGTGCCAAGAACAACATCATGACCCTTATTGGCGAATTGGAAAGTCGAGTGGAGAGAAGAGCCTATCCGTACGACAAGTTCCTTATATCACTAGTTCCGTTTGGTGATAATAGTCGACCGTATGATCTCCAAATCAAAATTGGGAATGAATTGAATAAGGAATGGCAGGATTCTGGCTATGCGTATCCTAGAGTGAAAGCAACCTTTCCAGATGAATTTTTCGAAGATGTGGAAGCTGAATACAAGGATATGATTCCTGTGGAGAAAGGTACAGAGGAGAACTGGTGGAATGATGGCTGGGGAACGACTGCTTATGAGTCGGGTATGAACAAGGTAGCAGGCAACTTGATTCCAGTGGCAGAGACAGCAGCTTCGTTTGCTTCTGCTCTAACAGGCATCGCATATCCATACGACGACATATATCAAGCAGTTGACCGCAATCTTATCTATGATGAGCATACATGGGGAAACGCTTCCTATAATGGCAGTTCCATGTATCATAATCAGTTTGAGTGGAAGCGCAGCAACGCATTTGGAGCCAAAGAATTGGCCGATAAGATACTCAGTGATTCGCTCAAACAGCTCTCATCCCAAGTAGGCACATCAGGTAAGGGTATCTATGTGCATAATCCGCTGAACTGGGTGAGAGATGATGTGGTAACCATCTCGGATCTATCAGATTTACCGACTTATTTTAGGATCAAAGATGGTAGTAAGTCAGTACCTTATAACATGAAGGATGGTATGTTAACTTTTGTCGCCAATGATGTTCCAGCATTGGGCTACAAAACATATAACATTGAGGAAACAGAAGTTGCCCAATCCTTTACACCTAAAGTAATAACAGGTGATAACTTCATTGAAAATGATTACTACAAGGTCACGTTCGCCCCTGATGGTACGATTTCCAGCATTCTTGACAAGAAGAATGGCAATCGTGAAATCGTTGATGATCAGGCACCTGCAAAATTCAATCAATACCAATATTATGATGATTTTGGGATTCCTTTCTCTAATGAGGGAGCATCATTCGCTGAAGATAAGTGGAAGTTGTATGTCCCAGACGAAGATGCAAGTAAGTTGAGTGTAGAGGCTAACGGCTATGGTGCTGTGGCAAGCTTAAATACTTCTACTTTCCGTACTGAAAATATTTGGCAGAAGGTAACATTATATAATGACATTCCAAGAATTGATATCTCGAATGAGTTTGTTAAAAAGTCTCTGCCTTCGCTTACTGCCAAAGAAGAAGCGTTCTATACATTCCCATTCACAACTTCAGGAAATGATTATGAAATTCGTTATGACCTGCCTATTGGGAATACAGCTGAAGGTGAACAAGTTTATGGTACCTCTCATGATTGGTATTCTGCCAACAAATGGGTGAATGTAAAAGATAAGAGTGACAATTACAATATGACATTAGCGCTACCTAACTCTGCACTGCTACAGTTCGGAGAGAGAAGAACAGGCAACTGGTCATTTGATTACAAATCTGAGAACCCTTATATTTACAGCTATATTATGAACAATATGTGGCAGACGAATTTTCAAGGAGATCAGCCAGGCTATGTGAACTTCAAGTACTCCTTATTTACCAATAAGGATGCTGGAGTAGAAAAGTCGGCTCGGTTTGGTTGGGAAACCAGTACACCACTGCAAGCAACTGTAATAGCAGGAGCACAGGAAGCATCAGGAAAAATGCAGGGTGACTACATTAAGGTGAACAAGGATAACATTCAGCTTACTACAATGAAGGCATCAGAGGCTAATTCAGATGGCATGATCCTTCGCTTCCATGAGCTTACAGGAAAAGCAACAAATGGTGTTAGAGTTACATTGCCATTTGATGTGATAGCTGTTACCGAAACGGATGTAATCGAGAATGACAAGAACAAAGTTTCAGATTCGAATAAGTTCACATTCGATATTCCTGCATATGGCATTAAGACATTTCGTGTACGGAATGATGCGGCACCGGACGTGGTGACTAATCTCAAGGCGGTTTCAACGAGAGACAGCTCACTATCTAATTTGTCAGTAAATGCTAAGGCAACAGCATCGAGTTTCTATAATGAGCAATATACTATAGAAAACGCTAAGATAATCGATAATGGACTAGAATGGGCATCTAAAGGTGAGAAGAGTGCATGGTTCCAATTGAATTGGGACTCACCAATATCAATTGATAAAATTTCCATCGCGGACCGACCGAACTCGGATGATGATATCGCAGCTGCAACTATTACTTTTAATGATGGCACGAAAATAGAGAATATCACAGATATTCCTGCAGGTGGAAAACCGAAAATAATCGATCTTTCAGAAGTGAAAACAATTACTTCACTAAGAATTGATATTACAGGAGGAGTGAATACAAAGAATATAGGTCTATTAGGTTTGGAAGTTTATGGTCCTGATGCTGTAATCAGTAATATAGCAGGGACGCAACTCAATTGGGATACTGTTGATAGTGCATTGTATTATGAGATTTTCCGTGATACGGAAGAGAACTTCACGCCTGGTACTGGAAACTATCTTGCCACGACCCAAGGTACCGCGTGGTTTGATACACAGGTTATGGAAGGGTTGAAGGATACGTATTATTATCGTGTTCGTGCTGCTAAGGCGGGCGCTAAAGGAGAATTTACTTCATCGGTAACACCAACATTTGGCGGTATTGTAGATACTGCCAAGCCTGGAACACCAATTCTGGATGCACAAGCGCGTGAATATCATAGAATTGATCTGTTCTGGACACCTGTGACCGATAATATCATGGTCGACCATTACGAAGTATATCGTGACGGAGTGAAACTGGGCGGTTTGGATGATAACTATGTTACTTCTTACCGTGATAGAACCGCTATATCGGATGTCGAACATACCTATATGGTAAAAGCAGTAGACACAAGCGGTAATATTGCAGAAAGCAATGAAGTAAAAGTGAGTGCAATTAAAAGCCCCTTAATGTTGTCCAATCTAGAAGTATCCATGGGAACTCTGTCATCTAAGTTCGATGGGGAACTTAATCAATATCAATTGAATGTAGGGGATAACTTTGGTTTGCTTAAAGGAGTCACAGTAACTCCAACAATGGATGATTCGGATGCAGTCATCACTGTGAATGGGGTCGAGGTCGCAAGTGGTACACCATCTGCAATGATCCAGATTCAAGAGGAGGGTGATGAGATTAGTGTAATAGTGGAAAAAGGCGGGAGACAAAGCTCATATGTGCTTACTGCCTCTGCTAATGTTCCACTCATTGCACCTGTTGATGCATCTGTTGGTGATGAATATGCGCCTAATGCGGGCGGTCAAAAGGCGACAAATTTGATTAATAATAGTGGTATGTCAGGTACTACTTCGCTTCAGGACACACATGATGCGCATGCAAGCGCTTCTACGATGTGGCATACAGCAGCTAATCCAGGTAATAAGGCATGGGCAAGAGTTGATCTGGGCAAGGTGTATTCACTTGATGAAATGTGGATTTGGAATATGAATCAGTCTGGTGAGAACGTTAGACGAGGCTTGAAAAATGTTAGGATCGAATACTCCACGGATGATATCAATTGGAGTGAATTGTCTCCTGCAGAGGGTATCGTGTTTAAAGATGCTATGGAAGCAGGATATCCTTTCCAGTTTACTAAGGGGACTGGAATAAGTGGACTTAAAGCGACCAATCTGAACGATGGTAATAATAGTCCGGTTAGCTTTGATGGTAAAGAGGCTCGTTATGTAAGAATTATTGCGCATCCGGAAGCTGGGAAAGGTTCGTGGGGGGATATTTATTTTGGACTGAGTGAGCTGCGATTTACAAGTAAGCTTGATCTGAATGAACTGATTCCTGTGAAGCAAATCATTATTTCTACGATAGATGATGTAGATGTTATTACAAGTAATGGGGGCAGCCTTCAGATGAATGTGAAGGTTGAGCCTGATACAGCAACTCGTCCAAAGGTTCTATGGTCAGTTACCGATATGGAGGGAGCAGCTGCCAAAGCAGCAATTATTACCGAAGGTGGTGTGTTATCTGCCCGAAGTAACGGAACAGTGAAAGTGGTTGCAACGGCAATGGATAACTCAGGAGTGACAGATGAATACATCGTTACGATTACTGGACAGAAGGAAATTCTTAAAGTTGATTCAGTTACAGCTGGAAGTACCTTTGAGGGGGGTCAGTCACCTAAGAATGTGATTAACAATTCTGGTATGGATGGTACATTAAGTGTATTTGATCTTCATGATAACAATTCGAACGCTGTTACTATGTGGCATACAAGTTCAAATCCTGGACAAAATGCGTGGATTCAATTTGATCTTGGTGAAGTAAGCGACATTGGTGAAATGTGGATTTGGAACATCAATCAGAACAATAATACCGAACGTGGACTAAGAGATGTAAAGATTGAATACAAAGTGGATAAGAATGATGCTTGGATCGAACTGAAAGGTGAAGGTTCGATAGAAGGCAAAACTTATCCGTATACCTTTGCCAAAGCAAAAGGTATACCTAGACAAGCGGCAACAAACCTTGTTGATGGTAAACCAGTAGAGTTCAACAAACAAGCTCGTTTCATCCAAATTACAGCTGATCCAGCTGTTGGTAAAGGTTCATATGGTTCGGAGTATTATGGTTTGAGTGAAGTGCGGTTTACACGAGGAGATCCAGCAGTTAGTACAGGTACTATTAGCGGAAGAGTAACCGATGGTTCAAATCCGGTAATGGGCACGAATGTAAGCGTGATAGTAGATGGAGTTAACTATCAGGCGACAACGTTAGATACTGGGGCATATGAGATTGCCAATGTGCCAGCAGGATCAGGTTATATGTTAACAGCAACTAAAGCTGGATACACAAGCGCAAGCGCAACAGATGTGAGGGTTAAGGAAAATGAAACAACCACTGTTGATCTAGTTCTTATCTCGAATCCTGAGATAGAAGATCTCGCCGTAACTTTATTGGGCCCGAGCGAGGTTGAAGCAGGAAGCGAATGGATTATTCAACTTGGACTCGATAACGTAAAAAGTAGTGAAGAACAGCCGTTTTATGCTGGAAAATTGAATTTGATTTATGATGCGACCGTTTTGGAGTTTGTATCGGCCAACACTTCTAAAACAGGGTTATCAATTTTTGAAAAGGAAGTACCAGGCGAGATTCAATTGTTAGTTGCTAGTCAAGGAAATGAGAATGGGATCGCACAGGATGAGAGTCTGATAGAGTTGAAATGGAGAGCAAAGAAAATTACGGCAGCTGCAACGGGGACTATATCAGTCACCAAGGCAGAATTCGGTAACAGCCAAGGGAGCGAAGTGAGTGCGCTTCCGGCTACAAAAGAGATTCAGATCAGGGTAGTCGGCAAACCTGCCGATTTGAACGGTGACAACAAAGTATCGATCGGTGACTTGGCTATCGTAGCCGCAAATTACGGCAAAAATACCAGCAGTTCAGACTGGTCAACTGCCCGAAAGGCAGATGTGAACAACGATGGAAAGGTCGATCTCGAGGATCTTGCCTTTGTTGCGCAAAGAATCATCGTTCCGGGAATAGAGCCTAGGCCTTAGCGGATTATATCCATTCCAAAGGATTGAAAGCAAGCTATTATACAGATGCAAGACGAGTTACATGCGGATCAATATATGATAGTGATCCGCATGTAAATCCTGTTAAGAGGTGGTTCATAATGACTCGAGTGATTGCTCTCTCTATTTTTATTAGTTTACTTTCCTTATTTAGCACTTCATCTAGTCAAGCACATAACATGAGTCAAAGTTATTCTACTTTGGACGTGAAAGGAAAACAGATTCTGTATGAATTATTTTTAGATGAAATGTACTTATATCAATTCGATGTAATGAAAGATAATAATCTCGAGAGCGAGGATTTGGAATCACAAAAAGAAGAAATAGAAGCATTTATTGCCGATGGTATAGCAATTGAAGCGAATGGAGAACCCATGAGTATGGAATTGCTGACTTCGAATATGGCAGAAAAGAACAGTGGAAGAGGTGTAAGTATACAATTACGCTTTACAGCCAGAACGTATATTGAAGATTTAACGATTCACTATAATTTGTTGTTTCAAGATGTGCCTCATCATTCCAGTTATCTCTTGATAATGTCGGGAGATAAGTCGTACCAGGATATTGTCGATTATAACAACAGAGACCTTCACATTGACCTTCCCGATTTAAAAGTGGGCGGTTTACTTTGGGAGTACTTTCTTTTAGGCATAAATCACATTCTAATTGGCTATGATCATCTGTTGTTTTTATTTTCATTGGTATTAATCGCTACTCGCTTCAAGGAAGCGTTGAAAATTGTTACCGCTTTCACCATTGCGCACAGTGTCACACTTTTTTTAGTTGCGTCAGACCGCCTTCATATAAGCGCTTATTGGGTTGAAGCATTAATTGCACTGTCGATCTGTTATGTGGCCGTGGAAAATATTTTTATAAAAAAAGTAAAATGGCGTTGGATCTTAACAGCGTTTTTGGGATTGATCCATGGCATGGGCTTCGCAGAAGCCTTAGCAGAAACAGGGCTTCCCAAGAAGAATCTGATCGGTACGCTTCTATCTTTTAACTTAGGAGTTGAAGCGGGCCAACTAGTCGTGTTGATTGTATTATTGCCAATTTTGATCAGATTACAAAAGATCAAAGTGTACCGTAAAGGTATGATGATAACCTCATGTTTGATTTTTTTACTGGCATTCTACTGGTTTGCTCAGCGTGTGTATCTCTAACATCTATAAATCAAACATAAATCAATACCGGTTACATGGGAACTCCGCTTGCAACAAAAACGTTGGCTCAAATGAAGGTTCGTCATTGGAAGATGTATTTCGCACACGATACACATGTGGATCGTGGGTATACCAATTATCAAGAAGATCTAAGAACAGCTTATGAAACGGGAATCAATAAACTAAATCATGATAAATTACCGGCAGCAGAGCAATTTGCGACCATGGCGAATACAAATATTCGTTATCCGTACGAAGATATTTACGATGGTTATCGAAAAATGATAATTTACGATGAACACACTTGGGGTTCCGCGGGTTCGTTAACGTCGTATTCGTGGCCGAGAATGTTCCTGGGAACGGCTATAAAACATATCAAGTAAACGTTCGGTCGGATGGTTCCGATCCTGTATTTACAAGTTCGATTATGCCAGCGGTTCCATATCCAGCATCATCGATAAACAGAATGGAAATAAAGATTATGGAATGAGCAGTCCTATTTCCCGGGAAGTAAGGGGATGAAGGGAAACGCATTCCAAGCTTGTAACGAGGATTCATAGGCATACACAGAGAATAATGTAAATGATGTATTCGGCGAATCTACCTAAATATTGATCCACGACGTTCTTAAAACAAGCTTTCAATGAAATTCTTTGTATTTTGTTGCTTCGAATCCATAGATTTTGGTGTTTTCTACGTTTTTTATAGTTTAGTTTTGTGAGATTATTAACATATACTGATAGAAGTAGACGGTGAGAGAGTGGCCAAGCATTAATAGGCTACTCTCTCACTCTTATCTTATTTTACCGAAGGGATGGTTCAATGATGATTCGTAAATTACTTTTGTGCAGCTTGGCATTTTTTCTATGTATATCTTTCTTGCCTCCGAAGACTACGTTTGCTGCGAAAGAGCAAGCATTTTCGCTATCCATCGCCAATGCCAGTCCAAAGGCGAACCAAACCTTTCAAGTCAAAGTGAATGGAACAAATGTTATCGATTTATACGCCTACGAAATTAATCTAACTTACGATTCGAAACGACTTGAGTTTGTGAGCGCGGACCTTGGAAAAGAAGGGTTCGGAGTAAGTCCGATTTTGAAAGGGAATACGATTCAGTTAGCGCATACACAAATAGGAAAAACAGCAGGCAAGAAGGGAAATGTGACCCTGGCTACACTAACCTTTAAGGCGATTGCTGCAGGATCGGCCGAAATTACACTTTCAAGCATGAAACTCGTGAGTTCCGAGTTAGAGTCGAAGCTCGTTTCAAGCCTTGGCAGTGTGAAAGCTACTGTGAAAAGCGATGGTTCTTCAGTCAACGGATTAACCGACATTTCCAGTCACTGGGCAAAGGTATCTATCCAAGAAGCGGTGAAGCTTGGATTCGTCGCGGGCTATACAGATGGTACATTTAGGCCGAATGCAAAAACGACACGCAGCGAATTTGCGGTCATGTTGAGCAAGGCGCTGAAACTGGAAGGTGAAGAAAGAGATCTATCATTCACCGATCTTAATAAGATTCCGGTATGGGCTAGACCTTCCATCTCAAGAACTATAGCGGCAGGAATCTTGAAAGGCTATGACGATAACTCTTTCCGTCCGACACGTAATATTACCCGCGCTGAAATGACGGTAATGATCGTTCGTGCGCTGGGGCTCAAGGTCGATCCGAATGCGAAGTTATCTTTTGCCGATGCGGACAAAGTAGCTGAGTGGGCAAGACCCTCTGTAGCCGCAGCGTATGAAGCGAATCTCATTAAGGGTCGCGGGAAGAACCTCTTCGCACCGAATGAGAACGCCACGAGAGCGGAAGCGGTGGTCATGATCTTAGGCATGTTGAAACATAAATAATAAGACGAATTAAAGTGTAACGGAGAAGGATTAATTCAGGACCAAAGCGGTTGGAACTTGCAGCTGTTGCTAGATTGATACTGTGTTAACTAAGAACAGGGGGGAGGCTCAAAAGCCTTGCCCTGTTCTTTTAATGAAGAAGCCAATTATCAAAATCTCCGTTTTTTCCTCATAATGTCCACATAGTGCAAAATTAAGTCTTGTTAATTCAAAGACTAATCTAGTTTGGGGGTTTATCATAACAGAAAACACTATCATTTGTTGATTCGCGGACGGGCAGAAGCTGATCTAACATCGAATGATGTTCCAATTTCTAAAAGCGTTTGCAAACAAAAAACAAGACCTAATCACTTAACTAAGGAAAAGAGGATTTAAATATGATCACAAACAAAATACCGCAATTAGGAAATACGGCACGCAGCTATGATCTTGTTCAAGGTTGGGCAAAGCTTCCTGCTCACTTGGAGTTTGGCTATACACATGGAATCGTCGTTGACCAACAGGATAACGTCTATGTTTTTCATACAGGTAAACCATCCATTTTCAAATTTGATCAGAATGGAGAATTTCAAGCGGCATGGGGCGAAGAGTTCGAGGGTGGCGCACACGGATTTTATCTTCATAAGGAACAAGACAGTGAATACCTCTATATTACAGACACCTCACGTGGTAACGTTGTAAAAATGGATTTAAGCGGAAAGCACTTATTGACATTGGGAACACCTGATCGTCCTGATATATACAACGAGGAGCTTAAATATATCCCTACAGATGTAGCCGTTTCGGCAAATGGCGATATTTATGTATCGGATGGTTATGGACAAAGCTGGATTCATCAATATACAGCAGCAGGGGAATATATCCGTTCATGGGGCGGAAAAGGTACGGAATTGGGGCAATTGAACTGTCCACACGGTATTTCTATTGATACACGCAGCGGCATAGAGGAAGTTTATGTAGCAGACCGTGGTAATCATAGAATTCAAGTGTTTACTTTGGAGGGAGAGTTCAAAAGAGTAATCGTTGATGATATCGACTACCCTTGCAGCTTCTATTTCCATGGAGAAGATATGTTCTTCCCAGACTTGAACAGCCGTATTACAGTTTTCGACAAAAATGATCGTTTGATCTGTCATTTAGGTGAAGATCAGCAGGCTTACAAACAAGCTGGCTGGCCGAATTTACCTAAGTCTTATTACAAGGATAATAAATTCAGCTCGCCGCATGGTGTTTGTGTTGATTCCAAAGGTTCTGTCTATATTGCTGAATGGATTTTCGATGGACGTATAACTAAGCTTACACTGGCATAATTGTATAGTAATTAAAGGGAACCCGCATATCCAGAATGACTGGACATGCGGGTTCTTTAAATAGTAGTAGACCTTATTTAACAAGGTTATTGCTAACCTTGAAGTTGAAATGAAACGATGCGTCTTATTATAGAAGAAATATATTCAGTCATTTTATACAACTAAAAAGATCATTACACACAAAGACCAAACTGTCAAAATCTATTACAATTAGCTATGTAATGTAGGAATAATGATGGACAAGGAGAGGATTCTAAATGAGCATAATAAACAACCTTCCTAATTTGAACGAGACGTACCATCTTCCCGAAGAGCAAATTCTGAGCTACCAGCGCGATGGACATACAATTGTGAGAGCGTTAGCGAAACATGACGAAGTATCCATATATCGCGAGGTAATCAGTGAGATAGTAAAAGAACGAAACTACCATACAAAACCGGTGCATGAACGGGATACGTATGGTAAAGCCTTTATTCAGATCGAGAACTTGTGGAGAATGAGTGAGTCCGCCCAAAAATTTGTTATGGCGCGACGTTTTGCAAAAGTAGCTGCCGATCTGATGGGGGTTCCGTCAGTAAGAATTTATCATGATCAAGCATTATTTAAAGAGCCTGGAGGCGGCCATACGCCATGGCATCAGGACCAAAACTTTTGGCCATTGGACACCAATAAAACAATTACACTATGGATGCCGTTGGTTCCAATTTCGGAGGAAGTCGGGTCTATGACTTTTGCTTCCGCTACCCATCATAATGGCTATATCTCGAAGCAGGGTATTACGGATGAATCGCACCGCACCTTCAAGAGCTACATTGAGGGTAAAGGTCTAAAGCAGGTAAACTATGGTGCTATGGCAGCTGGAGATGCTACTTTTCACGCTGGATGGACCCTTCACAGCGCTCCAGACAATCCAACGGATCGCATGCGTGAGGTGATGACCATAATCTATTTTGCGGATGGGCTGACTATTACTGAAGAGGATAGAGGAGGAGGTGACTTAGCGAACTTCTTTCCAGGAGTTAAACGGGGAGAGATTGCTGCAAGTCCCCTTAATCCAATTGTTTATCCATAGGTCCTTTGATAATCGTTCTTGCATATGCAAGAACGATTTCTTTCTTTTCGACCAACTGATATTATCAATGTATGTATGCAAAAGGAAGAGGAGAGCGGTTATGTTTAACGTATTCTTGTCTTGATATCATTTCTATCTCTGTTTCCTCTCTTGCATACGCTTGCTCTCTCATTTAGTGAAAAAGCGGCTGCCAACGCCGGTCAGGTCGTATTATAGAAGCAATCTGGTTTTCATTTTCCCCAATGACTGATAATAGTCATTTAAAATGAACGAAAATTTATAAAATGGAAGATTGTTCAATTAACTAGGGGATGTTACGATAACTGCATACTTGCAAAGCGTTCAGTGTACAGCTGAAAATGTTTGCGGGAGAGGGAGAGTAGTTACTATGGAGATTGCGTTGACGACAAACAAACCTAACGAAAACCACGATTTAAGAATTAAAGGTCCGATTACTTGCTGGGATGAGGCACTTCCGCTTGGCAACGGCTTGACGGGCTGCCTTGTATACGGCAGCGGTGCGCCGCTTAGGTTCAGCTTGGATCGTGGAGATCTTTGGGATACTCGTGTGGCGCCGGAAACGGAAGCAGAAGATTACCGGTATGCCCAATTGATCGAGCTTGTGAAGAATGGTGAGTATCAAGAAGTAAATAAGCGGTTCGACTCCTTTTACGACCAAACGACGCCGACCAAAATTCCGGTCGGGGCGCTCGAGCTTGACTTCGGAAAAGCAGCAGACCACGTGGAAAACCGTATCGTTCTGAAAAAAGCACTTGCGGAGGTTACTCTACATTTTAACGGTAAAGAGACTGTTGTCAGCAGTTTTTTGAGTGCAACGCAGTCGGTTGGATTCATTTCGGTTCATGGCAATGCCGACATTCCCACTATCCGTTTGGACCCTCCTAACTATAGTGGCGCGGGGGAGCTTAATTCCGTACCCTCTTCCGTAGGCAACCTCGGGTATCCAGCCGGGACAGTAACTCGGGAAGGTGACACGATGCTTTACGTGCAGCCGACTTGTGGATCTTTATCGTTCGCCATTGCGGTTGCCTGGGTACATAAAGGGGATTCACTTGAAATCGCTTACACCATCAAGGCCAGCACAGACGGCGAGAACTGGTTGGAGCACGCGCAAACGGTCGTTCGAGAAGCGTTGGCAAGAGGTTTTGATGGCGCGCTTATGGAGCACGAGTCATGGTGGGACGCTTATTGGAAAAAGAGTGAAATGACTTTGCCTGATAAGGAGATGGAACGGCAGTGGTATCATACGCATTATTTGTTCGGATCCTGCTCTCGAAAAGGGGCGCCACCGATGCCGCTGCAGGGTGTTTGGACCGCGGACGGAGGTAAGCTGCCACCTTGGAAGGGCGACTATCATAATGATTTGAATACCCAGTTGAGCTACTGGCCATATATGAAAGCGAACCATCTGGAAGAAGGGGAAAGCTTCATCGACTTACTCTGGAACCTGAGGCCACAGGCCAAGGCGTTCGCAGAGCGGTTTTTTGAGGCGCCGGGTATTTGTTTGCCTTCAGTCATGGGGATCAGTGGCGAGTCGCTTGGAGGCTGGGTCATGTATTCTACGAATCTAGTTAATCAGATTTGGCTGTGTCAGGCGTTCGACCATTATTGGCTGTATACGGGTGATCTGGAATTTTTGGAGCACAAGGCTTATGTATATTTCCGCGAAACGGCGGCCTGCGTCCAGCATTGGCTGAAACCAGGCCCGGACGGAAAACTGCTGCTGCCGCTGTCCAGCTCGCCGGAGATTCACGACAATTCGCCGGCCGCATGGCTGACGTCGAACAGCAATAACGATTTGGCGCTGCTTCACTATTTGTTCGAGACGCTTAAGCAGTACGAGCAACTCCTCGGACGGGACAAAGAGGCGAAGGAATGGGGCGACATTCGATCACAGCTATCGGATCTTGCAGTGAATAAGGACAAAGTGCTCATGCTTAGTCCGGACGAATCCCTTGCGGAGAGTCACCGTCATATGTCGCATCTGATGGCGATTTATCCGCTGAATCTGGTACAATACGACCGTTCGGAACGGGAAAAGGAGATCATTGAAGCGTCGCTTATACAGATCGAGCAGCTCGGTTCTGCACAATGGGTTGGTTATTCCTTTGCGTGGGTGGCCGATTTGTATGCTCGCGCGCGAAATGGTGAGCAGGCGTATCGATATCTTCACATTTTCTGGGATGCTTTTATTTCTGGTAACGGATTTCATCTCAACGGCGACCAGAAGAAGATGGGGTACAGCTCGTTCCACTATCGCCCGTTTACGCTTGAGGGCAATATGGCGGCTGCGGACGCCTTGCAGGAAATGCTGCTTCAAAATCACGAAGGATTTATCCGCCTCTTCCCGGCTATTCCAGATGAATGGAAGCAAAGTGGTGTATCTTTCCGTCGTTTCAGGAGCGGGATGGGAAGCCTCGTTTCTGCTGAATTCGCAAACGGACGGCTTATGTACGTTACTCTCGAGGCAGATCGGGAAGTCAGGCTTCAAGTACTCAACAGTTTCGATGCGGATGAGCTCGAAATTGTGCAAGGGGAAAACGCAAGCGTACGTTTTGCCAGGATTGGGGAAACGTTCACGATTGACTTGCGGGCAGGGGAGTCTCTTTTGATTAAATCTGTATGCAATTGATGTAAGAAAAGTACTTTTATAGCTGACTACAAATTGGGGGGAGGGTACAATGCCTTCCCCTTATTTTTTATGAATAAGCCAATTATCGAAATCTCCGTTGATCCATCATAATGTCCGCATAGTGCAAAATTAAGTCTTGTTAATTCAAAGACTAATAAATCTTGGGAGTTTATCATAAAAGGAAACGCTTTCATTAATAAGTGACGAATATGATCATAAAGACTGATAAATTAATTAAACATCAATTAAATAATTTAGCAAATGGAGATGAGAATATGTCGGGGAATAAAGCAGTTGTTTATAGTAAACCGGGAAGTGTTGAAGTAAGAGATACAGCGTATCCTGATTTAGTGTTGAAGGATGGTCCGGGTGTCAATCCATTAAATGTAGGACGTAAATGCGAGCATGGAGTTATTCTGAAAGTGATTACAACGAATATATGCGGAAGCGATCAGCACATGGTTAGAGGACGGACTACGGCACCATCCGGTCTTATTCTAGGTCATGAAATAACAGGTGAAGTTATTGAAGTAGGTCGAGACGTAGAGTTTATAAAAAAAGGTGACTTGGTCTCTGTTCCATTTAATATTGCATGTGGTCGTTGCCGCAGTTGTAAAGAACGTAATACAAATATATGTTTAAACGTCAATCCAGATCGTCCTGGTTCGGCCTACGGTTATGTGGATATGGGCGGATGGGTTGGCGGGCAATCCGAATATGTCATGGTTCCTTATGCAGATTTTCAATTATTGAAGTTCCCGGATAAAGAGAAGGCAATGGAAAAAATTCTCGATTTAACGATGCTCTCGGATATCTTTCCTACAGGTTATCATGGTGCGGTTAGTGCAGGAGTTCGCCCGGGCTCAACTGTATATGTTGCCGGTGCAGGTCCGGTAGGTCTTGCCGCAGCGCACTCTGCACAATTGCTAGGAGCAGCGGTTGTTATCGTCGGTGATTTAAATGCGGATCGTCTTGCCCAAGCGAAAAGCTTTGGCTGTGAGACGGTCAATCTGCGTGAGAATGGCGATTTGGCTGGACAAATTGATCAAATTTTGGGCTCTCCTGAAGTAGACTCAGCGATTGACTGCGTTGGATTCGAAGCTCATGGACATGGAAATGGGCATGGCGAAGCGCCAGCAACTGTATTGAATTCCATCATGGAAGTTACCCGTGCAGGCGGCAGCTTAGGAATTCCAGGACTCTATGTAACGGGTGATCCGGGGGCTGTAGATGAAGACTCGAAAATTGGAACATTGAAAATTCGTTTTGGTCTCGGTTGGGCTAAATCCCACACTTTTGTGACAGGCCAAACACCAGTTATGAAATACAACAGAGAATTGATGATGGCGATTATGAGCGGACGTGCACAAATTGCTAAAGCTGTGAATGCCACACTTATATCATTAAATGAGGCTCCAAAAGCTTATCAGGATTTTGATCGCGGCGTTTCCCGGAAATTTGTTATTGATCCCCATGGAGTTGTTAAATAACGGTATAGACGGAACATTCAAGCCGGATAAAAATAGGGATTTTCAAAGTATGGTTATCCGAATCCACAAGGTAGTTCAATGAGAAGAAAAGTTACTTTCATCGAATAGGGGAGGGAAATTATGCGAACGCCAGAAATGAAAAGAGATTCGGAACATGACGTCCTATGTATGACGGAATTCGGAGCAAAGCCTAATTCAGGAGAAGATACGGTGAAAGCTATGCAGCTTGCTGTTGCTGCGATCTCCCAAATGAAGGGACCCGTATTACTTAACTTCCCAAGAGGGCGTTATGATTTTTACCCAGATCATGCAGCCAAAGTGCCTTATTATATTTCTAATACAGCCAGCGAAGAAGAAAATACAGATGTTGTGAAAACAATCGGTATTTTATTTAGAGAGATGAACAATGTCATTGTTGAAGGCAATGGGTCGTTATTTGTATTCCATGGTAAACAAACGATGATCGTATTGGATCATTGCGAGAACATCGAAATTCGAAACGTAGATACCGATTTTCAGCATCCTACTATGGCGGAAATGACCGTTGAGGTTGTCGGAAACGACTATATGGATATTAAAGTTCATCCCACTACGCGATACGAGATCGAAAACGGAAAACTGAACTGGATTGGTGAAGGCTGGCGTTTCCATAATGGTCACATGCAAGAGTATGATCCGCTCAAAAATACGACTTGGCGTATCGGAAATTTGGCAGAAACAACAACTCATGTTGAAGAATTAGAGCCTTTACGGCTGCGGCTTTATTACGAAGCTGCTCCTGCAACAGTTGCCGGTCGGGTGTTGCAAGTGCGTGATGGCATACGTGATCAAGTAGGAGTGTTCATTCACAAGAGTCGTAACATTATATGGAATAGTGTTGGAATGCATTATCTGCATGGATTAGGAATCGTATGCCAATTTAGCGATAACTTGACCTTCGATAGAATGAATATGGCGCCTCGTCCAGAAACGGGGCGTACTGTCGCAGCTTTTGCTGATTTTATGCATTTCTCAGGTTGTTGCGGAAAAGTTGCCATATTGAATAGTCATTTTGAAGGAGCGCATGATGATGCGATCAATGTGCATGGTACTCATCTGCGTATTATCGATAAACCGGCGCCCAATCAAGTGTTGGTAAGGTTTATGCATGGACAAAGCTATGGGTTTGATGCCTTTTTCCCAGGGGATGTAATTGATTTCGTTCGTTCACGCTCGTTAACTGTGTATGCTAGTAATATAGTGAAGACTGCAGATTTCATAAATCCTCGGGATATATTGCTTACTCTGGAGCAGACCGTACAAGGTTTTATCGAAACGGATGATGTGATCGAGAACGTAACTTGGACACCGGAAGTTGAGATTAGGAATAATTATTTTACACGCGTTCCGACACGCGGAATACTTGTATCCACACGACGAAGAATTACGATCGAAGAAAACGTATTTGAACGTATACCTATGAGTGCGATTTTAATTGCCAATGACGCAGAAAGCTGGTATGAATCCGGCATGGTGAAGGATGTAATGATCCGTGGGAACAGATTTATCGAATGCGGTGGCGGCGGTAATCCAGTCATCTATGTCGCCCCTGAGAATAGCGATGTAGGTGTGGAATTTCCTGTCCACAGCAATATTCATATCGAGAATAATGTTATCCATATGAAGGATGTTGCTGTTCTGTCTGCCAAAAGTACGCATTGTTTAAGTTTTAAAAATAATGAAATCATCGCAACAAGCGCCCACAATCCATTTGAAACGCCTATTATTAAGTTGACGGCATGCAGTGAAGTAACAATTGCCGGTAACAGATTCATTGGAGAAGGAATCAACAAGAACGTACTAGTAGAGTCGATGCCTTTGAAGAATGTAACGGTCTCCCCGGAACAGGGTTTACTGTTTTATGGGCAGACTCGTCATTGGAACGAAGCTTGAGAGACTGAGGGGCACATTTTTCAGATATTTATTTGTTGCATGAATGGCAACGGATTGGACGTTTCAGGCTGTTGAGAAAGTACCTTTTGATAGAAATTTTTGAATAAAAACCCGCATAAACATGGGAAAGTCTTTTTCCATAGATTCGGCTTTTCTCAACAGTCTGACGTTTATTGTTTGTAAGGATTCTATACGGTCGCTAGTCTCTCGACCGCCGAAAGCAGCCCTTCGGCGCTTACCGATATTGTGATCATGCCTGGGATTGGTCTTGACCGCAGCATTATGGTCGCAATGCCGGCTTCCGAGCGTATCGGATCCGGGTTGATCACGACCGCGGGGTCTTCGATCTTAACGTTCGTTCCTAGTGCTATCAATTCGTTCCCACATCATGATCGCTTTTCATTAATAATCTGTACTGGGAAAGAGGCACTCCGACATGCTTTTTAAATAAAGTATAAAAATAATTTAAATCCTCCCAGCCGCATTGGTCCAAAATCTCTTTGGTCGATAAACTGGTTTCCTGAAGTAATTGCTTCACTCGATCCATTCGAACATTCGTTATGTGCTCAGCGACTGATGTTCCTGTCGCCTCTTTGAATATTCTCCCTACATAGACGTTTGACATTTGAACTTCTTCGGCAAGCATACTCAGGTTTAGATTTTTATCTGAATATCTGTCCGCAATCATTTTTTGAATGAGAACTACGATAACATTGTGTTTGTTGTGTTTAATGGTGTCTAAAGTCGAGACGACCTCAGTGAATATAGTTTCAAACGATTGATTAATTTCATCGATTGTTTCAAGACGATCGATTTTGGAGTAAAATGTGTGAACCTCATTCGATATACGGGAGTTACTGTTGTCTGCAACAGAATGAAAGGCGCTGCTGATCATAAACATGAGATGCATGAATGATGAAAGCGTTGTCTCATATGTCATACCGGTTAACCCAAGAACAATTTCGTAATAGTACTTCTTGGCTTTATCCAAATGGCCGAGTTTAAGCGAATCTAGTATTAGTTTTGCCTTACCTTCAGGAAAGGGTGAAGGGTTCAAACAGATGGAAGACCGGAATGCTGGAGTAAGAATACTGCCGTGTCCGGCTACTAAACGGTACAAAGAAAGTGCCGAGATGTCGGAAAACGCTTGGTTAAGCAGGGCACCGGACTTTATTTTTTCACTTATTGTGGCAGATAGAGAAAAATTTAAATATTCGCGAACTGAATGTTGTATGTTCTGAGTTAGAGTCAAAATATCCATTTCCTCTTCTTCCGAGCCCGTAGATTCCAGAAGCAATACGAAATTGTCGGCATCCATTTCAATGATGTCTCCAGAAGTGAATAGGTTTGAAGAAATATTTTCAATAATGTTCATAATTCCAAATTTCAGAAGGCCTTGATCCCTTTCATTATAGTTTTCTTGAAAATCACGGTAATAATCAATTCTGAATAAAATTATCCGAAGTGAGCCGGATAAATTCGTTTTGATGCCAAGGTCTTCTTTTTGAGCTTGTAACTCCTCGCGATCGATTACCTTATAGCCAAGTATTAAATCTTTAAGATAATTGTTTTTCAATGATTGACGATGATCCCGCTGCTTGCGTTCCAATTCATCGCTTCTCAGTCGTAGTGTTTCAATGAGCCTTCTGAACAGAGTATAAAACGTTTTCGACAATAAAAAGGATAAGAGTAGTCCCACTAGTAGTACGGCCATGCTTGTATATACCGTGAAAGACTTAACGGCTTCCACTGGAGCCATGAATGATTTGTGTGAGGTCAAGCTGATGAATTTCCATTCTGGCATTTCTGAGGAGAAAAAGGTAACATTGTAGCTTTGTCCGCTAATGTTTGCTTTAAAGTTGCCTGAGATCTGTGCGGAGGCCAGTACGGTTTGGATGTACTTCTCATTCCGAATATTTCGTAAAAATACTTTCTCAGACGTATGGTTTACCACGGTTCCATTAGAGTCGATCACGACAATATCGTTGCCGGTAACGGCGGTGTTGATATTTAAAGAAGCGATAAGCTCACGAAGGGCACTCGCTTTAATGTTGACGACTAACGCTTCGTCAGTCTTTTTCTCAGGGTCTGTCTGATAGGGAAGAATATACGTATAAACATTGGCGAATTGCGAAGAGGAATTCGCTTTTGGGATTCTGCGGGCTATAGGCATTCCAGACAAAGCTTGCTTGTCTTGTTTTTGAATTAAGCTGACAACATCTTTATCGTAAAATGTTTTGGTGGAATGAAACCCTCCGTCCTCCGTAGATGTGATCCGGTCGAGAGATAGGGAGACGGTGTACATCGAGTAAACGTAATCATTTGTCATCAATAGTTGGTCCAGATTCCGTAAAGCATTGTTGAGCGCCAACCTGTCATCGCTAGGACCATACAGGAGGTTCGGGACGTTAGGCCCGGTAATCGCTGCGGATATGAATTTACGAGCTAAACTATCCATGTAAGTCATACTGTAGCTTATCTGATGTAAAATCGACTTGTTTTTCCTAGTTTCATTTTCCAACGAAGCCTCGCTGTATTTGAAGTACAAGATGGCAGACAAACCGAAGATCAGGATAGTAAGGGATATGGTAGTAGCAAGTAGCAATTTTGAATACAAACTATTAAAGCGCAATTTGAAACGAAAAGCCATAAGTGAATCCCCCCTCTATCGTAACTATAACCTCATAATCTATAGCGCCATTCCCTCCCATCATATCCACATCCTTTATTTTCAACAATTAATGAGAGATTACTACATACTTTGTAAACTTTCGGCATTCCCCTCTTTTTTCCTGCCGTAGTCTCTGGAAGTTGTATTATAAGTTGAAATATCAAAGAAATGTATATTTTTGAATGAACGATAAACATGCATTGTCAAAGGAAAATATGATTTTTTCTGTATAAAACTATTCTTTAAACAGCTAGTCTGATAGTGAGCACGAGCAAAATGAACCTTTAGAGAAAGAAGGAGTGGGTGAATGAAAAACAACGTGCTATCGTCAGGATCCGCGGAGAAAGGAAGCCAAAAGACCGGTTACTTGCATGCTTTTCTGAAAGAAATGGTAAGACGATGGCCTTTTTATGTCATGATTTTGCCAGGATTACTTTATTTCGTAATCTTTCATTACTTGCCTATGTTCGGGGCGATGATCGCTTTTAAGGATTATAATGCGGTAATTGGCGTATGGGCTAGCGAATGGATTGGATTTAAAAACTTTGAGTTTTTTTTAAAGTCCGATTCAGCATGGAGGGTCACCTTTAATACGATCTATTACAACTTGGTAATCTTGGTATCGGTAACTGCTATTTCTGTAATTTTCTCCATTCTGTTACAAGAAACTGGAGGACGGTTTAGAACAGGATTTTACATAAGCGCAATGCTGATGCCGTTATTTCTATCTTGGGTAGTGGGAGAATATATTGTTTACACATTGCTCAGCACTGATCATGGACTTATAAATGCTATTCGGAAATCACTGGGGTTCGAAGCGATTCATTGGTATGGCGAACCGTTATACTGGCGTTTTATTATGCCCTTTGCCTATATATTAAAGTCAGTAGGGTATAATTCGGTCATTTACGTTGCGGCCATAACGGGAATATCACCGGAGTATTATGAAGCTGCGGAAATCGACGGTGCGAGCAAATGGCAGAAATCAATATATATTACCATTCCACTCTTGATGCCGGTAGTGTTCATTCTTATGCTACTCTCGTTTGGAAAGATTTTTAGTGGTGGGCTTGGCGACTGGGGTGCATTCTACAACTTGCCAAGGGATTCAGGAATTTTATATTCGACTACTGACGTCATCGATACGTACGTTTTTAGATCACTGAGAGTCGTTAGCGACATTGGGATGTCGGCTGCAGTAGGCTTGTATCAAGCGGTTGTAGGGTTAGTGCTTGTATTAATTTCGAACTATATGGTAAAAAAATACGATTCTGACAGCTCGTTATTCTAGTCTGCTCATTGGGGAGTGTGATCAATTGAAGATGCTACCATTACAAAATGGTGGAGTATTACCAAAGTTCGCAGTCAATTTAATTTTCATTCTATATAGTGCGATGTGTGTGATTCCGTTGTTGATGGTACTATCTGTTTCGTTAACGGGAGAGAAATCGCTATTAACTGATGGGTACAACCTTATTCCGAAAGATTTCAGTCTAGCGGGCTATCAGTTTGTATTGTTTGGCTCTACATCGATCATGAACGCTTATAAGGTAACGGTCATCGTCACGGTCGCCGGCACGATTCTTCATTTGCTTATAACATCGATGATGTCATATGCCATCTCAAGAAATGAAGTGAAGTATAAGAATCAGGTAGCATTTCTTGTTTTTTTCACCATTTTATTTAACGGGGGACTCGCTCCTTATTATATTCTAATTACCCGATACCTTCACCTGAAAGATACGATGTTTGTTTTGATCGCAGTATTGCTCGTGTCTCCAGTGCATGTGCTGATTATGCGTAATTTCTTCAAGGCGCTACCCAATTCGATTATTGAATCGGCGAGAATAGATGGTTCGGGGGAATTCAATACTTTCTACCGTATTGTCCTCCCTTTATCTACTCCTGTTCTTGCGACAATCGGATTGTTTATTTCAATTGCTTACTGGAACGACTGGTTTGCCAGCGCGCTGTTTATTGAAAACAATAAGCTGTATTCACTTCAATATTTACTTAAGTCTTTACTAACGAACATACAGTATTTGCTAAGCAATGATAGCGCCTCTAGATCAATTGAACTGTCGACGGGGAATCTACCAAGCGAAAGCGCCAGAATGGCTGCATGTATCCTTTCGATAGGGCCAATTATTATAATATATCCATTTTTGCAGCAGTATTTTGTTAAGGGGCTTACCCTTGGAGCCGTTAAAGCATAAAAGGCTGCAAAAGCTCTCTTTGATTTCTGTAAATGATAAATTGTTGAGAAGTATTATTTTTTAGAGAGCTGAAATGATGATTTATCAAAGGAAAGTACACTTTTTTATGTTTTCAATACTTGTTAGATCAACTAGTGTGAAATTGTAATAGGTAGTACTGGAGTCTTTTTTAGTGAATGGGGGGGAACTGCATAGTAAATACAGGAGGTGAAATATGGTAAAACGAAAAAGGCTTATGACATCGGCAATCGCATTAGTACTTGTATCTACCCTTTCACTCATCGGATGTGCAACAAAGGGCAATTATGGAGCGAACAACGGCAACGCATTGCCGGGTGAGACGACTAAAGAGTCGGTGACACTTGACGATCCGCCTGTTGAATTGACATTCTATATTGCTAATTCTCCGGTTAAAGACTTAGAAAGAATTATGGAAGAGGCCAACAAGATCATAAAGGAAGAAATTAACGCCAAGTTGAAGCTTGTCGTTATCGATTGGAATGCCTATCCACAAAAAATGAATTTGATGATTTCGTCAGGAGAACCGTTTGATCTGGCCTTTACTGGAAGCTTCGGAGAATTAAATTATTTCCAGAATGCGTCCAAAGGAGCTTATAAAGATATTACAGATCTGTTGACGGAGTACGCCCCTGTAACCAAATCAAGAGTACCTCAGAATTTGTGGAAAGGAGTAGTGGTGCAAGGTAAAGTTTACGGTTCCATTAACTATCAAATATGGGGAATGGCCGGAGCAAGAGGGGTAGAATTAAGAAAGGATTTCGTTGACAAGTATAATTTTGACTGGAAATCGGTCGAAAAATGGGATGACCTGACACCGTTTCTGAGTGCTGTGAAACAAGGGGAACCTAATATCATTCCTTGGGAATATAGCAACCAAGCCGACAATTTTGCAGATATGCCGATCGTTTATGGGATGGATTCAGTAGGAGACAATAAAATCCCAGGTTGGATACGGTTTGATGATGGTGACCTCAATGTGTTCAACCAATATGAAACGGAGGAGTACAAGGATTATCTGAAAACGTTTAGAAATTGGTATAAGAATGGCTACATTAAGACCGATGCTGCTACGATGAAGGATTATATCCCAGACAGAAAAGCTGGTCGGATTGCTGCGAAGTACGTTAACCCTTATCCTGACTTAATTGATATGCCTGAGCTTGAAGCTCAATCGTTTATGGCCCACGCGCCGGCGGAAGAGAAGATTTATTCTTATAAGAAAAGGTTTACCGAGCCATTTATATCTGCTAATGGACCTTCTATGGCATTAGTCGCTGTCGGTGCCAACTCGAAGCATCCAGAAAAAGCGGTTCAATTGATCGAGCTGTTGAATACGAACGACGAGTTATTCCATCTTCTGGCTTTCGGCCAGGAAGGATCAGATTACAAGAAGCTTAACGACAAACAGATTGAAATGATCCCAGGTATGTACAATTTTAATTGGAGTGAATGGGAGATCGGACAGTCTTATGGCAGGATGCTTTGGGATCAAAATACGAATATGGAAACGCAAGAGAAGTCTCTCAAAATTGTATACAATGCTGACAAAACGGCGAAGGTATCGCCTGTGATGGGATTCGTATTCAATTCTGCGCCGGTAAAAACTCAAACCGCCAACGTTGACGCTATATTGAAAGAATATCTATATACACTAAATTCTGGTTCGGTAGATCCGGACAAGTACTATGATGAATTTCTGAGCAAATTGAAAAAAGCTGGAGCCGACGATATTATCGCCGAGAAGCAAAAACAAATCAATGAATGGAGAATGGCAAGCGGCTCGTAAGCACTGAAGGAGTATATCATAACCAGTTGGATTGGTTGTACTGTATTTATACTCTAATTACTAACAAGAAATGGCGCCCTTTCATTTAGTAATATCAGATCAATGAGAGGGGGGGATCTTGTATAAGGAATCATCAGACATAATTAAAAAGAAAGCGTTGTCATTTTATCTTGTAAATTAATTATTGGAGGTTATTGCAGATATGAATAAAGTGAACAAGTCAATGAGTGCTGCTATCAGAATACCGTTTCAAGGGGAGGAAAGAAGCAAATGATGAAAAAATTCAAAAAAATCACCTCAGCAACATTGGCAGCTGCAATGATAATGACAGCATTTACGTTTGCAATCCCAAACACTAAAGTAAATGCTCAGCAAGTGACAGGTAATGCGCCTTTTATAAATTCGTGGTTGGTATCAGGTCCATTTGATTCGCCTGTAGTGGACAACATTTATAAGACTGTAGTGGGAGAAAATGTGAACCTTGCGCCATTGGCATCAGAAGTAACGGCTTCTTCGTCAACTCTTGCAGTAAACCCTGTTTCTTACTTAGTCGATGGAAATTCTAAAAAACAGTGGGTGACAGAAAGAGATACTGCCCCTTGGGTAAATCTAAAATGGGCTAAACCTATTGCAATCACTGAAGTGAAAATAGCGCAATGGGGCGATTCGCGCCACGTAAACAATGTGTATCATCTTACGTTCACTCTTGAAGACGGCAGCAAAGTAGAATCTGGAGAGGTTAAAAGTACATCTTCTAATCCATCCGAACCAACTGTGTATGCTTTATCATCTGGGCTAAAGAATGTAGTTCAAATGAAAATTGAAATAGATAAGGGTCGTACGCCTTATCCTGGAATCACTGGCCTTTCAGAAGTAGAAGTGTACAATAAACCGACAGTCACAGATGTAGATCCAACGGCTACAATCACTCCTGATGTTGGCAAGTCATTAAGTTTCGAAGCTGAAAGTAATAAATGGGAATACTTCGATGATCGTCTTTATAACAGAAACTATGATGATTATCAAGACTTACATGGTTACTATGAAGTGAAAAAAGGTGTAGATACGAGAAATAAATACGTGTATGCACACTCATACGTTTACAGTCCGGTAGAACAAAAAGCGTATTTCAATGTAGGCGCCAGTGGTTCGTATCGACTTTATGTAAACGATAAAGTTTTGACTGCACCGACTGTACCAGTAGAAGTGCATAAGGATTTAACAAAAAAAGAGATTCAGTTAAAGCAGGGCTGGAATAAATTAATGATTCAAATCAAGCACTCCTATACAGAAGATGTTAATGAAAATGGTGTTCCATTAGGCTTAGATGACAGTGCAGCGTACCTTGGGTTCTATGGAAGAGTTGCAGATCAAAATGGAAATAAAATAGAAGGACTTGTTCATTCAACGAAAGATGGTTCAGGAACGCTAGAAATTGTTACACAAAAACTATCCGCTGAGGATGCTGTTAAAAATCCTCTTCCAACTGGTAATATGCCGATTGGCTACAAGGAATGGCCTTATGTATGGAATAAATCGAAAGGGAATAAGAAATACGGCGTAGCAGCATCGTCCTTCCAATTTATGGCGGGCGGGGGAGCTCCCGGTTATACATGGAGTATCGTAGAGGGTAAACTGCCTGACGGCTTGGAATTAAATGCCGATGGCACAATCGCAGATGGATTAAATAGTGGGAACGTTGATTTAAATAGTAGCAAAGGCATCATCAGTATCAATACGAAACCAGGTGATTACAACTTTACGATACAAGTAAAGGATCGAAACGGAGATACAAATAGAAAAAATATGACGATTACAGTAAAGGAACGCCCTAATAAATGGTTTGAAGAAGGGCGAGTGGGTGCTTTAACTCATGCTGCTCCAATTTACAGCTACTTTGTTGACCCGAATTTCTCTGCCGATTTATGGGCGGAAAGGGCGAAACTTCAAGGGCATTCATTAGTTTCGGTTGAATCGATACAACAAGCATATCTTTGGCCGTCCAAGTTTGCTGATCCAAAACATGATCGGCATCAATATCTTCCAAAAGATAAAAGCGGTAAAGTTGTAGATGGATTGAAACAGTTTGAATTAGCAGTAAAACGTTATGGCATGAAGTTTGGGCTGTATTATGGCGGAGGGGTGCCAAACTACACGACGGACGTCTATGTTCAGAATCAAGAGGATTTAATTGAACGGTATGCTCCGGATTATATTTATTATGATGGGCCGCAAGGGATCCCTAACGCGAATTTTGACGTGATATATAGTGTTGTACGCAATTATAGCGATGATATTATTATAAACTCAAATGCATGGGGCGATGAGTATGGAGACCCTGATTTAAGAACCGAAGAAGCATCTGGTATTTACAGTAATGGCGCTGCAAATCATCTTTTAAAACGTACGATTATGGAACCATGGAAAATGATTCACACAAAAAACGGCTTATCTCCATATTACGGTAAACGTGATGACTACAGGCAAGTTGCCAAGGAAATGATTATGAATGTTGGCAGAGGCTATGTGGATAATAATGATCAGACGCCTGTAGATAGCCGCGGACCAAATTGGAACTCTCCTGAGGAAATTGCGACAAGGTATCCTAAAGCAGAGCAGGAATACATTGATGTGAGAGATAGTTTTGTAGGATGGTTTGCGCCTGAGGGCAAGCCGGAAAGACACGAGTCTACAACGGGTACCATGCCTTATTTCTTATCGGGCTATGGCTACGAAGATGATGGGAAAGGCAATTATGAAAAATTTGCTTTAGCTAACAGTACTACAGGCCCACAATGGGGATATGCAACGTATAGAGACAACAATGTGTATCTGCATGTGATGAAAGGACCTGACAGTAAAAAAGGGTTTAACGCCATTGAAGGAAAGTCTTTGACCATTCGTCCGGTTAAAGATAAGGTGACATCCGTGACATGGTTGAACGAGAATATCCCGGTCACATCGTTTGTACAAAATGGAGACAGCTTGACAATCAATCTTGCTAACGTTCAAGAGGATACAGTGGATACGATCATTAAGATTGTAACCGATAATCCTACACGCAACTATACACTTACTAATGTACATGCAACAGGGGAGCAGCTAACGCCTTCATCGCTTAAAATCAACGCTGAGGGATATATGACATTCCCAGCGCTGAAAGCCCAGCTTTCAGGTATCACTTATAGCAGTGGAAATCCAGCAATAGCTGCTGTTGATGCTAACGGAATTGTGACTCCGGTATCAAACGGAACAACATCCATCACCGTAAGTGCTGCTTATGAGGGTGTTACGAAGCAGGACATCTTAAAAGTAACAGCTAAAGATGGAGTCATTTATGTTGGAGAGAGCATGATTGGCGCAACTTTGTTGATTGAAGGTAAAGAGGCCTATGGTGAGTTTAATTTACTGAAAGGCTTACGCTATGAAATAGCAGGCAGATCAGCTAAAGGCGGAGCGATCGGTCTTGATACTGCAAATATTACATGGCATGGCGGTACGATTGATCTAAAAGCCGGGGATAAGTTGAAGCCGGTCAATATCAATGAAGTAGATACATTCACTTTCGGGAAAAATGAAATTATCCCACCTTATGTAGATAAGCTAACACGAGGAGTTGTGTGGGCGGATGTAACGTTGGATGGTCAAACATTTACAACGAATAAAGTATTCATGGACCTGCTGCCACATGAAAATCTTGCGAGTGCTGATGAAATTACAGCAAGTCATGATCAAGCTGCAGTAAGTCATCTAGTGGATGGAAGAACAATTGAAGGCGCTCTTTATGATCAATCCAAATGGTCGGTACCCGCAAATGAGAAGGCTTGGATTGAATTTAAGCTGCCGACAATCTCTGAGATTTCCAGCATCAATCTTAACTTTAATTCTTTGGAACAAAGATATATCAATACACCTAAAACAATAAAAATTCAAACGAGCGTTGATGGTGTGGAATGGAAAGATATCAGCACCGTCAACGGCCCGACGGGCTCTGCTAATTTTGGATTCTACAATCAATATGGATTAAACACAGGAGCGGGAGCTGCTCAATACGTTAAGTTACGATTTGAAAATGGTTCAAACGGGGCAACGATTGATTTACTTGAAGTGGCAATAAACGGAGTGGATAAGTCCGGGTTATTTGATCGATTCGATTATGCTTATAAGCCGGTTGGTGCTGCTACAGGTAAATATGACATTGCGGCATTTACGGGTAAGGGCGAACCGCTTGATATTAAAGATGCGAAGATCACAGTAACAAGCGAAAACCAGGATGTGATTACGGTGGATGAATCCAACCTGCTGACCGCTGTTTCACAGGGTATGGCAAAGGTTAACATCCGAGTGCAATTAGATGGACGCTCGATTGACAAAGTTACGTATCTTTTTGTTAATCAGTTAGGGGAAATCTACACAGCACCTTATTTAGAGAAAGTTAACGTAACTCTGAATAAAACGACCATTAAGCCGGGTGCTCCAATTGTGTCCACGATTAATGGCTTGTTGAATACCGGAGCGACAGCTGATTTATCAGGGGCTGCAGTAGAATATCAATTTAGCGATGCAAGATTATCTGTTGTTGAAGGCAGTAACACAATCGTTGTTAACGGCGATTTTGGCGTTGGGTTTATAGCAACCGTTACGGCAAAGGTTACTATAAACGGAGTGACCGTAATAAGTCATCCAATGACAATAAATGTAGCGAGTAATACGATTCCTCAATCACAAATGACGGCAACGGCGGCAAGTCAGGAAACGGCTAACGAGAACAATGCAGCCTCGATGGCAGTTGATGGAAACCCACAAACGTTTTGGCATACAAAGTGGGATAAATCCGGCGTTCTCCCTCAATCGATTATTTTAAATTTGGGAGGAACTCACCAAATTAATAAACTGGCGTATTTACCAAGACAATCAGGCAGCAACGGAAATATTACAAGCTATAACTTGTATGTAAGTGCGGATGGAGTATCCTTTACGAAGGTTGCAAATGGAAATTGGGCAAACGACAGCGTGGAGAAATTCGCATCATTTACCCCGACAAATGCATCATATGTCAAGCTCGAAGCAACAGCAGGCGTTGGTGGTTACGCATCAGCTGCTGAGATCAATGTAATACTTGAAACAGTGGAAGTACCACAATCCGTTATAACCGGGCCTGTTAAGGTGAACCCTGGCCAAACATTCAATCTGACGATGGGATTGGCTGGCGTTACGCAAAGTGAATACCAACAAGTGTATGCTCAAGATCTGACGCTTCACTATGATCCGGTGCGTGTACAATTTGAATCGGTTACATCATTGAAAGACGGATTTCAAATCATCGATCAAAAGGAAATTCCGGGACAGGTCCGGATTGTGGCTGCTAACGTGGGCACAGGCCAAGGAGTGAAGGCTGAAGGAGATTTCCTCTCATTCAAATTTACGGCCAAATCTGGATCTCAGGCAACCACTACGACCATTTCTGTAGACAATATCGCGATTGCTAACGCACTAGGAGACGAACTGCAGATCAAAGAAACGAAACATGACATTCAAATCGCAGAAGTTGTGGAAAAATCATTGCTAAATGAATTGATTGCAAGTGCTCAAGCGAAGTACGACGCTGCAGTGGAAGGAAATGAAGACGGCCTGTATGCAATTGGATCCAAAGCGTTATTAAGGTCCGCTATCGATGCGGCTAATGTGACAGCAAGTGATCCGAAAGCCTCTCAGCAGCAGGTGGATAATGCGAAAGGCGCATTGGAAGCTGCAATTCAAACGTTTAATAGCAAGAAGATATCTGCAAATGTCGATGGTAAAGGCGGCATCTCCATTGGAGATTTGGCTATTGTTGCAGGGGCTTATGGCACACAACAAGGTCAAGCAGGTTGGAATGTGAATGCAGATGTTAATAAAGACGGCAAGGTTGATATCGAAGACCTTGCAATCGTAGCGAAAGCGATCTTGCAATAAAAAAACGTAGCAGTGCTCGAGAACATAAAAAGGCCGGTCAGGGACGTTCCCTGACCGGCCTTTATTATGTTGTATAGCTTTCCCGTAAATGATTATGGTAACTCGTTAAAGATTATTGGAACCCACTAAAGTGAACTCGCTCGGCAATGATTGTAGACGGTAATTTCGCGGTTCGATAAGCTCGGAATAATCAATTCGCAACCGATGGGAGAACAGACGGCATGACTTATGAAAAATATGAGGATCGAATTAGAGAAAATCGCCAAAGCAATGACGAACGTTTTAATAGATATTCGCCCTATTGCGATTTCATCTATTATCCTTCGTCAAGGGAACCAGACCTTCGCTTAGCAATGAGAGTATTGAAGCCTCTAGAGCCCTCACACATTTTAGTTACAACACACGGCTGGCATATGAGTATCCCGCCTTTCGAGTATATGGATAAACCATATGGAGACGGCAAGTATTTGGTGGTCGAGGTGGATATGCGAGGAAGAGCTTTCTCTGATGGTAGTCCTGATTGCAATGGGTGGGAGCTATTAGATGTGATAGACGCTGTCCATTTTGTACGAAAGCACTATCAAGAATTCATTATTGATCCTCAGGTGGTGTATTTCGAGGGGGGTAGCGGTGGAGGAGGAAACGCTTATGCGATTATCGGCAAGTTTCCGGATTTTTTTGCAGCGGCCACAGCAATGTGCGGTATTTCGGATTATGAGCTGTGGTATGAGAATGATACCATCGGAGAGTTTCAGGATGAATTGGACGTTTGGATAGGTTTCCCGCCACAACATAATCCTGAAGCATATAAGTCTCGGAGTGGTTTAGCTCTGACTGAAAATCTGCTTACACCGTTATTCATCGCTCACGGTAATACCGACATTCGTGTGCCGGTAGATCACGCACGGATATATATGAACAGAATTCGGGAACTCGGGCTGTCTAATAGAGTCCAATATTTAGAACTGGCGGGGGTTGGAACCAGGGAGCACTGGGGAAATGCATCAAACGAGCAGATGACACAAATGCAGGAGTTGAGTGAGTATAACCGTATGCGTAACTCTATCCCCATTGAGATTCCAAATAAAGGATCATTCGTCGTAGCGGGATACCTCATCACGAAGAAGTTTTCAGTGGTGCTGAATTCATTAGATGAGGTGGCTATCGTGCATTATGACTTAAATAAGAAGGAATTTAATGTGACGGGCGGATTATCTGGCTACTCCATACATCAAAAGGATGTAGCCGACCGTGACAGTGATATAAGGGAGGTTTGGCATGAAGATAAGACATGAGAATACGAATGCACTTGAACCAACTTCACTAGATTCAATAGTAAAGCCGAAGGTCTTCAATCGAAAATTAAAAATTATCATTCGTGATCGATGGCTGTACCTTATGCTTTTGCCGGGCATTGTTTACTTCATATTATTTAAATATTTCCCGATGTGGGGCGTGCTGATCGCCTTCAAAAATTACCAGCCCTTCCTAGGCTTCTGGGATAGCGAGTGGGTGGGCTTGAAGCACTTCATACGTTTTTTTAACGAACCAACCTTTGTCATGTTATTTCGAAATACAGTCGTACTGGCGATTTATAATCTATTTTTCTTCTTTCCGCTGCCGATTATTGTCGCTCTGATGCTGAATGAAATTCGTAAGGAATTTTTCAAGCGGTTTGTTCAAACCTTGATCTATATTCCCCATTTCTTCTCTTGGGTCGTTGTTGTCGGTATTTTCTATATTTTGTTTACCGTTGAAGGCGGAGCGGTCAATGAGCTTATCGTGCAAATGGGCGGCGAGAAAACCAATTTTCTCATTAGTGCCGATTGGTTTCGCACAATGATTATGACGGAAGTCATCTGGAAAGAAACGGGCTGGGGCACAATCATTTTCCTAGCTGCGTTGGCGGGGGTGGATCCGGGACTATATGAAGCAGCGAAAATCGACGGTGCCGGACGGATGCGCCAGCTTTGGCATATTACACTGCCGGCAATACGCAGCACGATAATCATATTGCTAATTTTGCGATTAGGAGACTTCCTGGATACTGGCTTTGAACAGATTATTTTAATGATCAACGCTTTGAATCGTGAGGTTGGTGAAGTATTCGATACGTATGTCTATACGATAGGCATCAATCAGGGTCAATTTAGCTACAGTACGGCTGTCGGACTGTTCAAGTCAATTATTGGGCTGATACTTGTACTTGCCACGAATGCATTAGCGAAGAAAGCTGGAGAAGAAGGCATTTACTAGAAGAAGGATGTGAACTCATATGAAAGACCGAACAATTGGCGGAAGGCTATTTGATATCTTTAATATTACCGCATTGACTCTGATTGCAGCTTTTGCTGTACTTCCGTTTCTATATATCGTTCTTAATTCCTTCATGTCCGCAGAGGAATTCGCTAGGCGAGGTGTTGTGTTTTTTCCAAGGCAATGGTCATTGGATGCGTACATTTATATTTTCTCGACGGATACCATTGTCCGCAGCTTATTAAATACCATTTTTATTACTGTGGCGGGAACATCGATCAATCTCATATTCACATCCATAATGGCGTATCCTCTCTCGCGAAGAGATTTGCTGGGAAGAAGACCGATTATGCTGATGATCATTTTTTCGATGTTATTCAGCGGGGGAATGATTCCTGCTTTTCTGGTTGTGAAAGCATTAGGACTAATGAACTCGTTTTGGGCCTTGCTGCTTCCGGGTGCGATTAGCGCATTCAATCTTATTATTCTGAAAAACTTTTTTCAACAGATGCCTGACGGCATTGAAGAATCAGCCAAGATCGACGGCTGCAACGATCTGGGGATATTGATTAAAATCGTACTTCCCCTCTCGTTGCCCGCGATTGCGACATTTTCGTTATTTTACGCTGTTGGGCATTGGAACTCCTTTTTTTCAGCCATTCTGTATATCAATGATACGACCAAATGGCCCATTCAGGTTCTACTGCGACAGGTGGTCATTATGGCCGAAGGCGGTATAGGTGATTCAAGGCAGGTGAACGAAGCTTTCACGATTCCACCGCAGTCCGTCAAGATGGCGATTATAACGGTATCGACTCTGCCAATCTTAATTGTGTATCCATTTTTACAGAAACATTTTGCGAAAGGCGTACTATTAGGTTCGGTTAAAGGATGACGTATTAAGCGTTGTCATTTAATATAAAACTATGAGAGCAAGGGGAGGATTTTTCAATGAAAGGTTGGAATCGGTTACAAGGAATTTTGAAGTTCAGCGGGGTCGTTGCACTATCAGCGATTATACTGGCTGGATGCGGTCAGGGAAACGAAACAGGAACTAGCAACAACAAGAAGGGAAATTCATCATCGCCCACATCAGCTCAGTCTGCTGCCCCACAGGAAACGACGAAACCGAGCGAACCGCTTAAATTGTCCATGATGAATCAATACTACTCGGTCGAGCCGCCGAAAGCAGATAATGAAGCGATTAAGCTCATAGAGGAATATACCGGAACAAAGCTTGATATTACATGGGTTCCGAATTCTGCTTATAATGACAAAGTGAATGCAACGATTGCGGGCGGAGAGCTCCCTCAAATCATGCTGATCACGAGCAATAAGAGTCCTAGCATTGTTAATGCAGTGAAGTCAGGTATGTTCTGGGAAATCGGTCCTTATCTTCAGGATTATCCGAATTTGAGCAAGCTTAACTCACTCGTTCTGAATAATGTTTCCGTAGACGGCAAGGTGTATGGCATATACCGCAGCCGTCCCGTAGCTCGCGAAGGCGCTATTCTGCGTAAGGATTGGTTAACTTCATTAGGACTTAGTGAGCCGAAGACGCTTGATGACATTTACAATGTTATCAAAGCATTCGCTAAAGAAGATCCGGATAAGAATGGGAAAAATGATACATTTGGCATGTATGAGGGTAGAGCATTAAACGGCTTCTCGCCATTATTATCTTGGCATGGCGGTTATAATCTGTATGGAATTGAAGATGGGAAGGTTGTTGTTGACTTCTCTAAGGAAGAGTATCTGGAAGTCTTGAAATTCTATAAGCGCCTGTATGACGAGAAATTGATTAATCAGGATTTCGCGGTTGCACCGGGAAACAATCGCCGGGATACGATGAATCAAGGCAAAGCAGGCATCATTTTCGGCGCGCTAGATGATACGAACAGCGGTTTTAATGACTTGTATAAAGTAGTTCCAGATGCTGAGCTTGATGTGATCGGCAGTATCAACGGTCCGAAAGGCGAGCGACAAATGCTGTTCAACGGCGGTTATAACGGATTATATATGTTCCCGAAAACGAGCGTGAAAACAGAAGAAGAACTGAAGGGAATTCTTGCTTTCCTTGATAAGCTAGCGGATGAAGACATGCAAAACTTATTTGAATGGGGAATTGAAGGCAAGCATTATAAATTGGAAAATGGCGTACCTGTTCGTACAGATGGCAAGGCTTATGAAACTGACGTAAACTCAATTTACCAGCTTCGTTTCGATGATGGCAACTTGGTAACTGCTGGCGAGGATGCGCCAATTGTAAAGAAATACAAACAAATATTTAGAGATAATGTGGATATTGTTGTTGCGAATCCAGTGGAATCGTTCGAATCGGCTACCCTGGCAGAAAAAGGCTCTGAAATCACCAAAATCGTTCAAGACGCTAGGGTTAAATTCATTATGGGTGAGATTGATGAAGCTGGCTGGCATAGCGCTGTGGAACAATGGCGGAAAAGCGGCGGAGATCAAGCGCTTGCTGAGTATACGGAGCAATACAACGCTGTGCAGAAATAATAAAGTTCGTATAGCCATAGAAAGATAGTTGAACTACAATAATGTATGAGGAATTCACTCCAGGATTGGCGGTGAATTCCTAAAGTTATTTAAAATTAGCTTTTTCCGAAAAGACGGCGACAGCCGTTTACGCTTGACGCATGGAGGTCTTACTCATCTTGGGAATCCGTCTACCAAAATTTTTAGTCCGATTGTTTCTATTTAGCATGCTGCTCAGCACTCTTCCTGTGATCGTTCTCGGAGTTCTTTCTTATTATAAATCATCTGAGATTATTCAAGATAAAGTGACCAAAGCCAATATGCTAAATTTGGAGCAAACGCAGCAAAGTGTGGAGCAACTGCTAAAAATGGCGGATTTATCTGCTGTTCAATTCATTAACTCATCTCTAGTCAGTTCATCATTAAATATGTTATTAACCCCCAATCAATTCGAAACGGTGAATGAATTGCTTCAAGGCTTGCATAAGCTTCAAAGCTTCGAGCTCGGGATCAATGATATATTATTAGTCAGTTTCAACAACGGATGGGTGATAGATAACAGTACTGAGGTACTGCGTTTAGAAGAATATAATCAAAGTGAAATGATTAACAACTATTCTAAAGTTGGAAAAACAAGCTTCTGGGCTACAACAGGTGGAGGAGAGCAGGTTCATTTGGTAAAAAAGCTGCCTATTAATTCACAAACTCCCTCGGGGTTAATGATTTTAAAATTTATGAATAAAGAAATCAGTAAATTATTGACTAATAATAATGAGCTTGGAGAGGTCATGATTCTCGATCATGACGGAATTGTAATTGCGCATAGCAATGCGGTTCAAATAGGGCAGGACTTTAGCAATAAGAAAGAGCTCGAGGTTATATTTGATTCCACGAAAACGGTTGGCGATTACCATTCAAATACGAATTCAGATATTGGTGTGAGCTTCCGCAAATCCTCCTATAATAGCTGGACCTATGTATCTATATCGTCGGTGAATCTCATTACGAAAGATTCTAATGTGATTAAATGGTATACCTACACGGCTTGCTTATTGATTCTTACTGGTACTCTGCTGCTTGCCTGGCTGGGGTCTAGGAGAATGTACAGTCCCATAAATCATCTGTACCGCTTTCTGGCTGAGAAGGAGGAAGTGTCAACGGTCAATCATAGCAGTGATGAGATTCAGTATATCGGCAGTCAGGTGAATGAGATGCTCCACACGAAGCACCGCCTTACCGGAATAATTGAAGGCCAGCAGCGATATGTGGATGAACTGTTCATGATCAAGCTTTATCAGGGAGAGGTGAGAGCGCAGGAAATCAGTGAGCGTTTGGATGCAATAACTCTTAATAGCAATTGGAGTTATATAGGTGTTATGGCAATCCAGATTGATACACTTGAGGGAACTAGATATGAGATGAGTGATGAAGAGTTATTATTATTTGCAATAAATAATATTGTCGGTGAGGTTTTGCAGAAGAACGAAAGGTTGAAGCCTGTTGTTATGCAGCGTACTCAGGTTACATTGATTGGAAGCAATGATTTAACTGAGGAATTATTTAAAATTAGAATTAATGAGTACGCCGATGAGATCAGACAAAAGATTGATCAGTTTCTGGGATTAAAAGTAAGCGTGGGGATTAGCCGTTTTTATCCAACGCTTGGATCTGCTCAATGGGCTTATCAGGAAGCAATCGAGGCGCTTAAATATACAATCCGCATGGGACCAAGCTGTATTATTCATATTATGGATGTGGAACCGGAGGGGACGATTCTGTCACGTATTCCTGACGGAATTAAGCAGGAGTTGCTTGATGCAATCAAGTTGGCCAATTATTCTCAAGCGGACCTGCTGCTGCATACTTATCTGCAAGATATCTTCTACGAGAAGGTAGGGCACAGAGAATACTTCGTACCTCTAACGGCATTCCTTTTGGATTTAGTACGAATGGCGCAGAGCTTGGGTGAACCCATTGAGTCACTTTATGATGGAGAAAAGTCACTTATTGATCAGCTATATCAGCTTAAAACGATCAAGGAAATTGAACAATGGTTTAGCCAAATACTCATCTATCCGATGATGGATTTATTAGAGAAGAAACGAAAAAATCAATACGCCAAGATCTCAGATCAGATGCTGGCCATGATCCACGAAGAGGCTGAAAATGACCTATCATTAGATCAATGCGCATCAAGGCTGGGCTATCACCCGGATTATATCCGTGGTGTATTTCGCAAGGAGGTAGGCATCAATTTCAGCGATTATTTATCGAATTTTCGTTTGCAGTTAGCCAAGAAGCTCCTTGTCGATACCGATTTGAAGATTTTAGAGATTGCTGAGCGTTTGCGATACAATAATTCGCAAAACTTCATTCGATATTTCCGCAAACAAGAAGGCATAACACCAGGACAATTCCGTGAAAAACATCAAATTGATCATTGACTGGCGATCATCCTGTTAATGTAACGATATCGTCTATTGTTGTGTGTCTTCCATCGCCGATTTAGACTCACTTCGCATGCGAAGCTTGAATGCTCTGGGTGAGCACTGATTATGACGTTTGAAAAGCTTATAAAACTGGGCCATGTTGGAAATGCCTACCTCGTAGCTGACATCCATAATACTGAGTTCACTCGTCAGCAATAAAAGCTCAGATTTTTTAATTCTTCTATAATTAACGTATTCCACGAAAGAGACGCCCATCGTTTTTTTGAAGTATTTTATAAAATAGTGGTAGCTCAAATTGAGTAAAGTACAAGCATCCTCTACGACGAGTTTTTCGTTTAAATGGGTATTTATATAATCAAGAACCGGTCTTAATCGATTTAAATCGGTTTCCTCCGTATAGTTTAGTACGTTGCGGCTGTCGTTTCTTAACAGTAGCAGCATCAATCTCTTAATCGTTGAGCTGATAGCAATTTCGTAGCCTCTCATCCGTGTTTGCGATTCATTGAAAATTTCCATGATGAAAGCATACGTTTCTCGTTTGGCTGACTCTTTTTCATCAAAAATATAGTTTAGTTTATCCAGTGGTTGAGTTTGAGTCAGTTCCGAGAAACAGTACAAGTAAGGCATGGTGCTTTGGTCAAAATGTTTGATCAGATCGATTTGAAAAACCACGTAGTGAAGCGCACCGGTAAGAGGCTTATGGGAACGGTGCGGCTGGGATGCTCCTAGAATCATAACGTCTCCCGGCCCGAGGACAACGTAATTGTGCTTGCTTTGCACACCTAAGTGGCCTTCTAAGACAGCAAGAAATTCTACTTCTTTATGGTAGTGCCAGGGGTGTTTTTCTAAAACGCTGTATTGGTGAGCCTCTGTTCTGATCTCCCATATTTTTAGAAAAAGCAACGGATTCTGATAGATGACTTCTTCATTAATAGCATCAAAATGCGGATCGATAGTAGTTTCTAATAAGGGCATGATCATTACCTCCTTCTTGAGTATAACACTTTTGGAAATATCGAATTAATAATTTCATTTACACACGGTACCTTTTCATTTGATTTAGAAAAGGAAGACACTTTTGAATATAAAATGGGCATGTTTTAGCATTTCTTTAACAGCTCTGATTTTCTATACTGAAAGTAATAAAGCGCATAAGGAGTGTACATATAATGGTAAAAGTAACGGTATGGAATGAAAATCGGCATGAACAAAGTAATCCAATTGTAGGCCAACTATATCCAACTGGCATTCATGGCGCGATTGCACAATTTTTAACGGAAGCAGGGCTTGAAGCTAAGACTGCTACTTTGGATGAGCCAGAGCATGGCTTAACGGATGAAGTATTAAACAATACGGAAGTATTAGTGTGGTGGGGACATCTTGCGCATGGAGAAGTAAAGGATGAAGTCGTACGGAAAGTACAGCAGCGTGTACTGAATGGAATGGGCTTAATTGTACTTCATTCTGGTCACTTCTCAAAAATCTTTAAATCATTAATGGGTACAAGCTGTGATTTAAAATGGCGTGAGGCTGATGAGAAAGAACGTCTTTGGGTTGTTGCGCCAAGCCATCCGATTGCAGAAGGAATTGGAGAATATATCGAGCTGGAAAAAGAAGAAATGTATGGCGAGCATTTTGATATTCCTGCACCGGATGAGGTTATTTTTACAAGCTGGTTTGAAGGCGGAGAAGTATTCCGCAGCGGATGCACCTTTATGCGCGGAAACGGCAAAGTGTTTTATTTCAGACCGGGGCATGAAACCTATCCAACTTATCATAACAAAGACATTCAACGCGTTATTGCGAATGCCGTGAAATGGGCACAGCCGGTTAAACGCAATCGTCCAGTATATGGGAATGCAAAGCCTTTAGAAAAACTAACGATAAAAGCAAACAATTAACGAAATTGAAAGTCCGCATAAGCACAAATATAAAAAAACGGTGCGTGTTCACGCACCGTTAGATAAAAATCCTGATGTGATCAGAAACCTTGATCTATCAGGGTTTTTTTTGTATATCAAATGGTTTCAGATGATTCTGAATGAATGGAAAAGGGATAGCATCACAAAAATTGAAGGGTACCCTTTCAGAGTGAAAGAATAGCGGCACAAAAAGTGGAGATTTCGGAAAAAGCACCGAGCATGTTACTTTTGGTTGGCAGGGCATTGCTGGTCAAAATTATAACAAGCATGAAGAAAGGGGGATTACATTGAAGCAGCATTCGCAAACGGTGGCTCCAATGTCTAGGGTGCCGAAGACAGGATCAGGCTCGAGTTGGATAACGTTCTTGCGGAAGGAGTTAAAACGCAATCGTTTTCTTTATATGCTTCTATTGCCTGTAGCCATTTATTTACTGCTATTTAAATACGCACCGATGGCCGGAGAAATAATTGCCTTCAAAAATTATCGATTGTCCGATGGGATCTGGGGTAGCTCGTGGGTAGGCCTTCAACAATTCGAGAAGCTGTTTGCAAGCCGAGATTTTTATGTAGTATTGAAAAATACTTTGCTTCTCAACTTGTATCATCTGGTTTTTGCTTTTCCTGCTCCGATCTTACTCGCGATCATGCTTAACGAAGTGCGGGTGGAGTGGTATAAGCGTTCTTTGCAAAACTTGCTGTACATTCCTCATTTTATTTCGTGGATTGTCCTTGGCAGTATCATTATTGCACTGTTATCGCCATCTACAGGAATTGTGAATTATTTACTGAAGGCATTTGGAATCGAGCCGATCTATTTTATGGCTGATAGGTTCTGGTGGCCAGTGACATTCATTGTGTCCGGTATTTGGAAAGAGGCAGGATTTGGGACGATTCTCTACTTGGCTGCGATGGCCTCGATCGATCCGACATTATATGAAGCAGCCAAAATTGATGGAGCCAATAAAATAAGACAGATCTGGCATGTTACACTACCGGGCATTCGCAGTACAATCGCGATTCTTCTTATTCTTCAAGTAGGCAAAATGATGGATGTCGGTTTCGAACAGGTGTATGCGCTGCGGAATCCGGCTGTAACCAGTGTCGCTGAGGTAATTAGCACCTTCGTCTATACCCGAGGGATTGTGAACTTGCAGTACAGTTACACAACTGCATTAGGCTTGTTCCAATCATTGATTGCGCTAATCCTCATCGTATCAGTGAACCGTATTATAAAAGTGCTGGGAGAACGAGGATTATGGTAAGGGATGAAAGGAGTGATGCATTCTGAAGCTTGGACAACAAACCGTTTTATCAGTAATATCTCGCTGGCTTAATTACTCCTTACTGGCGTTGCTCGCTTATATGGCATTATTTCCGTTTATTAACGTCATTGCAGTATCGTTTAGCAGCAGCAGGGCGATCAATGCTGCGGAAATCTTCATGTGGCCGGTTGAATTCAATGTGGAAGCCTATAAAAACTTATTGAGAGACGGTCAATTAATTATTGCAATGAAGAACACTATCGTAATTACGGTAATTGGAACTGCGTTGAATATGTTTTTTACTATAATTGCAGCTTATCCGCTTTCTAAAGCAAGGCTGAAGGGCAGAAATATGATGCTCATGGCCATTTTATTTACGATGCTGTTTAGCGGCGGACTGATTCCTAATTTTCTGCTTATTAATAGCCTGGGACTTGTCAATACGTACTGGTCGCTTTGGCTTCCCGCACTTATAAGCGCTTACAATATGTTCGTTATGAAATCCTTCCTGGAAGGGCTGCCAGATGAGCTGGAAGAATCAGCCGCGATTGACGGCGCTGGTGATTTCACTATTCTATGGAAAATTATTTTGCCGCTCTCTAAGCCGGTCATCGCCGCATTGACACTGTTCTATGCTGTTGGCTGGTGGAACTCTTATATGAATGTACTGATCTATATTCGGAGTACAGATAAAGTGTCATTGATGGTGAAATTGTACCAGATGATCTCTTTGGTTAGTCCGGAGCTGCTGCGCGGAAGCGGTGAAGGTGTGCTGCAGGTTACGATTACGCCGGAAGGCATAAGAGCTGCGTCAGTCGTGTTTGCCATTGTGCCGATCCTGTGTGTGTATCCATTTTTGCAGAAACATTTTATTAAAGGCGTGCTCCTTGGTTCTATTAAAGGATAGCTGCCAAAACGCGTGCAACAAGCTGAAATATCAAGTGCGCCTTAATAGCGCGCTTTGATATAATAAAATAATCCTGTAGGAGGTCAAGTATGAAAGAGAATAGTACACGCAAGGGGAAAATGCTGTTAATGCTGGTTATGATTATGGTGCTCTTGGCAACGGCGTGTTCCAACAACGGGGGAGACACAAGCCCTACGAACACGACAAACCAAGGCACTGCTAAACCTACCGGGGAGACCCCATCCGAAGAAAAGGACCCGTATGAAGAGTTGCCGAAGAAGGTCAGTATTTCCACGTTTGACAGAGGTCAAGTATCTAGTGATGAGGGCACCTATGAGGAAAATCGCTGGGTGAAATGGATTCGCGAGCAATCGGGTATTGATGTATCGATCGTACCTGTACCTCGCAACCAAGCGCAGGATACGCTTAATGTATTGATTGCTTCGAAACAGGCGCCAGATCTGATGTGGGAGTATGACCGGACATATATTGGGAAGCTGGTCACCCAAGGGGTTATTCAACCGATTGGGGAGTATATTGAAAAATACAGTACGACTTACAAAAAATATTTGGAAGAGAATCCCGATTTGCTGCCTTATATTACTTTCGACGGTGAAGTCTACGCGGTAGCGACAAAACGTGCGATTACAGGCATTGTGAATCATGGAATGTGGATAAGACAGGATTGGCTGGATGAACTGCAGCTTGAACAACCGACAACTGTGGAAGAGTTGATTGTCGTAGCAAAAGCGATGAAAGAGCGTTATCCAGACAGTACGCCAATTGTCGGTCATACGACAAATGATATTTACGCTGCTCTTTATGGGGCAATAAACAATCAATGGTATGTGGAAGATGGGAAAATGGTATACGGTGCGACCCTTGACCGTTTCGGCGAAACGATTGCACTGGAGAAGCAGCTATATGATTTGGGGCTTGTCGATCGTGAATATTTAACGGATAGCAACAATCAGCGTGCAACTCAGTTGTGGACAACTGGCAAGGCTGGTATCTATATGGGGCAATGGTCGATGGATATTATAAACAAGGATTTGCTGATCAACGTGCCGGACGCTAAGCCAGAGCCGCTGGAAGCTGTAGCTACTCCGCATGGCAGATATGGAACATATCAGGAAGCATCACCCCTATTCTATATCGCTTTCAATAAGGATATGAAAAATCCGAAGGCCGCAATGGAATATTTAGATTGGATTTTGGAGAAAGGTTGGTTCACGCTGGTGAATGGCGAGGAAGGCGTGCATTATGAAATGGTTAATGGCGTAGCCAAGCGACTCGACCCAGATAAATTTACAAAAGAAGTTATTTACGCAGGCGAATACGCTGTAATGCGAGATGAGAGTGGCTTCAAAGCCGAGGATATACTTGTTCGAGCTGCCAGCGATGAAATGTCGCAGCGCATTGCTAAGCTTAATATGAAATCATTAGATATTGTAATGAAAAATAAGTTCCGACGCGACACTCCTTATCAGCCAAGCTTTGATGAAATCAATGAAATCCGATCAACGCTCGACACCTTTATTCGGGAAACACGAGCTAATGCGGTAACTCAAGGAGAGAAATACACAGGTCAGTGGGCTCTTGATGAGATTCGCAAGGAATGGAAACGTCTGGGTGGCGAAAAAGCAGAGGAAATCGCCCAAAAGTGGTATGAGGATAATAAATCCAGCTTTTAAATGATAAAGGGGGAGGAACAGAGATGAAGCTCGTACAAAATCGGCGACTTACTAAAGCGGTTGCAATTCTATCGATGCTGCTGTTCCTCCTTGTTTTTTCTTCTGCTTTTTTAACGTATACCGTATTTAATCGCCAATTGGAGCGTCAGCTGACCAGTACGAACATGGAGTTGCTAGGGCAGTTGGAACACAAGCTGGAGCTATCACTTAAGCATATAGATAAATCAGCTATTCAACTGCTGAAATCATATGAGGTGGGACGGTTTTTCAATGATGAGCTGAGCGAGCAGGAAAGCCAGAACATTTCGTTTCGAGCAACCAATTTAATTACGAATGCGATCAACAGCATCGATTATATTTTTTCCATTGATCTTTTTTCGTATGGCAAGCAGCGGCTGGTGTCAGGCGATGTACTGAATGAGCAGGATTATAAGCTGGATTTCTCATGGATTCCAGAGTTTCAGCAGTATGAGGGATATTTCAACTGGATGTCAACTCGCAAGGTACAGCTCAATCACTCGCAATATCCGATTTATCGCAATGTTGTGACATTGGTTCGCTCCTACCCGCTTATTCATTCTCCTGGCACACGCGAAGGTGCGATTGCTGTAAATATTAAGGAGGATCTGCTGTATGGATTAATCCGTAATACGGCGGCAACGGATAAGGGACAGACCTTCATTGTTGATAGTGAAGGTGTCGTGGTGCTGCATTCTGATCAGAGCAAGCTGGGCAAGGATATTAGTGAATTTTCGTATATTCATCAAATTTTGAATGCATCGGAAGCGAGCGGCCATTTCTCTGAAGATGTTGAACGGACAGCTTCCTCTGTTTTTTATGTAAAATCGGATTATACGGGTTGGAATATTGTGCGGATTGTGCCAGAGGCGCAATTTCTGAAGCCGCTTTACGCCATTCGCAATGGACTGCTTATACTTGCAATCGTATTATTTGTAGTGGCTACGGCATCTGCAGCAATGGTGGGACGCTGGATTTTCAAGCCGGTCAACCGGTTTATCCATGCGATGACACGGCATCTGACTGTCCATCGGAAGGATGTGACAGCAAGGAAATATACAGATGAATTCCAATATTTCGAATCGACGGTGCAGGATATTTTACAAGATAGGGAAGAGCTGCATAAGCAGGTGATTGAAAGCAAGCCGCTCATTAAATGGCAGCTTCTTACGGAATTGCTGTCTGAGAAACGCAAAAATTTTGCGGTGCTGCAGCCTTATATGGACATGCTTGGCATTAGCTTGTATCCAGACCGTTTTGTCGTCATGAGCATTGAGTTTGACAGCAAGCATGAAATTGCTTCACCGCGGGATTTGCAGCTGTATGCTTATGCGCTCTGCAACGTTGCTGAGGAATTGATGAATGCGGAAAGCCGCGGTATTGCCGTGGAGCTGAGCAGCGGTAAATGCGCGGTCATTATGAGCTTTGACGATGTGGATGAGCCGGAGCGTCATATGATGCGGGCGGTGGCAGTTGCTGATTTAATGAAGGATTTCGTTCAGGAATACTTTAGCCGTACAATTACAATCGGAATTGGAGATACGGTCGAGACGGTCAATGATATTCATCGCTCCTATAAGCAATCGCTTGAGGCACTGCGCTATAAGCTGGTGATGGGCAGCAATTCGATTATTACGAAAGAGGATGTATTCAGCGATCAATCACCGCAATTTTACCGTTTATTCGCTATGACAGATGGGATCGTCGCTTCAGTCAAGTTGTCGGACGCGGATAAGATGAAGCAGCAAGTGCACAGATGGTTCGAATCCTTCACTGAGCATAATGTACCGCCTGAAATGATCATGCAGTTGATTGTGCAATGTCTGATGAAGGCGGCAACCGCAGCTGTGGAAATTGGCGTTGATCCCGAAGGGATGTTTCCGGAGCAGTATATGCTTGAGATGCTGAATCAGTACGAGCAGCTGCACCATCTTGAGGGATTTACGATACAATCGCTCTCAAGCTTCATCGAACGAATAAGGGAAAAGCGCAGCAGCAGGGAGCGCAATGATGTCATTGACAATGTGATGCTGTATATTCAAACGCATTATATGCGCAGCGACTTGTCACTCAATCTGCTCGCGAGCGAGTTTCATTTGAGCGTTTCTCATCTCAGCAAGCTGTTCAAAGAACAGAAGGAATGTAATTTTATCGATTATTTAATGGAAACGCGTATGAACAAGGCCAAGCAGCTGCTCAAGGATACAGAAGAGAAAATTCGTGATATTGCAGAGCATGTTGGCTATACGAATGTGAATAGCTTTGTGAGAATTTTCAAAAAAATAACCGGGCTTACGCCTACGGAATTCAGAGAGCGGGCACGTGAGGGGCAGGACGGGGAAGTCTAATATAGAGGAGAGGAAGGCCTCAGCATGCTGATTCGCAAGTTGAAGGACCGATTAACAAATATCGAAATTCAGGCAGTAGGAAATCCCGGCGCTGATACGGGCCAGAACTATTTTACAGCACAAACCTGGATGGCAGACAGTCGTCACATTATCGTTTGCACGGATATAGATGGGGACAAAAAAGGTCGTTATGTTCGTTTTGATACAAAGACCGGTGCATCAGAGACACTTCTGACAGATCTTAATTGGGGCATTGGTCTCGTATCGGCAAATGATCTCTTCTATTATTACGTCGGTTCAGTCATTTATGAATACAATCTGCATACGCAGACGGTTCGTACCGTTTGCAGCATGGAGGATGGGGCTCTGGTGTATGGCCCGCTCTCCATCACCGATGACGGGAGAAGACTAGGTATCTATTGGAAGCGCTTCGATAATTGGGTGATCGGGACTGTTGAGGTTGATACGGGTATCGTCACTGCAGTGGCTGCACCAGGCTTCGAAGAGCCTTACCCGATAGCCAATCATTCTATGATCAATCCCAAATATGATCAGCTTGTTTTTTTTGCTCACGAGGGCAAGACCGAGCATATTGCTGATCGCATCTATGTCGCAGACACAACTACAGGTGAGATACGCAATGTGTTCCGCCAGCAGCGGCTGGAAACGGGAGAGCATGTGGAGTATGTCGGGCATGAGATGTGGGCGGCAGACGGAAAGCATCTCTATTTTGTGAAATATCCGCAAAGTCCGCTTAAACCGACAGGGGTGTATAGGGTTGAGAAGTGGGGGCAGGAGCGGGAGTTTATCAATGGTGACTATAGGTACTGGCATGCAGCACCTAGCCCTGATGGACGCTTTGTTGTTGCAGATACGATTGAAGATAATGCCGTAAGCAAAATCGTCTTAATTAATTTGGAGTCACGAACATCCAAACTGCTGTGCGAGCTGCCAATGTGGAGAGAGCATCCCGGACATCCTCACCCGATGTTCAGTCCTGACAGCAAACGGGTATCTTTTACCTTTGCGGATGAGCAGCAAAACTTATGGATCGGTGTTATTGATATTGAGCAAATGTCCGAGGAGGATTGAGATGACACAACGAATTGATGATGCGATGAGCAAAATCTACTCCTATATGATCGAAGATCATCAAGGTAATTGGGGCATGGATATCAATCATTGGGACTGGGTTCCTGGTGTCGGTGTCATTTCAATTTTGGATTGCGGAGATAAGACAGGGCAAGAAGAAGTAATCCATTACGTTCAGACATGGGTGGAGCGGAATAAACAGAAATCAGATGTGCAGAAAGTAATCAATTCAATGGCACCTTTTGCTGTATTTCCATCCTTGTATCGTCATACCGGTCAGGAGTGGCTGCTTACGAAATCGCAGGAAATTGCACAGTGGATGCTGAAAGAAGCGCCGCGTACAAGAGAGCAGGCTTTTGAGCATACCGTTACCGAGGCTGCCGAATTCCGTGAACAGGTCTGGGCGGACACTGTATTTATGGCGGTGCTGTTTCTAGCACGCCTTGCAAAATTGACTAGTGACAAGCAGTTGGCTGAGGAGGCGCTGGAGCAGACGATGCTTCATATGCAGCTGCTTCAGGATAAAGAAGCGGGGCTATTATATCATGGTTGGAACTGTGAGGCTGGCGACCATATGTCGGCGGTTCATTGGGCACGGGCGAATGCCTGGATCGTATTAAGCGTTCCTGAGATTATAGAAGAAATAAGTGGATTGATAGACATTCCTATAGAGCTGCATGAGCGCTATCGCAGCCTTGCTGCCGCACTTCGCTCTTGTCAGGCTGCTGATGGGCTATGGCATACGGTACTTGATCGCGTCAATACGTATAAAGAAACTTCGGCAAGTGCCGGAATCGCATGTGGTTTCATTAGAGGAATTAACGCGGGTATACTTGATGCCTCATTCGTGGAGCCGGCTGAGCGAACAGTATCGGAAGTACTGTCCTTAATCAGTCAGTCTGGCGAGGTTGTCGGAGTGTCGGGCGGCACACCTATTATGCCGTCTGTGGAAGCGTATGACAATATCCCGATTTATCCTACGCTTTATGGGCAAGGCTTGGCTTTGCAGCTACTGACAGAATTCAAGTGCTGGACGGCTAATAAAGAAGCTGTTGAACGTAAATCGAAAATTGAGGAGTGATGAAATGATCATAGCGGACTATTCCAACCATTTATTTAATAACAAACAAAAGCTGATTAAGCTGATTGATTCCCGAAACTTACAATACAATCCAGAAAACCGCATGCTAACATCGCCATTTAGCAGTCCCGGTTATCATACGACGATCAAGCAAGCTGATTTTATTCATTCAACACGCAGTTCGCTCTCCTATGCACTCGGTTTGCTGGATACACAGGAAGATCGCTATGAACAGCGTGCTTTCGATATTATTGAGCAGGTCGTTTCACTGCAGGACACCGATCGCAGTCGAAGCACGTTCGGTATCTGGTCTTGGTTTTATGAGGAGCCGCTGGATCAAATGTCGCCTCCAGATTGGAACTGGGCTGATTTCTGCGGCAAGCTTCTCGTACTGATTATTTCAAGGCATGCCTCCAGATTGCCAGAGTCACTGCGGCAATCAGTTCAACAAGCGATCTTCAATGCATGTGATGCGATTATTATACGGAATATCGGACCGCATTACACCAATATTGCGATTATGGGTGCGTTCGTTACCCTCATCGCTGGTGAGTTATTCGAACGGCAGGATTATGCGGAATACGGATTTGAACGGCTGGAAAAGCTGCATAACTATACGCTGCCTCGTCAGGCCTTCCAAGAATATAATAGTCCAAATTACACTTACGTAGCTATTCTGGAGCTGTCTGCTCTTGTTATGGAAACGAGAAATGATCAAGCAAAGCAGCTCGGAAACGACTTGCTTCATATTGCCTGGAAAAGCGTAGCAGATCATTTCCATGCCAGTACCATGCAATGGTCAGGTCCTCATAGCCGCTGTTATCAGACTTTGCTTTCATCTCATAATAAAGCGTTCCTGCAAATGGCAACAGGAGGCAAATTAACCTTTTATGAGGAGGAAGAGCTACCTTTTAGTGAGGATTGGTATAAGTGCGGAATTGTTTGTCCAGAGCAGTATTTGGAACGTTTCCTTGACAAAAGTCAGCGTAATATTAGGGAGTGCTTTGGAATAAATGGCAGCGGCATGGAAAAGTGGGCAACTACTTTTATGACGCCAACCTATTCGCTTGGCAGCTTCAACAAAGAGATCATGTGGAACCAGACACGGACGCTGCTGGTGTATGTGGATAATGGAGGTCAGGCGACCTATTTGCATCTGCGCGCTTTGCATGATGGTTATGATTACTGTTCAGCCATTTTTCATGGTGAGCAGAGGGAGAACCATGTGCTGTTTGGTGTGAATTTTGTGGTCAATGGCGGTGATACTCACCCGAATCTGGATATGGTTGATGGAACAATCAAGGCGTCTGATTTTAGATTGCGACTGGAAATAGGCGGCTTATTGGAGCGGGTAAGCGCATCAGTGGAACAAGAGAGTGTAAGCCTTCAAATCGGAGAGACAATAGTATCGCTGTGCAATTGGTTTGCCGCGTTTGAAGATCATAGTGCTGGGGCAGCAGCTCGGGACTGGAGCTGGGAAGTGAACAAAGCTGATGGCGTGCTGGGTATCGATTTGGTCCTTCATGCGGGTGAAGAAAGAGTAATAGATTTTCAAAAGCTGAATGAGGCTGCATTTCTCTTTTCCCTTTGCATAGGGGGAGAGCTCGGGAGCTTTGCACAACAGATCGAACGCACAGAAGGGTTGGCAACAGTGAGCGGAAGCTGGAATAACGAGCAACTGACGCTTTCTTTGCCGCTGCGACCAGGCACGATGTAATCCCCTTGTATCCTTTAACCGGTCGAAATACCGTTGGATTTTTCATATTTCTTGGTATAATCTAGTAGATGAAAGCAATAAAAGTAAGGGGGAAATTTTATGAAAATCCAGTATACGTTATTTCCTGAAGGACGAACGAAAGCAATGACTTTTAGCTTTGATGATGGGCGTACTCAGGATCGTCGACTCGTAGGGAAAATGAATCAGTATGGCTTCAAGGGAACCTTTCATCTGAATTCCGGTTTCTTCGGTCGAGAAGGATATATTACAGCGGAAGAGGTACGCACGCTTTATCATGGTCATGAGGTGTCCGCGCATACGGTCGATCACCCTTTTCTAGAAATATCTCCTCCAGATCAAGTGGCGCATGAAATAATGGAAGATCGAAGGGTGCTGGAAAGCCTTGTCCTTTATCCCGTTCGAGGTATGAGCTATCCGTTTGGAACTTATAATGATAAGGTCGTATCCATGCTGCCGGTGCTTGGAATCGAATATGCAAGAACTGTGAACAGCCATGGTAAGTTCGATATGCCATCAGACCCTTTGCGTTGGAACCCAACATGCCATCATAAGCAATTAGTAGAGAAGGTCGAAGCCTTCATTTCCCATAAGGATGTAAAAAAGATGTCTTTACTCTATGTTTGGGGCCATAGCTATGAGTTTGACAACGACAATAATTGGGAGATTATCGATAGGGCAGGAGAACTCTTAAAGGAAAACGATACGATATGGCATGCAACGAACGCTGAAATTATAGCATATAGGCAAGTGTTGGAGAGGCTGAGATTCTCAGTTGACAGAAGTATAGTTCATAATCCTTCTGCGATGGACGCTTGGATAAGCGTTGAAGGGGAATCTGTTAAGATTAGTGCGGGTCAAGTGCTTCAGTTATAAAATATTGCATATAACGCCCAATTAAATTTATTTACTTAATTAGTATGCTCTAGTAATATTAGCCCAGAGGAACTCGCTTGTATTGCTAGAATTATTTATTAAAATAGCATGCTGAATAAGGGGATACATATGATGAGTGAAAACACTAAGCTATGGTATGATCGTCCATCCACATTGAGTGAATTAACTGAGCAAGAATGCTGGAATCGCGCGCTTCCGATTGGAAACGGTAGACTTGGCGCGATGGTATTTGGTGATTGGCCTATTGAAAAAATTCAAATTAATGAAGAGTCAATCTGGGCGGGTCCTCCTATCCCGGTTCATCAAGAGGGAGCAAACGAGGCGATTAACCAGGCGAGGGAACTGTTATTTGCGGGGAAGCCTGAGGAAGCCGAGCGACTTGTTCGGGAGAAAGTTCTTTCCCCACATACGGGTCCAAGAAGCTATCAGCCTTTTGGAGATATATGGATTGAACGAATGGATAATGAGCCGATAAGCGAGTATAGAAGAGAGCTGGATTTGAATTCAGCGGTGGCAACCGTGACGTACCTTCAGGGGGGCGTACGTCATTACCAAGAGGCCTTTTCAAGTACAGTCGATGAGGTGCTCGTTATTCGTTGGCATACGGAAGGTCTAGGACGAATTAATACTCGGATTAAAATGACGAGAGATGAAGATGCGTCGATATCGTTGATAGGTAACGACTCGCTTGTAATTTCAGGTCAGGCGGCTCATGGGGATACTCATCCGGGTGTCAGATTTTCTGGCGTATTAAAGGTTGTGACAGAAGGCGGTCAGATTGCCCAAGAGGGTAAAGGTCTCGTAGTACGCGATGCCAACTCTATCATTATGTATTTGGCGGTACGCACAGACTACCATTTCGCTAATCCATTGCAACCTTTACTTCAAGATCGTATTGAGCGATGCAGAGCCGATTTGGAGAAAGCGCTTAATAAATCATATGAGCAGATAAAGAGTGAGCATGTTGGTGAGCACCAGCGCCTGTTCCATCGCTCAGAGCTCCGTATAGGGCAGAGTGTGTCCTCTTTGCTGAACACTGAATCTGTTCCAACGGATCAGAGATTGGAAGCTTTTAAGCTTGGGAAGGAAGACCCGAGTTTAATTGCTTTATATTATCATTATGGCAGGTATCTGCTAATCTCTTCTAGCCGACCTGGCAATATGCCAGCCAATCTTCAAGGAATATGGAATCCGCATATGAAGGCTCCATGGGATAGCGACTATCATATCAACATTAATCTGCAAATGAATTATTGGCCTGCACAAGTAACCAATCTTGCTGAATGCCATTTGCCTTATTTTGATCTACTAGAAGGTCTGGTAGAGAACGGACAGAAGACGGCTCGTGAGGTGTATGATTGCCGCGGATTCGTGGCGCATTATACGACAGATGCTTGGTTGTTCACCGCCCCACTTGGCAATATTAATTATGGCATGTGGCCAATGGGAGCGGGATGGTGTGTCCGGGATTTCATGGAGTATTATCGTTTTAATGGAGATACTGATTTCCTAGAAGAACGAGCTTATCCGATTTTAAAAGAAGCGGCGCTCTTTTTCTTAGACTGGTTAGTTAGGCATCCCGAAACCGGGCAGTGGGTCTCTGGTCCTTCCGTTTCACCGGAAAATAATTATATTTCACCTTCAGGTACAAATGTAGGCTTGTGCATGGCGCCTGCGATGGATCAGCAAATCATCTGGGATGTGTTTTCATCTGTTGTGGAAGCGGCACAGGAGCTCGAAATTAACGACGATTTCATCGAACAAGTGAAGGATGTATTGAACGAGCTAGCGATGCCTGGAATCGGCACGGATGGCAGGCTCTTGGAATGGTGCGAACAATATGAGGAAGTGGAGCCAGGTCATCGTCATATTTCTCATTTATATGGGGTATATCCGAGCGGGCAATATACTTATGCTACTACCCCTGAGCTGATGGAAGCGGCACAAAATTCGCTAAATTACCGTTTGAGTCATGGAGGCGGTCACACCGGCTGGAGTCGTGCTTGGATTATTAATATGTGGGCTCGTTTTAAAGACGGTGAAAAGGCATATGACAATGTAGCGATGCTATTGAAGCATTCTACTCTTCCGAATCTATTCGACAGCCATCCTCCATTTCAGATCGACGGAAATTTCGGCGGGATTGCCGGTATTTCAGAAATGCTTTTACAAAGCCATACTGGTGAAATAGAACTGCTGCCAGCTCTTCCCGCGGTATGGGAAGAGGGAATGGTGAAGGGGCTAAAAGCGCGCGGAGGGTTCCAGGTTGATCTCGAATGGGAGCATGGGCGCTTGAAGCAATGCACGATTACCTCATTAAATGGAAGAAGCTGCAAAGTAACGTATAACGGACAAACGATCGTCTTTGATACGGAAGCGGGTAAGACTTATAACGTGGATTTTTCTAACTAGTTAAGAGGTATAAGTATTCACTTATTAGGTTGTTTGTTCATCTGCGAGAGACGAACGACTTCGGCGTAGAGGATGACAGAGCCAGACGTTTACATTAGTTTTTAGACTGATACAAACAGCAGATGACTTCTGATTCTAGGAGTCATCTTTTTTTAGTGGGCCACGACTACTGCCATATCTTCAAATCTGATTCTCACTTTGACTCTATCCGTGATTCTAACTGTGATTCTAACTGTGATTCTAACTGTGATTCTAACTGTGACTCTATTCGTGATTCTAACTTTGACTCTAACTTTGACTCTATCCGTGATTCTAACTGTGACTCTAACTGTGACTCTAACACTAACACTAACTCTTACTCTAACACTAACTCTAACACTAACTCTAACACTAACTCTTACTCTAACACTAGCTTTAACTTTAGCTCTACTTTATCTCTACCTCTATCTCTATCTCTATCTCTATCTCTATCTCTATCTCTATCTCTATCTCTATCTCTGTCTCTATCTCTCTTTCTGTTTCTGTTTGTATTTGTATTTGTATTTGTATTTGTATTTGTATGTCTATGTCTATGTCAGCATCTGTCCCTCTGCCCCTATGCCCAAGTTCGCTGATATCTATCTCTATGAAATACCTATTCGTCAGCCGTCTTGGAAGTGCAGTTAACTTAGTTTCACAATGTGAAACTAACGTGGGTTATCATGGAATTTGAGATGAGCTAGTTTCAGAATTTGCAATTAAATCACCAAAAAGAGGCTCGGATCAAGCAAATCGAGCGATTAATTTCAAATTCTGAATCTAAATCACAGCTTATCCTTTTGCTATCTGACATAAATGCAAATATTGAAACTAATTGGACATTGCAAATAAGGCTGAGGACATAGACGTGCTTACTTATGAACAATTCCTCAATTTTGGTCTCTCGAAGGTTATACATTCTTATTTGGAATTAGAAAGTCAAATCGATACCGAATACACTGTAGTAACGGAACCAATGTTTCTGCACCGTGCGTTGGGGCGAACGTGTTGGCAGTCAACCACAGGCTTAAATCGCATTAATATCGATGAATAGCAAATGAACGGATAGAAGCGTTATAAGTGAACACTTAAAACACTTCTAACTCGAAAGTAATATAGCTGCTGGTAGTCAAAGAATAAGGGATAGTTTCCTGTTCAATAGGGAGACATGGCCATGGATGAAAGAATAAATCTACTACTATTTTATAATACAAATATCACCATGTAACATTGTAGACAATCATACAACATTGAATTATAATGTTTGTAAGTTATGGAAATTCATTAACTTGAGCCGAGGTGAAGAAATATTGAATCGGAAACTTGAGGGGAAATCTGCACTGATAACAGGTGCTGGGCAGGGTTTAGGCGAAGCAACAGCGCTTCAATTCGGCTCAGGTTGCCGTATGGGGCCTGAAGCTGTAAATGACGGACCGATTGCGGTAGTAGCGAATAACGATCTAGTTCTGATTGATATTCCAAACAGGAGAATAGATATCGTTTAGGGTAGTATACAAAGCTGGCAAGACCTGCGCTTGAAGGTGGATCATGCTCTAGTTACTAATGGAAAGATAGACAAATTTGCAGGAGGAGTAGTGAATATAGATGAATATTTTAGTCGGTGGGATACTACAGGAAGGAAACACATTCAGTCCATTAACGAGTACAATAGAGGATTTCAGACAGAACTTTTTTATTGAAGGGGATAAACTACGGGAACCATCAACGATACATAACGAACTACTTGGATTTCAGCAAGTTATAGAAGAGCAGGGCGCGACATTGATTCCCACACTGTTTGCCAGCGCGGTTTCATCTGGCGGGATTTCCCGATCCTCCCTTGATTGGTTCAAGCAAGCTGTTATTGAATGGATAGAGCGTGCTCCTGCGATAGACGGTGTATTGTTTGCATTGCATGGGGCACAAATTGCCGAAGGATGTGAGGATCCTGAAGGAGAACTACTCGTCGCGATCCGGGAGAAAGTCGGTAAATCTATTCCTATTGTGATTACGCTTGACTCACATGCTAATGTCACTCAAAAAATGGTGGAACAGATCAACGGCCTAGTCGGATACCGCACGTTCCCACATGTAGATTTCAAAGAGACCGCTTATCGTGCAGGCCAGCTTTTGTTCTCCATTCTGAGAGGAGAAGTGAAGCCTCATGTTACGTTGAGAAAAGTGCCGATGATTTTACCAGCTGAAAACCAGCAGACCTATAGCGGTCCGATGGCTGAATTATTAGAGGAAGCTGCGGAAGGGGAACGCTTGGGTCAATCCATCGTAACTTCTTTGTTTGCTGTTCAACCGTGGCTGGATATTGCTGAGATGGGATTTTCCGTTGTTGTTGTAGGGGAAGATCAAGTGCGTAACGAACAAGAGTCATCGCGTCTAGCAAAATTAGCTTGGGAAAAAAGACGCGAGTTTGATGTCAGTCTATTTACTGTGCCCCAAGTACTTGCGATCCTCGCAGAACAGAAGCACACTGGTCCAGTCATCGTTTCCGATTCAGCAGATAGTCCGGGTGCGGGATCCCCTGGTGATAGCAACTTCGTACTTCGGGAGTTGCTGCATCATCAAGCAGAAAAACGTTGGAAGTGTCTCCTTACGATGGTCGATGCGCATGGGGTATCGGAAGCGATTGAAGCGGGAGTCGGCAGCTCTATTTCACTTACACTAGGGCATTCGATCAGCAAGGATTCGGGAACACCTTTAAAAATACAGGGGATTGTTCAACGAATTGGAGATGGGAAATTCCGCTTCGGAGAAGGCTTTCAAGCTAATTTAGTTGGTAATATGGGGCGAGCAGTTGTCGTTCAAATGGGCGGGATATCGTTGTTGCTTACCGAACGCGCGGTTTTTACTGGTGATCCCGCGATGTATCGCAGCATGGGCTTAGAGCCGACAGAAGTAGATCTGGTTCTGGTGAAATCGGCTTGCCAATTCCGTTCGTCATACGAGAAGCTGTCAGAACATATTTACATATTGGACACACCTGGTGCGAGTACTGCAAATCTTCAGAGTCTCCCTTACGTTAACATTGCACGACCTATGTACCCTTGGGATCAAGATATAGAGCTTTTCTTTTGAGGACACTCTTCAGAAGTAAAACTGATATGGAAGGAATGATCAAATATGAGATTACAAAATAAGGTTGCTCTTGTTACTGGTGGATCCCGTGGGATTGGTCGTGAAGTTTGTCTTGCTTTCGGGGGGGAAGGAGCAAAGGTAGCAGTCAACTACTATCCCGGTAACGAGGCGGAAGCAGATCAAGTAGTGGAGGATATTCGTATTAAGGGCGGTCAGGCTATGGCGGTTTGCTGTGACGTCAGCCAGGAGCAACAGGTGGAAGATATGGTGCGGAAAATCACCGAAGCTTGGGGCGGGGTTGATATTTTAGTGAACAACGCTGGAATCTATCCCCGTCAAAAGTGGTATGAAATCACGAGTGAAGACTGGGATCGTGTTATGAACGTGAATTTGAAATCATGCTTATTCACATGCAAAGCTGTATTTCCCCATATGAAGCAACAAAACTACGGTAAAATTATCAATGTATCGTCGGTTACCTTTTTGAGAGGACAAAAAGATTTCTTACATTATGTTTCTTCCAAAGGTGGGGTTATTGGTTTTACACGCGCGTTGAGTAGAGAAGTAGGTCAACATGGTATTACGGTTAATGCGATTACCCCTGGTGCTGTAATGACAGAGCAGGAATTGCTTGATTTTCCTGATCCACAAGTACAGGAGGAAACGCGTGCTTATTTCGCATCGGAGCAATCTATTCCGCGCAGAATTCTCCCAGGGGATATGGTCGGCAGCTTTGTTTTCCTTGCAACGCCGGATAGTGATTGTATTACAGGTCAGACGTTGAATGCCGATGGTGGATGGGTGATGAATTAGTTTGCATGAATAGTTTGGTAACGAAACAGCCGGACTGCAATAGTGCCGGCTGTTTTTACTCATCCTCATTCGTATATATTTTCATAAATTCCGATACTCTTGCGGGGTCATATTCATTTGTTTTTTGAAAAAACGAATGAACGACAGTGCCGAATCGTAGCCCACCTTTTCGGCAATTTCATATATTTTATAGTGGGTGTTTTTGAGCAGTTCTTTTGATTTATCTAACCGACATATATTCACATAATCGGAAATCCCAATACCGGATGCTTGCATATACATGCGCGATAGATACACAGGATTCAAATGGACGGTTTCAGCAAGACGCGTTAGCGATAAATCCTCGTCAATATGCTTCCCAATATAATCGTTCAACCATAAAATGATATTTTCTTTGCCAAGCTCTTTGGTTTCACTCTTATGCGCGAAGATTCGATTCGCTATTGCGGAAAAGTAGGTCCTTATTTCTTCCCAGGACAAATCCTCAGGATTCGCCTGCGTCAGTTTTCCCAGCTCGATCTTTGCTGTTAGGGCAGAATCTGGAGGAAGGAGACGAAAGTGGGACGAAAATACGGAAGCTAAGCTGTAATAGACCTCTAGCTTCAAAAAACCAGAGTTGGACTCGCGAGCCGTATCGCCTATAATTTCCTCGTATAGCCGGTCAAATTCCTCTTTTGTTCCATTTTCCAGATAGTGTCCGAGCAGCTCTATTTTTTTGATCACGAAGCTTTGCATTTTATGTTTAGCGGCAGCAACAGACGGATTGTTAGCGTCCGAGGCGATTCGATCCGTGAGCCGCAGCTCTCTGCCCGCGCTGGCATGGCTCAAGAATAGAGAGCGTAGATGATCAAACAATTCCGGGAGCTGGCTGAGCATAACGGGCTCCTTCCCGAGCGCAAAAGAAAACGAAAGCTTGAGCAAATCGCGGCATGCCGACTGGATGGAGGGAATGGATTCGTACACAAAGACAAAGGTTCGTTCCCATATTTCGTCAGCTTGTTCTTCCTGATGCTCGGCGATCAAGATATCCTTGGGCTGGAGAAGACAAACCACTCTTGATTCTTCAACTGTTAGCGACGCTATAACGGCCGATACGTTGAGCAGCTCTTCTGTAACATTGCGCGCGGCATACAGCAGCAGTTTTCGATCTGTTGTCCCAGTAATCGAAGTCCAGTCGTCTACTCTACCTACAAGTACATACACAGGCATGTCGCAATTCAGCTGGATTCCTATTTCACTGAATTGTTCTTTGCTGCGTCGAAAATCTCCTTTTCCATACAGCAAATTGTACAAAATCTGCTCTTGCAGAAACGGGGTCACCTGTCTTTTCTGAATTTGTGCCTCATGAAGCTGCTTTATTGTTGCATACTCGTCGTGAAGCGCCGAAACTGCTTTTAATATGGCTTTGATAATGACCTCGTCGTTTTCGAACTTAAGGATGAAATCAAATCCTCCGCCAGAGATAGCAGCTTTTGCATAATGAAATTCACCGTAGCTTGTCAGGAAAATGACTTTGCATTTCGGCCAATATTTGTGGATCTCATAAAGCAGCTCGATTCCTTCCATGCCAGGCATCTTAATATCAGTCAGCACAATGTCGATTTTGGTTTTTTTGAGAATTTCGATGGCTTCAAATGCTGAATAGGCTTTATACATGTCGAGTTCTAATTGTTCGTGCTCTCCAATTAACCCTACAAGGCGATCAACAATAATAGGGAGATCATCAACAACCATCATTCGGTACATGCCGTTTCCTCCAAATCGTTTTGCTGTTTGATCCTGATTATAACGCATAAACCACCCAACTGAGATCTGCTGAAGGCTAAGCCGCAGTTCTGACCAAACATTAGCTGTAAACGGCGATGCACATTAATTAATCCGGTAGGTTCTTCCCGCGGTATTACTGTTGATGCAAGCTGGGCAGATAAGGCAGCAATTTGAACATCCTCGATGTTCGTTCCGTTATCCTCTACCATGATGCTCATGATTTCCTTTTCCTTTTCGTAGTGAATCCATAATTGGCCCTGCGAAGCATGGCAGGTCAGCGCATATTTATAGGCGTTTTCAATAATCGGTTGGATAATCAGGCGAGGCACAAGCACGCAGCCCGAAAGCTCGGGTAGCGACTCTATTTCGACGTCGATGCGATCTCCGTAACAGATCGTTTGAATATCCACATATGTCTTCGTATGCTTCATTTCTTCTTCCATCGGAATTAGATCTTCTGCATCCTTCGTGATGAACCGATAGTAATCGCGCAAGTAAAAGTTGAATCCAGACGCTTTGTCATATTCCTTATCGGTGATCAAGCCGCCCATTATAAAAAAGCAATTATACAGAAAGTGCGGGTTAATTTGCGCCTGAAGTCGCTTTAATTCCGATCTTTGCGAGTTAATTTCCTTCTCATACACTTCATGAATTAAGATGTTAAGTTGGGCGACCATACGGTTAAAGCCCGCAAACAAATAGCTGAACTCGTCCTTTGTCGCTTTCACCGTAACCGGCGTAAAAAGACCTTGTTCTACCTTGCGAAAAGCGGAAACAAGCTTTCTGAGCGGGTTATGAATGATTCTGTACAATGTTAAAGCGAGTAGAATAATAGCGACAATCGATATGGTTAGAATAACCCATACCCATTTTTCATAGCTTCTCAATTCACCCAATACGTTCTCTTCCGGAATATAGACAAACAGAGATAGATTGAGTGAGTCGGATGTAATAAAGGATTCCCAATACGTTGTATTCATCAACTTTACAGAGCCGGCGCCGGAAAGGGCATCCCCTGTTCTATTATCCTCGGATAGCGCTTTCATATTTTGCAGCATGTTGTCATCCTGAGTGCTGGAAAGCATCCAGTTTTCTGACCTATGGACGAGCAGGGAATTCCCTTGTTGTGGACTGACGATATTTCGCAAGCTATCCATTAATTGGTCGGAAGAGAGCTCCAGCATAACTACAAACAAGGGCGGGCGTTCAAAATCGGTGGTCATTGGATAACGCAAGCTCAAAAAAAAGCGGCCGTCTTTCAATTGGACGATGCGGCTGGGGTCTACGTTTCTGGACAGTCTATCTACCTCTTCAAGATTTTCAAGCTTATTATAGTCGGATACTTCGTTCGGAGTAATCATCCTATTCATGAGAGGGAAGTAAATCATCGGCTTCTTTACAAAAGTGCTGGATGACCTAACCATTTGCAATCGTTTTTGCAAAACCTTCACCTTATCCTGAAGATCTGTAGCATGCAGATTTTCCGATATACCGATGAGCATGGGGTCCTTGTCCACCATAAATTCATAAAAAGTTTGGGATAGACGTTTGATTTCCTGCTCGAGATTTTGCATATAAAATGAGTTCCGGCTGTTTACGGAATGGCTAATCTCATTATGAATGCTTTGCGAGCCTTTCACGTTCAAGAGCAGCGTCATCGCGTAGAACGGCAGCAAAACACCTAAAAAGATGATTGTCAACTTGATGAATATCGACATTCTCATGAAACGGCCTCCCTACCGCACTGTTAGTAGAACCTATCATAAATACTTTCCAATAGCTCGTCAAGCTACAAACACTTTGACCTTCGAAGCATTTCGAAGAAGTATACAAATGCATATAGAAGTTTAGGAATGCCTATAGTTGTACAAAGATTCCAATAGTATAGTAAAGACCAGGCAAGCGAATGAACAACCATTAAGAGGGGGAAATAAGATGAGTCTCAGTAAGACAAAAAGGTTTGCACTTTCTTGTGTACTCGCCTTGCTGCCGGTATTGGCAGCGTGCAGCGGCACGAATGGGGGCAACCAAGAACAAAACACTGGAACATCGAAACCGGTAGAGTCGGCTCCAGCTGTTGAAGAAAAAATCGATATGAATAGTAAATATGATCCTCCGATTACATTAACGACGGTTAGAGCTATGGATTTTGATTCGATGCTTTATGAGGGCGAGACGATGGATAAGAATGCGATTTATGATGCCTATGAAAGGGACTTCGGAATTAAACTCAAAAATAACTGGGTGGTGGACAGCAAGGAATATAACTCCAAGCTTAAAATTACCATTGCATCCAACGACCTACCGGATTTCTTCAGAGTGCCGGCTGAGGATTTGCCACAGTTGGTGGAATCTGACATGGTGATGGATTTGACAGAGGCATATGAGAAGTATGCCAGCGAGAATGTGAAACAAAGGTTGACAGCCGATGGAGGCAAGCAACTGCAGTCTGCTATGGTTGATGGGAAGCTGATGGCCATTCCACGGACGAACAGTCCATTCAACAGCGCGGGATTCGTCTGGGTGCGCAAAGATTGGTTGACGGAAATGAACTTGCCGGAACCGAATACGATGCAGGATTTGCTGGAAATCTCTGCAGCATTCGCTACGAGAGATTCGGGCGGTAAAGGGAAAGTGTTCGGCTTGGGAATGGATAAGGACAGTATAGGCTCGCCTATTAATTTTCTTAACGGTTACCATGCCTACCCTTTGCAATGGATAAAGGACAGCTCGGGGAAATTGGTGTATGGAAGCATACAGCCTGAGGTGAAAACGGCCTTGAAGCAGTTGCAGGATCTGTATAAGGCAGGACAGATTGACCCTGAAGCGGCTGTCAACGACAGTTCGAAAATAGTGGAGTATGTGGCGAATGATCGCTTAGGCCTGTTTTTCAATCAGTTCTGGTATAGCGCTGCCATGCAAGAGGCTGTCGTAAAGGATAATAAAGTAACGCAGGATTGGGCCGTATATACGATTCCTTCCATTGACAGTACGCCTGCGATGACACAAGTGTCGGCAGGTGTTGGCGAATATTACGTCATCAACAAAAATGCGAAAAACCCGGAAGCTGTTTTCAAATTGCTGAATCATTGGATCGAGGAAGTAACAAAAGGGAAGCCTGTGGACGGATCGCCGGAAGCCGTCTACAGTTTCGGAAAAGCTTTGAAAGATGTAGGAAAGGTCTCCTCCTGGGATGTGAATCCGATTAGTGTATTCCTGCAGGATCTTTATCTTCAGGGTGGAGAGCAGATCGCAAAGGCTTTAAAAACGAATGATCCTTCGGCATTTGAATGGAGTGGAGACCTCAAAAACCGTTATGACCAGATCAAGCAGTTCGAAGCAGGTGACACTAGCGTCTGGTTTCAAGTCAAAATTGCAGGCGAAGGCGGGGCTTTTGCCAGAATGTACGAGTACAGTCAGCAGGATCGATATCATTTCGACGAGTTTTATGGCGCTGCTACTCCGACGATGATCGAGCGGGGCGATTTGTTAAAGACGAAAGAGAAAGAAATATTCACGAAAATCATTATAGGCAGCACATCGATAGATGAGTTCGACAAATTTGCTGAGGAATGGAAAAAATTAGGTGGAGAAAAAATCACCCAAGAAGTAAATGAATGGTATGAAAAAATGAATTAACTCTAAAGAGGTAACACCAATAAAGTGACAGTTGGGAGGAGGAGAAGATGCAGAAATGGACAATCTTCTCCTAACCCCGATTCAGAAAACGCAAAGGAAGAAGGTGGAGCGATGATCTCCACAATACGGAAACATTGGCCGCTGCATCTGATGATTTTGCCAGGTTTTCTACTTGTGCTCGTGTACAGCTACGGCCCAATGGCGGGACTTATTATTGCCTTCAAAAAGTTTTTGCCCTCCAAAGGGATTTGGGGGTCGCCTTGGATCGGATGGGATAACTTTAATTTCGTAATGGCCCTCCCGGATACTTCACAGATTATTCGCAATACGATTATTATTGCCTTGATGAAGATGATAGCCGGATTAATCGTACCCATTGTCATAGCCCTCATGCTTAATGAGGTTCGGAAAGCAGCTTTCAAGCGAACTGTTCAGACATTAATTTATTTACCGCATTTTTTGTCGTGGATTATATTGGGTGGTATTCTCATCGATATTTTGTCCCCTTCTCAGGGGATTGTGAATAAATTACTCGGATTATTTGGTTTCAATCCGATTTTCTTTCTCGGCGATAACCGCTGGTTTCGTATGACTTTGGTGTTTTCCGATGTTTGGAAGGAATTTGGCTTCAGTACAATCGTTTATTTGGCTGCTCTAACGAGCATCAATCCCGTGCTATACGAGGCTGCAGAAATAGATGGGGCAAACCGTTGGCGACAAACTTGGCATATCACATTGCCCGGCATGCTGCCGATTATCGTACTGCTTAGTACGCTTAGTCTTGGCAGTGTGCTCAATGCGGGCTTCGATCAGGTGTTCAATCTATACAGCATTCCTGTATACGAGACTGGTGATATTATCGATACTTACGTATACCGGATTGGAATCCAGAAAGCGCAGTATGGAATTGCGACAGCGATCGGTCTATTTAAGTCCGTCGTTTCCTTGTTTTTAATATCATTGTCTTATTTCTTAGCCTACCGTTTTGCAAATTATCGAATCTTCTAGAAATGCGTAATTAGGGGGGAATACAGTGGCTGTTAAAATGACAAGCGGTTATCGCCTGTTTACCATTATTAATGGTTGCTTTTTGTTACTCGTTGCTATTGCATGCGTTCTTCCCATGGTCCATATTCTTGCACTGTCATTCAGCTCTGCCACTGCCGTAACTGCCGGTAAAGTGACATTTTGGCCTGTTGATTGGACGACTGCCGCTTATCAGAATGTATTTGGCAAAAAAGAATATTTGGTCGCCTTCGGCGTTTCTATCAAACGAGTTGTGATTGGTGTATCTATCAACATGCTGCTGACGATTCTGATCGCATACCCGCTATCAAAGGAAAATAGCCAATTTCCAGGAAGAACAATTTACGCATGGTATTTTGTTTTTACGATGCTTTTCAGTGGCGGATTGATTCCGTGGTATATGACAATTAGGGATACTGGGATATTGGATACGATTTGGGCGCTTGTTATCCCTTCCGCCGTTCCTATCTTTAATGTCATCGTGCTGCTCAACTTTTTCCGTGGCTTACCCAAAGAGCTTGAGGAATCTGCGAAGCTGGATGGCGCCGGATATTTCACTGTGCTATGGCGGATTTTCGTGCCACTGTCAATGCCTGCGCTTGCTACCTTACTGCTGTTTGCCGTGGTTGGTCATTGGAACAGCTGGTTCGACGGTCTCATTCTCTCGAATCACACGGAGAATTATCCGCTGCAAAGCTTTCTGCAGACCATAATTATTAAGCTGGACCCGGCCTATCTAACAGCAAGAGAAGCGGAATTGAATGCGCTCATGAACAACCGGACGAGCCGGGCGGCGCAAATTTTTATAGCGGCCCTTCCGATTTTACTCATTTATCCGTTCCTACAACGATTCTTTATCAAGGGAATCGTGTTGGGCAGTGTAAAGGAATGATCGCAAATGACGGAGGAGCTAGTGCAAATTAAAAGTCTTAATGAGTGTACCCTTGATGAAATTAATGAGCTGTGGAACGTCGGATTTCAGCAGTATTTTAGCGATATGACGCGGTTAGTTGATCAGACATTGAACCATCTGGGAGCAGGTAGCATCCAACCTCATCTATCCGTTGCAGCGTATATGGACGGGATACCTGCAGGCTTTGTTTTTATCGGCGTTAAGCATATCCATGGAGTGAAGACTGCGTGGAATGGTGGTACGGGTGTTAATCCTCTCTTTCGCGGCAGAGGCATCGCCAAAATCCTGTTACAGGAGGCTATCAGGCGAATGAGAGAAGCGGATGTGGATATCGTTACCCTGGAGGTAAGGATTGATAATACGAATGCGATTGCCGCTTATAATAAAGCGGGATTTCAAAGCATCAACGGTTTGCCTGTCCTCATTCGCAACGGAGCATTTGAACGCGTACCTTTTCAACGTTCGAAGTCTGATCATTATTTGGATGTGTATGGGGTGCCGGAGGCTGTAAGCCGATTGCCCTTTTATTTGGAAAAGACAGCTTGGATGACACAATGGTTTAATATGTCGGCTGGTTGCCAGTCTTTGATTGTCTATGTCTGTGATGGCGAGGCTGCTGGCTATGCTTTGTTCTCCAGAAGTATTTCCAAGTCAGGTGAATTATCAGGCATAACTCTGTATCATTGTGAAGCGAATCCTAAGTGTGAGGATTGTAGTAATGTTGTTCGCTATATGCTGGATAAGGTTTATGGACCTTTGGACGCTGCGGTACCCCGCTCAGCTCACTATCTGCGTGCTACAAATCATGCTGCGATAAATGCCTTAACGGAAGCCGGTTTTACGGTGGATTACGAGGAACAACTGATGATGCTTCATTTAAAATAAGTAACGGCGCGGAAGTGGGTCGACTTCTATGGCATTTAAGTGATGAATGACTAGGAGCATATATTGAAAGTGAGGCTATATATCGATGGCCACTATAAATATCGGATGGAGCACCAAAAGCATCACACCACAAAGGCCAGTATCATTGGCAGGCCAGTTCCATGAAAGGATTACCGATCATGTACGGGATCCATTGTTTGCTACTGCAATGGCTTTGGAGGGTAATGGATCTCAGGCACAGGGAACTGTTCTAGTAGGCTGTGATCTAGTTGCTATCGATAATCATATTAGAGATGGTGTCCGGGATAAAGTCAAACAAAGTGTGCCCGATCTTGATCCGGGTCATGTCATCCTGAATGCGTCTCACACACATACGGGACCTCTTCTTGCTCATGAGACAACTCGATTTCCAAATCTCGGTTATCGCACAACACATGCTGATATTATGACACCTGAGCAGTATTCGGAGTTTGCCATTGAGAGAATTGCCGAGGCTGTAAAGGAAGCATGGGAAGGGCGAGCGCCTGGAGGCATTAGCACAGCTGAAGGCTATGCAGCACTAGGATTTAATCGCAGAGCGATTTATGACGATGGAACTGGTGTCATGTACGGTCAGGTTAATTCCGTGCATTTCCGTGGACTGGGAGGACCGGAGGATCCTCGTGTGGCAATGCTATTTACTTGGGATGCCAAGCATGAGTTAACGGGCATTTTATTTAGTGCTGCTTGTACCGCACAAGTGGTGGAGGGCATCTCCAGTATTTCGGCTGATTATTTCGGAGAATTAAGAAACCTGATTACAGAGCGGTGGGATTCAAGTGTACCTGTTCTTGGAATGATTGGTGCAGCTGGAGATCTTGCGCCGCTTGATTCCATAAACAGGCATCACAGCAATTACGAGCTTGATGATCAGCTTCGTCAATTAGCATCAAGGCTGCTAAGAGCCTTGGAAGATGGACTGGAAATGGCCAAGGGGAATATTCAAACCATGCCGATATTCAAGCATACGGTGAGACAAATCGATTTGCCGCTTAGGAAAGTGGTTAAATCTGAAGCTGATTTGGCCAAACAGGAGTTAAGCCGCTTCAAAGAGCAAATCGATAAGGAGACAGATGCAGTTGCCTATTTCACATCGCTTGGTTTCAAGGAACAAAGTGAAATATTTAATTACTATGCGATCGTAGATCGTTTTGAACATCTTCAAGTGACTTCGTCCTATCCGATAGAATTACATGTACTGCGTCTTGGTGATGCTGCGTTTGCAACAAATCCATTTGAATTGTTTACAGAGTATGGTTTGCAAATTAAAGCGAGAAGCGCAGCCAAATTGACCTTTATTGCTCAGTTGGCATGTGGCAACAGTGGATACTTGCCGACTGCTGCTGCGATTGCAACCGGAGGCTATAGCACACAGTTATTTAGCGGTTATGTAGGTGTAGAAGGCGGTGAAGCGCTGGTGGACTATACGGTAGAAACCATTCAGTCGCTTTGGGAAGAGGAAGCTTAGGAAATAAAAATTGTAAGAGCGATTGTAAAAAATGCTTGTGAAGGATGGCGACAATGAACAATTCGAACATTAAATCGGAGAAGGTGCAATATATTTTGCGCCCTCTATTTACCATTCTACAGGATGATGCGCTGTGGAAGTCGTTTATGACGTATGCCAAAAACATTCGCGCCGATGCGGTCATGGCGTTCAGCACGCATTTGGAGGCGAATCATCCGAGTCTTGAGAGTCTGCGTGAGCGTCTGCCCTTGTTCGCCGAACGGTTCGCCGAAGTTCGCGCTGCGGGGATGAGCCCGATGATTAACTATTATGTAACCCTCGGTCATAGCAATATGTTGCCCGAAAAGCATGCTGAGACATTTACGGATATGGTCGACGGGCAAGGGAGAGTGGAATACGGCTGTCCATGTCCGCTATGTCCGGAATTTCGCCAATATATCTATGTAGCATATAAGCTGTTTGCTTCACTAGATGTTGATGCGGTTTGGATCGATGACGATTTTCGATTGTTTGGTCGCGCTCAAACGAATTCATTTCTGTGCTTCTGCGATCGGCATATGGAGGCGTTTTCCAATAAAATGGGAGTTGCATATGGCCGAGACGAAATTAATGGAGTGTTGCTGAAAGATCCGTTAGTTTGTACAGAAGCTGAGCTGCAGTTGCGTCGCGACTGGCGCTCTTTCCAGGAGGATATTCTGGTCGAGCTTGGCGTTCTGCTCCGCGAGGCATGCGAATCCGCCAATCCGAACATCCAAATGGGACTGATGACCAATACGGTTGAAATGATGTTGCGTCACGGCCGTCATTTAGATGCCGAGATCAAAGCGTTCAGGACGAACAATAGGCCGGAGCCGCATGTTAGGCTCGGCGGTGCCAGCTATACCGACGAGGATTTGCCGGGCATTCTCGATCGTTGCGCTACGTTTGATGCGATGGCTGCCATGATCACGGAGCCTAGCCAAATTAGCTCCGAAATCGAGCAATTCCCTTGGACCATCGGAGGGAAGTCCGCGCGCGGGCTTGCTTTGGAGCTGTATTTATTGACTGTAAGCTTCAGTCCGCTGCTGACTTTAAGCATTAATGACGGTTTTTTAGGTTTTTATGACCATTCGGGTAATTATCAAAAAACGCTAGGTCCTCTGAAAGATTATTTGCAGGCTGTTACCGATGCTTTGTCCGGGAAAGTGCGAAGAGGGACGTCGTTGCCATTCCCTAGCGAGCCTGATGTGACAGCCGGTATGAATTTAAGCGATGGCCCGTCCATGCGGATGAATCACTCGCTTACCCGAATCGGTATTCCTGTTGCGCCAGGCAGCCATACACCGACATTGATCACAATGAAAGAGGCAATTGCTTATCCAGCAGAGACAATAACGTCCTGGCTAGAAAAAGGGACAGTGATCACTTCCGAAGCCTACTATCATCTGTGCGAGCGTGGTCTCTTGACGAATAGTCCGATTCGAGTAGAGAAAGGAGACATGTCGCATCGAACTGCCTTTGAACGTATTACGGCTCCTCAAGCACCAGATTGGTTGCGAAATAAGGATGTGATCTCTTGGGTATATATGTCGTTGCACACGGATTATATCCTATCAGCAGAGGAAGGCGCAGAGGTATGGTCAGAGATTTACGATAACCTTGGCAATCGACAATCTTCAGGAGTCGTAGTTACGAGAGAGCCGTATCCGATGGTGGTTGTACCACATACAGGAGGCTTGTTGAAAGAGACAGGTCGACAATGGCTGTATCAACAAATCATGTCCTATCTAACAGAAGGCGAATTTCCAGCTATGGTGGAGTTCGGAGTCAATATTTATCCAGTATGGTGGGAGGACGATAAGGAAGCGCTGCTTGGATTAACCAACTTCAGCATGGAGTCGTATCCTTCACTTGCACTGTGGATTCCGACAAAACGGAAGCTGTCCAAAGTTGAGCAGCTGTCTCGCGAAGGTTTGTGGACGGAAGTCGATGCAAGCGCTTCCGATCATCCAGATGGAGGCATTCGTCTTACCTTGCAAGGAGAAAGCGTACCGGATCACGCATCTTTCGAAACATTTCGCTTAACTTTTTTACATTAACATCATGGACAGATACATATCGCTTGTTACTAAGAGAACAGGAGTGATAAACGTTGATGAAAAAATGGAAAAGTAAAAGCAAACGATGGGCTATTCAATGGCTGATCTTATGTCTGATCGTTCCGGTATTTGCCGGAGCAGGGTATACGCCGAAGGCAGCGGCGGCGACATCAGGCAATATGATTGACAACGCAGGCTTCGAGCTGCAGTCGGAAGGCAAGCCGGTTGGTTGGGTGAATTCAGGAAATGCGAATTTTGGCATTAGTAATGTAGAAAAGCATTCTGGCAACACTAGTGCGTTCTTCGAATTTCCAAATAATGGAGACACGGCGCACTGGAACTACTCATGGCGCTATGCGTCAAGTATATCTGTTGACGAGTCAAAAGATTATGTATTCTCGGCTTGGGTTAAGGCGGAAAATCCGGATCAGGCAGGCCGCCCATCGCTAAATTTGGATTATTATGACGACAATGGGTGGCTAGTGAACGCAGACAAGACTTTGGACGTGCAGCTTACAGGGGACTGGCAGTACCTTGAATTCGCCGTCCCATTGCGTATTCCACTTACGAATGGCGTAAAACGAATGATACCGTTTTTGTTTGTCAAAGGCGGCGCTGGCAAAGTCTATTTTGACGATATATCTTTTGTTCAATTAGATGCAGATACCGAACAGACAGAAGGCACATACAGCGTTTGGACGGCTCCGAGCATCATGAACCTTCAACGGGATGCTGCTCCGCTTTCTTCAACTAGCGTTAATCTGGAGATGGCAAAGCGTGAATATCAGAGTGGACAGGTGCTGCTCACTGCCAAAAACGGCAATGTTAACATCACGAACGCTGAGATATCGGATTTAACCTCAGGCAGCGCAACCATACCGGCAAGCCAGGTTGAGGTTCTTGTACAGCATTATGTAAAAACGACTAACAAGTCTAATAGCGCCTATGAGCCGGGCTGGTATCCGGATGCTCTAATTCCGTATTCGCCATATATGAACCTGCATGGATCGATCCAGGTGCAAAACGGAAATAATCAAGCGATCTGGTTTACGGTAAAAACAGAAGCGAACACACCGGCCGGAATGTACACAGGCACGATTTCGATAACGGCGAATGGCAGTGTGGCACAGGTGCCTGTTACTGTAAGAGTAAGAGACTTTGTGCTTCCGGAAGAAAACCATGCGCAAACCTCTTTTCCGATATGGGGCTCTATGCTGCCTGCTGGCTACCCTGGATTGGTGGAAGATTCACCCGAATATTGGGATGTGTACAAAAATTATTATGAATTTCTATTAGACTATCACGTGACTCCAAGCTATTTGCCCATCCCGTGGGATTACGAGAATTATGCAGTTAAAGCAGAGCCTTACGTTAAGGATCCGCGCGTATCGGCATACAATATTCCTTATTCGGTAGGCGATTTTGAAAGCGGCAGGGGGGCGCAGCTCGTTAATAGCTTGAAGTCAGAAGGTCTGCTGGATAAAGCCTACTACTATTTGGGAGGAGAAATTGACGAGCCGACGCCGGCCATGTTTGATCTAGTAAATCAGCGCAGCAAGCAAATCGCTGCTATTGATCCTAATTTAAGACACATTGTAACGACCGGTCTTCATCCAGCTCTGATTAATGATGTCAATACGTTTTCGCCATTATTCCGTGATTTTGAAAGCGATGAGTATTTACAGCAGGTAAAGGAATTTCAAGCTGAAGGAGGAAATATGTGGTGGTACGGCTGTGTCGTGCCTGCTAATCCATACCCAACATACCATATTGATGATGATCTGATCAGCGCAAGGCTCATCCCTTGGATGCAGCGTTCTTACGGCATTGAGGGGAATTTATATTGGTCGGTTAACGTTTATCTCAAATGGACCGGCAGCACTTATGTAGCGCGTGATATTTGGAATGATCCGATGGCATTTCCTGGAGCCAATGGAGACGGATTCTTGTTGTACCCTGGTGCTAAATACGGGATGAACAGCCCGATTGCTACTTTGAGGCTGCAGGCTATACGTGATGGCAACCAGGATTATGAATATTTGTGGATGCTGGAAGAACGCATTAACCAAGCAGCAGCGCAATTAGGAATAGAAGTATCAGCTAAGGATTTGATTAAGCTTTATTATGATCGCTTATTTACAAATGTAAAATCATTTACTAAAAATGCTCAAGAGTTGCAGCAGGTACGGAGCGAGATTGCAGATTTTATTGAAGAGCTAGAAAGAGATCCGCAGGCGCTCATTTTAATTAATGATCTGCCAAATGAGTTTTCTAAAAAAGAAGTTGTCGTGTATGCAGCAAAGGGAACTGAGGTCACTATCGATGGTGTAAACATTAATGGAGAAGCGATTCCTGGCAATGCCATAAGCGATCGTTACAGCTATATGATGAATTTCAGCTTAGGTACAACTGATGTTCAAATAAAGCTCAAGCAAGGCACAAACGAATTGACAGTTACTAAACGAATCATCATTAAATCTCGTGTTTTAGAGCCTATTATGCTAAAAAAAGTAATTAACAACTTCCTAGACCAGCAGGCGATAAGTGGAATAACACCTGTGTATTCCTCCACCATTGTAGGCATTACAGAGGATCATGCAAAAGGAGAAGGCAAAGCTTTAAGAGTAAAGGTACCTGCAAGCAATCAGGAAAGCTATCCGGGTATATACATTCCTGTTAATGCTGAGCTGAAGGATTTCAAATGGGCCAAGACAATTGAATTTGACACGTTTAATGCTTCTGACGATCAAAGGTTTATTTTTATTAAGCTTATAGATAAGAGTGGTGTGGTTTCTGATCATCGTATTGGCACCATAACACCGGGAGATAATCATGTAACGTTTGAATTGTCGGAATTAAAGAACAATGTGTCTGACATAGCCTCAGTTACCCTCTATACAATAACAGACACAGGCATAGAGGAAGCTGAATTATACTTTAGTGACCTTCATCTATTGGGAAATGATATGGAGGCAATGAAGCAGTATGATCTTCCATTTAGTCAGGTTATTCCTTATGTGGATGGCAGGTTAAATGAGCAGATGTGGAGATCAAGCACTCAACTGGCCTATAAATCAGGCGTTACTGATAATGAAGCTTCAATCTCATATCATTACAATGATGAATATTTATTTGTAGCGGCAGCAGTGAAAGATCAACAAGTTATCAATTCTGGCGCGGCCAATCCGTGGGATGATGATTCTTTGGAAATTTATGTGGATGGAACTGGCAAGCAAGGGGCTTATGATGACCATACAGTCAGATATGTATTTAGAGTGAATGATCCTGAGGTGCATATTTATCGAGAGACTCAGAGACCTAATGAAAAGATTGAATATAGCTACGCCGAAACAGCGGAAGGTTATAATATGGAAGTCGCTATTCCATGGCGATCGCTTGGTATTACTCCGGTGGCAAGCAACATCATCGGCCTCACCGCTCATGTAAATGATAAGGATGTCAATGATGCTGGTTTGGCGGCAGCAGGAAAGCTGGCATTGACGGAGGATATTTCACAAGATGCCGTATCTTCCTCAGCCTGGCTTCCGAAAAGATTTGCAAAAGAAAAAGCGATTTATATGCTTGAAGCTGTTGAAAGCACAGCGATGAATATAGACGGGGTAATCGATGAAACAGCCTGGAATACAAATTGGAACATCGGATTTAAAGCTTTTGGCAATTTGTTAGACGAAAGCAGTCGAGGCGGATTGGGATTGCTGTGGAGCCCTGAATATTTGTATGCAGCCTTTGATGTGAAGGATGGCCATATTTATGTGCCGCAAACACATCCAGTATGGGAAGAAACAAGCGTCGAATTGTTTGTGGACAGCAACTTTGTACAAGGAGTACGCGATAGCGGCACCCATCAATACACGATCAGAGTCGATGATCCTGAAATCTATTATAACGGCGTTCCGAATGCCAACCTGACACAAGGCATTATTCAAAAAAGCACGCGTACTGCAGCCGGTTATCAGATCGAGATGGCGATTCCTTGGACAACGATCGGTATTACGGCCGAAGCCGGCAAAAAAATTGGCATTACGGCACATATTAATCTGGTGGAACCAAACAATTTAAATGGAGTAGCATTAAGCTTGGCGGACAACGGCTTACAGGACGGAGCGTCAACGGCCAATTATGTTGCTTTTGAAATGAAGGCGCTGTCTGTTGACCCAATTGATCCAGTTGATCCGACAAATCCGCCTTATACCGGTGGTAACCCTGACTCGAATTCTAAACCTAGCGAGTATGTTGTAAAGCCGCAGGATATAGCTTCGGATCAGCCGGTAATTGTGCTGGGGGCCGGTCAGGAAGCGGCAGTGCTTCCGCTTGATATTTTGAAACAGCTGCATGGGAAGAACAAGTCCCTTACTATTCAGCAGGGAGATGCTCAGCTAGTGCTTAGCCCTGAGTGGATAGAGGAATTGTTGAAATCGAGTGAAGCAGAAGGCTCTGATAAGCTTAAGCTGGAGCTAAGAGCATTGACGGAGGAGCAAGGACAAAGCTTGGCTTCACTTGCTGCAAAAAGACAATACGCCGATGTTTCATTCCCGGACAAAGTATGGGAAGTGCTGGTGAAATGGACAAAAGGCGATAAAGAACAAGCAGCTAAGCCGTTTATAACTCCGTTGACTCTTTCGTTGTTAGCTGCTAAGGATAAGCTGGCAAACTACCATGTTTATCGGATCGGCGCGGATGGAGAGCTCGTCTATTTGAATGAAGAGGTGACTGGTGATCGCCTGACCGTCCAGCTGCTTCAGGGCGGGCAATTTGCAGGCTTGGTGTTTGTGAAGAAATTCGATGATCTATCGAAAGTGGGGTGGGCGCAGGAAGCAATTCGTGAGCTTGCTGCCAGACAGATTATTAAAGGTACAACAACTGCTACGTTCGCGCCTTCCCGCGAAATTACGAGAGCTGAATTCACAGCTTTGCTGGCAAGAGCGATCGGCCTTGCAGAAGGAGGCAGCAAAATGTTTGCGGATGTTAGCCCTGATGCTTGGTTTGCAGGAGCGGTCAATGCCGCAGCACAGGCTGGCCTAGTTAACGGCCAAGGAGACAATCGCTTTAACCCTCAAGCTTCGATAACTCGCGAGGAGATGGCAGTATTGCTGAAGAGAGCTTTGGAATGGCAAAGAAAACAAGCGATCCAGGCTTCTGAAGCAAATAGCTATGCTGATGACGCGCAGATTTCTTCATGGGCAAAAGAAGCAACCAAGATTTTGGCGGAGCTGGGTATTATGATCGGTCGAGGCAATAACAATTTTGCGCCTAAGGCCTCTGTCAATCGTGCAGAAGCAGCACAAGCCATATATAACTATTTGAATAAGCTAACAAACTGACCGGGCTTCGCAGTCTGGCTTCCGGCACAACAACCGGCTTTGAGGACAAATGATTCGTCCGAAAGGCCGGTTGTTGTGTTGCGGAGGGAGTCTCGCTCACATATTCCTGCGGCTTCAGCCATTTTTGGCCAATCGGTATTCCTGTGGCGTCATCCCGTATAACTCTCCCTAAAGCTTCTTCAGCACCAAGAGGATGCCGAAGACGATTAGAATGAATGTGACTCTGCAGGAGTACTCGGAGTTATGAAATAGTATACAAATGAGTATAAAAGTAGACTTTTGATAATGGAAGCGCCTACATAACGAAAGATAAGATGAAGATATGAAACTGTTTTGGAACGAAACGTTTCCAGGTTCTGTTCCCGACTGTGAAAAATGGCTGCACTTTCACATGACGTGTAGGATATGAACAGCGTTTTATACTTTGAAGGGGGGCAGCTTAAATGGCAAAGAAGATCAAAAAGCGATTACTGCCGATCGTAATCGTAATGGGTATGGTTGTATCGCTGTGGGGGCAAGTTGCCAATCATGCAGAAGCAAGCAGGGAAGTAAGTGTTCAATCGGATCTAATCGGACATTGGGCAGAGGGTACAATGTCGAAATGGGTGAATAATGGACTGCTAACAGGATATGGAGCAGGGCAATACCGTCCGAATGATGCGATATCAAGAGCGGAGTTCGCAGCACTGATCGATCGCGTATTCAATCTGCAGCGGCAATCCGCTGACGCCAATCCGTTCGCGGATGTGAAGAACAGCGCTTGGTACGCCGGCGCGATTGCCAACGTGTACGCCGCTGGTATGATTCAAGGAACGGGTACAGGCAAGTTCAAGCCGGAAGCTGCCATTACGAGGCAGGATGCAGCTGTTATTGTTGCACGCGCTTTTCACTATGAGGATGCCTCGTTGGAAGGGGCTGCATTCAGCGACGCAGCGCAGATTTCAGCTTATGCATCTGCGGCAGTAGCCTCGCTGCAAAGCCGACAATACATCAAGGGCAGAAGCGGGAATCGATTTGCTCCACAAGAGCACATCACAAGAGCTGAGGTCGTGCAAATGCTCGACAACGTCATGGGGGCGCTTGTTAGGAATGAAGGGACTTACGAAGAGGATTACGCAGGCAATGTTGTCGTGAACACCGCGGGCATGGAGTTGAAAAATCTCGTTATCTCCGGCGATCTTTATATCACGCAAGGCGTCGGCGAAGGGGATGTTTTCCTGGACGGCGTAACGGTCAAAGGTAAAACGTACGTGTTCGGCGGCGGGAGCAACAGTATTAAGATCAAGGATTCCCGATTGATGGGAACACTTATCGTCGACAAACGCAATGCTCCGGTTAGAATCTTCGTTTCTGGCACAACTACCATATCTAATGTTCTTATGCAAAGCGGAGGTATTTTGGAAGAAGGAGAGCTGACCGGCGCTGGCAGCGGATTTAACGATGTAGAGATCAATCTGAGTGAGTCCGCCTTGTCACGGGAAGTGGTTTTGCTTGGCCGATTCGGGCAAGTTCATCCTGTAGGCGTCAGCGTCAACGTTGTTCTTAAACAGGGCACTGTAGTTGAAGAGTTCACATTTGACGCTATCGCCACCGTAACTGGTGACGGAACGATTCGCATAGCCAATGTGCATGTTAGCGGTTCGAACCTGAGTAAGTGGCCGGATAAAGTGAACTTCGGCAGTCAAGTCACGGTTACGATAGAAGCAAAGCTAGTAGATAAGGATCGGACAGACAGCTCGTCAGGATCGGGTACAACTACGCCAACAAATCCACAACCAAGCCCAAGTCCGAGCCCAAGTCCGAGCCCGGACCCAGGTGACACACTGAAAATCGTAGATGAGGGAAGCGCCGCAGCTTCGGTGGTTATCAGCGGCACGACCGACGACCAGACGAGAGCTGCTGCTCGCAAGCTGATCAAGTATGTCAAGAAATCGACTGGCGTTGAGCTGCCGTTGCTGGTAGATCGTCTGAATTCAGACAAAGTGACGGCCGAGAACGGAATTATTCATGTTGAGTACTTTAACCCACCCGCCACTCCGCCTGCTGCGTCGGACTTCACAGTACAGGCTATTATTGACGGTGTAACGACAGAAAATGAAAGCCCGGCCAACTTAACCTGGAACGAGACTGCGAAGACAGCTACATTAAACGTTACGCGCGTCGAAAAGGCGAATGTACAGCAATCTGTGAAATATCAAGTGAGATTCAAAGACGGGGAAGCGTTTGCCAGTCCAACGATCTTCATTGCAGCCAATCCTAGTCGTTCATTGCTCAAGAACTCGTCTTTCGAAGCGGGATATGCGGGATATTACAATGCTAAACCTTGGGAATATTGGAACGGCGGTTTCGAAGCACCAACCAGTCTCGTGACGAGAAGCGCTGAACAAGCCAGAACCGGAAAATATAGTTTAAAATTGTCTGGAACGAGCCTGGTATGGCCGAACCAGAAAGTCTTGCTGACAGGCTACGGACAGTATGAATACACCGCGTTACTTTATACGCCTCAAGGCTCTACGACAAGCGGTACTGTTCAAATGTTCGTCAATCTTCAGGCGGAGGACGGCACACAGCTGAAACAATATTTGGGAACGATCACGGCAGCGACCGTGAGCAACGGCAATTGGGAACAGATGAAAATGATTTTTGATATTCCTGAACAAGTAGGCGGGAAGCAAGTCGTCAAAGCGCTGGTCGGGTTTGAGGGTGTGAATTTCGCTGCGGGTGAAGTCGTCTACATCGACGATGCAATGTTAGTCCATGCGGATGCAATCGATCAGGATGCTCCCGTGAGCGGCAACGGAGAGCCGATCGAGCAGGACTTGCCTGAACAGTACGAAGGGACTCAGATTTATATCGGCAAGAAAGGATTGACCGAACAGGAGCAATCCACATTGTTTGATAGCATGGGTGCTGACGGATTTGTTATACATCAGAATGCTCAACGAATTACGATTGCTGGTAAGGCGGCATGGGGAACGGAGTATGGTGTCGACGAATTTCTGGAGCGTTACGTTGGCGTACGCTGGTTAATGCCGGGGGAAGAATGGGAAGACGTTCCGCAGGCGACAAGCTTGGTTGTCCCGATAGGCGATAACGTGAGGCAAGAACCGGCATTTTTCACTAGAAATTTTGAAGAACAACTTGAAGAGCTGCCTCTTCGTGCTGAGTGGGCGAGAAACCTGCGAATGCAAATGTATGGAGGCATCGAGTTCACACATAACTTATATCGAATGCTTCCAGTGGCCCAATACCCACAATTTTACAAACCAAATACGCAGGATAAAAATTTGGAAACGGAACATCCCTGCTTTCAAGCAAACGGGATCGTCGCCGAATCGATCGATATTATTAATGCCTATTTCGATAATCATCCGGAGGCTACTTCCTACTCGTTAGGGATAAATGATACAACGGCATTTTGCGAGGCAGACCCTACCGATCCTTCGGCCAAGCTGAATTCAATCGGAATGGTCGACATGTCAAATATTTATTTCGATTGGGTAGATAAAGTGTCGAAAGGCGTCTTCGCCAAGCATCCAGATAAATATATTGGCACATATGCTTACTTAAATGTTTACGACCCACCATCTGACGTAAAGCTTGATCCGAGAGTTGTCGTCTATATTACCGACGAGCGTGTCTCATGGGGAGATCCGGACATGCGGGAGACCGCGTATGAATTGTCAGAATTGTGGACGCAAGTGGGGGCGACTGTAGCCTTCTATGATTACCTGTTTGGCTCGCCCTACGTGATGCCGAGAACGCCGTTCCAACTGATGGCAGATCAATACCAGTACGCGGCTTCTATCGGAGTAGGTGCTTATTATAGCGAGCTGTATGCCAATTTCGGTGAAGGGCCAAAGCCTTACTTGTCAGCCAAACTGCAGTGGGATCCGCAACAGGATGTAGACGCATTGCTTGAAGAATGGTACGAAAGAGCAGTTGGACCTGAAGCAGCGGTAGATCTTAAGGCTTACTATGCTTTTTGGCAAAAATTTTGGGAGCAGGATATATTTGACACTGAATGGTATTTATCGTGGAAGAATGCATCAGAAAGACCTAACTTTATGCCTTTGCTCTCTCCGGATTATTTGAGAGACATATCGCAGAGCGATCTAGCTGTCAGAAGGCAACTTCTTGAATCCGTTGTTGCCAAGGCGCAGACGCAGCAGCAGAAGAAACGGGCACAAGACCTACTGCGTATGTTTGAATTTTATGAGTTGTCGAAGCTAAGCTATACGGACATGAAAGCCGAGATTGCCGAGCCAGCAAGTGATGCTGAAGCGACGGATTTACTGAACAAAATACTAGACAGAATCGCCAAGATGGATCAAAGGAAGACGCTTGTTGCGGAATTTGCTGATTATATTACGTATGAGCTGTTTTACCAATATAAAGGCCCACTCAATTGGGGAGCCGTTTCCAGCAATGAGACAAAGGCGCTTTCAAGATGGATAACGACTCATCCGAATAGCGAGATGGTAGAGCGAATTGAACAGTTGGTCGAAGAATCGCCTTCTTCAACCGTTAGGAATGCATTGAAGTTAATTTTGCTGTCAATGAATGAAACAACCGTAAAGAATCCAGGCTTTGAAGATGGCTTGTCGGAGTGGTTCGATTTTCCCGATACGGTTGCTGAACTGACGAATGATGCTTACTCAGGTAATCAGGCTTTGAAAGTCAAAGGGAGCAGCATCGAGCAAGATGTATTCGTTGAAAGCGGTAAAACCTATAAACTTACATTCTATGCGAAAGCTTCGGGAGAACCGGATATTAATTTGGTCGGTATGAATTTTTGGGACGTTCCTGATGTTGGACTGACAGGAGCCCACGTGACGGTTGACTCTGACGAGTATAAGAAATATACGATCACATTTACGCCGCCTGAAGGGTTCTCCCATGTCACGATCGTCATTTACAAGGCGGCTGGCGCAGGTTGGGTATATGCGGACGACTTTACCTTGGAGGAATTGTCGGCTGATGAATTAATGTTAACGGGAGTAACCGGTGAGAACGGAATTGTGCAGGCTGCCTTCAATAAATCCCCGGAAGAAGTGCCTGTTGCGGCAGACTTCACCGTGCAAGCGATTGTTGACGGCCACGAGGCGATAGGTGAACATCCGATCGCAGTGAACTGGGATGCAGCTGCACATACGGCGACGCTAACCGTGCCGATCGTTACGCCGGCTCAACTGGCACAAACCGTGAAATACCGGGTTACGTATAAAAATGAGGGCATGCTATTGAGCCCGGAAATCACCATTACGGCTGATTCACTAGCTTCCGTATTAAGAAATTCTTCCTTCGAAATCGAATACGCGTATGCCGTTGCTTTGCCTTGGGGCTATGGGTGCGGCGGCAACCCGGTAACCTGTTTCGTGGGGAGAAGCGATGAACAAGCCAGAACCGGCAAATACAGTTTGAACTTGTCTGGAACGAGCTTGGTATGGCCGAGCCAGACCGTCAGGTTGACCGATTACGGACAGTATGAATACACTGCTTATCTCTATAAGCCGCAAGGCTCGATGGCAAGCGGGACGGTCCAAATGTTCGTTAATCTTCAGGCAGAGGACGGCACACAACTGAAGCAGTATTTGGGGACGCTTACTCCAGCGACTATTAGCAATGGAACTTGGGAACAGATGAAATTAACTTTTGATATTCCTGAACAAGTAGACGGGAAGCAAGTCGTAAAAGCGCTGGTCGGATTCGAGGCATCAAACTTCGGAGCTGGCGAGACTTTCTACCTGGATGATGCCGAATTGGTAAAAAAATGAATCGATAATCGGCTTGTCAAGAGCCCGTGGCATTTCGCACGGGCTCTATTTATGTTTGTGCGGCTAACCAAGTTAGACACAACTAACTGGTGAGAGTCCGGTCGAGGTAAGAACCAAGTCACCTTAGTAACTGATGGGCAACAGGTGGAGAGATTCTTAGGTTGAAGCCCCTGTGACAAAGTAACTTCGATAGAATATGGACTGAGGGAATGGTGAAGGGACAGCAAGCGGAAGGTCCAAAGCAGATATTGAATGGCAGCAAGGGCGCTTGAAGAATTGTACGGTTATTTCATTGAATGGCAGAAGCCGCAAAGTAACGTATAACGGACAAACGATCGTTTTTGATACGGAAGCAGGTAAGACATATAATGTGTGGATTTTTCTAACTAGATAAAAAATATAAGTAATCACTTATAAAGTTATTTATTTATCTGCGCGAGACGAACGACTTCGACGTAGAGGGTGGGAGAGCCGGACGTTTACGTTTTTTATTAGACTAATACAAACAGCAGATGACTTCTGATTTCAAGGAGTCATCTTTTTGTGTGCCACGACTACTGCCATATCTCAAACTCAAACTCAACTCAAACTCAAACTCAAACTCAAACTCAAACTCAAACTCAAACTCTATCTCTATCTCCATCTCTATCTCCATCTCCATGTCCATGTCACCATCTTGTCATTCTGCCTCTATGCACAAATTTGTTGATACCTATCTCGATGAAAAATACCTGTTCGTCTGACGGCCCGGAAGTGTAGTTAACTTAGTTTCACTTTGTGAAACTATCGTGGGTCATCATGGAATTTGAGACGAGCTAATTTCAGAATTTGCAATTAAATCACCAAAAGGAGGCTCAGATCAAGCAAATTCAGCGATTAATTTCAAATTCTGAAACTAAATCACAGCTTATCCTTTTGATCTCTGATTTAATTCAAATATTGAAACTAACAGACATCGCTAATAAGGCTGAGGACACAGAAGTGCTTACTTAAGAACATTTCCCCAATCTTGGTCTCTCGAAAGTTATTTTGAAAATAAATATAGCTGTTGGTAGTCCAAGAAAAAAGGATTGTTCTCTATTTAATAGGGACACAAGCCATGCAATGAATGATTAACTAGACTATTTTTATATTACAAATATGACGGTGTAACATTGTAGACAATCATACAACATTGAATTATAATGTTTGTAAGTTATGGAAATTCATTAACACGAGCCGAGGTGGGGAGTTTTTGAATCGGAGACTTGAGGGGAAATCTGTACTGATAACAGGTGCCGGGCAGGGTCTAGGCGAAGCAACCGCGCACCAATTCGCAGTTGAAGGAGCACAGGTTACCGTATTGGATTATAACCAAGAAGCGGCCGAGCGTGTGGCGGATTCGATTATAAGGGCCGGTGGAAGAAGTATAGCTATTCATGCGGATGTTAGTAACGCTGTGCAGATGGAACAAGCCGTTTCATTAGTAAACGATCAATTCGGAAGCTTTGATGTTCTGGTTAACAATGCCGCTATTCAGATTATGGGGCCATTGCATGAATATGAGGAAGCTGATTTCAATCAGACGATTAATGTGAATTTGAAGGGTGTATTTTTGGGTTGTAAATATGCACTTCCTATTATGATGAAACAACGAAGCGGCGTTGTATTGTCGATCAGTTCGGTGCTAGGTGTAGTTGGTGACCCTGATCTATCTATATACGGTGCTACTAAAGGGGCAATCATTGCCCTGACTAAGTCCATGGCTGTTTCCTATGGACAATATAGCATTCGGGTGAACTGCATATGTCCAGGAGATGTGCAAACGCCGATGGTTAAGCAATTTTTCGATTTTCAGCCTGATCCGGCTAAAGCGCGGGAGGAAGTATATCGACATTATCCGCTGCGTCGCATTGCTGAGCCTGACGAGGTTGCTAAGACACTAGTGTTCCTCGCTTCGGCCGATGCATCTTTTATTTCAGGAAATCACTTGTTTGTTGATGGTGGATTGACAGCAGAAGTTTATTAAAATTATGGGGGAGTAGAGTTCAAATGGAGAACACGAGCAATTTAGAAAGTCAGAAAGTTCGCAAAATTAGCTTTGAAGGTGATGCTCTTCGGATGTCTATGGATTGGACGGTAGAAGATTTGAATAAGGTTCAAGTGCTTATCGAGAGTACTCACGGGGCAAGCCATCCGAGCTCTTACCATTTGGATGCATTGATCAGCGAAGTCGAGAAAGGTGTCTTCCAGATGGGCGGTAAGCCTGCGATTTATACAACTACAGATATATGTGACGGTATAGCTCAGGCGCATAATGGAATGAGTTACTCGCTGCCATCAAGAGATATGATCGCTTCAATGGTAGAAATTCATGCACTCGCTACACCGTTCGATGCGATGGTGCTGTCATCGGCAGGGGATAAGGCGGTTCCTGCTCATTTAATGGCAATTGCTCGACTTAATATACCGGCAATTCATGTGCCTGGAGGTGCAATGGGCGCAGGCCCATGCATGAGATCTAATGAAGAGTTATGGCATATGAGCGTGGAAGTCGATCAGGGGAAAATGACGAAGGAAGAGTTTTTGGCATTCCAGCGAGCATGTTGTCCGACCTGTGGTGCTTGTCAATATATGGGAACAGCAGCAACTATGCAGGTGATGGCAGAGGCTTTGGGATTGGCGTTGCCTTGGTCAGCGCTTATTCCGGCGACAAATGCGGAGATCAGCCGTGCAGCACGGGCAGCTGGACAACAAGTCATGCGGCTTGTACAGGCAGAGATTACTCCTGCTAAGATTCTAACGCGCGAAGCATTCGAAAATGCGATTATGGTTCATTCTGCTATCGGTGGATCGCTGAATGCTGTAATGCATCTGATCGCGATTGCTCGTGAAATCGGCATGCCGCTGGAAGCACAGGAGATTGATCAGATACATCGTCGCATTCCAGTGCTCGTGGATACGAAAACCGCAGGTCAATACCCAACGGAATTGTTCTGGTACGCAGGCGGGGTGCCGCAGGTGATGATTGAGCTTGAACAATTTTTACATCTCGATGTATTAACAGTGACTGGGAAGACATTGCGGGAAAACATTGAAGAGTACCGCAAGAATGAAATGCCGCGATTTGCCGAGATGTTCCTAGCAAATTACAAGCTGAATCGTCGGAATGTCATTTACCCAATCAGCAAGCCGTTGAAGTCGGAAGGTTCACTTGCTGTACTGACTGGTAATCTAGCTCCACGTGGAGCGACGATTAAGAAGTCGGCCGTTTCTGCATCTATGATGGTGCATCAAGGACCGGTAAAGGTATATGACACGGAAAGAGAAGCAGTAGATGCAGTTGTAAATAAGGGGATTGTACCTGGAGATGTGATTATAATCCGTTATCAGGGACCGCGAGCGACTGGAATGCCGGAGATGTTTTTCATGTCGGAGCTTATCGCATCTGATCCTGTACTCTCGCATACAACCTCACTTGTAACAGACGGTCGATTCTCGGGTGCAACACGCGGACCTTGTGTTGGTTATATGGGACCTGAAGCTGTAGATGGCGGACCGATTGCAGTAGTTGCGAATAATGATCTGGTTCTGATTGATATTCCCAACAGAAGAATAGATATCGTTGGAACAGAGGGTGTGGAACGCACGCAAGCGGAGATCAAGGAAATTATTGAGAAGCGTATGCTAAGCTGGTCAGCTCCGCTCATTTCTCATAAGGGTGTACTCGGACAATACACGAAGCTTGCAAGACCTGCTCTCGAAGGCGGCTCATGTTCAAGCTATTAATAGTAATTAGCAAAGACAACCAAGTGACTTATAAACTCGTATTTTGAATTTTATCGTAAACACTCGAACTTATTGGAGGGCTACTTATATGGCTAAAAATTATCAAACCTCGATTGACTTATATGAACAATCCAAAAAGTATTTGGCAGGCGGAGTAGCTTCATCGCTGCGCGCAGCGATGAAACCGACGCCTTTATTCGCGAAATCCGGAAGCGGTGCACGTATTAAAGATGTGGATGGCAATGAATATATCGATTATCTGCTAGCCTATGGTCCGCTTATTCTGGGACACGCACATCCTGCGCTGACTCAAAGTGTGACAGAAGCTATGAGCTCGGGTGCTACATATGGGCTGCAGCATACCGGAGAGATTGAGCTTGCGAAGCTGCTTACGGAAATACTGCCATGTGCAGATCGCGCTGTGTTGAGCGGCTCTGGCACAGAAGCGGTGATGTTGGGATTGCGACTAGCGCGTGCCCATACAGGCAAACGGAAGATTGTCCGCTTCCACGGACATTATCATGGCTGGTCGGATACCATTTTCACATCGTTTCCAAGCTCAGACATGAGACAATCCACTGGGGTTAAGGCTTCATCCATTGATGCCGTGCAACCGGGCACCGGGGGACAAAGTGAGACCAGTCTGCAAGAAGTAATCCTGCTTCCTTGGAATGACAAGGTTGCGCTGGAAACAGCTTTGCGCAATCACAAAGACGAGATAGCTGCCGTTATAACTGAGCCTATCATGTGCAATTCTGGATGTATTCAGCCGAAGGAAGGTTATTTGCAATATATGCGTAAACTGACTGAGGAGCTCGGTATAGTCATGATTATGGATGAGGTTATTACCGGATTCCGGCTAGGGCTTGGTGGAGCGCATGGCAAGTTCGGTATTAAACCTGATTTGGTTACTATAGGCAAGGCGATGGGCGGTGGTATAGCAATCAGCGGAGTTGCAGGTAAAGCAGAAATTATGTCACTGATTGAGAATGGTACGGTCAGCCACCTCGGAACGTTGAACGGCAACTGTGTCTCGACGGCAGCAGCATTGACTATTTTGAATGAACTGGGTAAAGACGATGGAGCAATTTATGGACAGATGGAGCAAGTAGCGAGCAAGCTGGTCGAAGGCATCCGAGCGGTACTTGCGAAACATCGTATTTCTGGGGTTATTAATCATTTAGGACCTGTTTTCCACTTCATGTTTACAGAGCAAGAAAGGGTGGAGGATTTCGTCTCATTCAACAAGCGTGACGGAGCGAAATATTCCCGTTTGGCAGAACTGATGCTTGATGAAGGTGTACTCATTCGTCCGAATGGTCTATGGTATGTGTCCGCTGTGCACGGAGATGCGGAAATTGATGCAACTCTGCAAGCACTTGAGCGTGCGATTGCTCGAATTTAAACTTTTTTTGCGGTGAACTTGGACATCCGAAGGGAGTAATCAAAATCGAGCTTTTTCTAGCTTCTGACGATTCGTCCTTTATGATAGATAGGCTCACCGTTCTATATGGATAGAGGAATTACTTTCGGAAAAAATGCCTAAATACGGAGTGAATATATGAAGACACTTACTTTTATCAAAGAGGGCCAGTCTGCGTTAGGAATGATGGTTGGAGATCGTGTGCTTGATGTAACAGCCGCACTGGCGGTATATGAGGGCGATGCTCCTCGATGCGATATGGAATTGATTCAAGGAGGTAAAGAAGCGATAGCTAAATTGGAGCTTCTGGCGAATCAAGCTCAGATGAATGAGGATGTGTGGCTCCAAGAAAGTGATTTGAAATGGGGGCCATGCGTGACTCGCCCGAACAAGATGATTTGTGTAGGACTGAACTACAAAAAACATGCAGATGAAACGAATGCTCCTTATCCTCAGGTGCCGATCTTATTCAACAAATTTAATAATTCACTAACCGGCAACCTGTCTAATATTGCGATTCCTCGTGTTACGGAGAAGATGGACTACGAAGCTGAGTTGGTAATCGTAATCGGAAAAGAAGCGAAATATGTGCCGCAGGATCAGGCTTTGGATTACGTATATGGGTATACGATTGTAAATGATTTGTCTGCCAGGGATTTGCAATTGCGAACGCAGCAATGGCTGCTCGGTAAAACCTGTGATGATTTTAGTCCGCTTGGCCCTTATTTGGTGTCGGCTGATGAGGTTGGCAATCCGAATCAGTTGAGCATACACACAACTGTTAATGGCGAGGTCAGACAACATTCGAATACTTCGGATATGATATTCTACTGCTCTGAAATTGTTAGTTATATTTCTCAGCACATGACTTTGGTGCCCGGAGATATTATCTTGACGGGAACGCCAGAAGGAGTAGTTCTAGGCAAGCCGCTCGATGAACAGGTCTATCTTCAACCAGGCGATGAGGTGACAATTACTATAGAGAAGCTGGGTCAATTAACCAATCGGTTTGTTGCGGAAAATCCTGATCGTCGTTCAGAATGGAAAAAATAAAGAGAGAGTATGATTTGTTTCAAGCGACTCGGGCCGAAATCTCATTGAATGCATTGCGCCATAACATTGAAGGGTTTCGTAGTGTTATCCCCTCATCGATGAAGTTGATGGCTGTAGTGAAAGCAGATGCTTATGGTCATGGTGCAGTCGAAGTTTCCAAGGAAGCTATAGGGTGCGGCGTTGACTACTTAGCTGTCGCTATTTTAGATGAAGCATTGGAATTGCGAGAGGCTGGTATTACTGCCCCTATTTTAATATTAGGGGTGATGCACGCTTGTGGTCACGATGTGCATACGACTATATTGTTGGGAGCAGCATCACTTCTAGTTCGCTATCAAGACCGTATGGCGGGCAACGTTCGCTTTATATTTCAGTCTGCTGAGGAGATATTGGCTGCTGCTCAGCGAATGATAGACGAGGGTGTATTAACGGGTGTTGATGAAATTTATGGGCTGCATAATTTACCGACGCTCTCAACTGGTCAGATTGCCACCAAGGCTGGTCCTTTCATGTCTGCGATCGATCGTATTGACATCACTGTACATGGCAAGGGTGGGCACGGTTCCATGCCAGAACAGTGTATCGACCCTATTGTTGCGGCATCAGCGATTGTTATGGGCTTACAAACAACGGTAAGCCGTGAAATTTCGCCTATTGAACCGGTGGTGGTTAGTATTGGCAGCATTCATGCAGGTACGGCGAATAATGTGATCCCTTCATTGGTGGAAATGACAGGTACGATTAGAACGTATTCAAATGGTATACGTGAGTGTATGCCAGAACGGATAGAAAGATTAGCAGGTCGTATTGCAGATGCTTATCGATGTACAGCGGAAGTTAAGTATATAAGACAGGTCCCAGTGGTATTCAATGATAAAAATTGTGAAAAAACATTAAGAGAAGCAGCGAGACGTCTTATTGGAGAAGATCACTGTGTAGATGCTGAGCTTTCCATGGGAGGGGAGGATTTCGCTTTCTACCAGCAGCATTTCCCAGGCTGTTATTTCTGGCTAGGATCTGGCCCGAGCGAGAACGCGGAGGAAGCTTATGGTTTGCATAGTCCAAAATTCACAATTAATGAACAAAGTATTTCATTAGGTGCTTCCCTGTTCACGGAGCTTGTGCTGAATCGTCTATCTTAATAGTTATTACAAAAAAAAGCTGATTTGTTTAAAAAACGAAGAAGCTTTTTGTTATTTTTTGTGCGATTATATTGTCTACAATCTTAATGAAGATTATTTACAATAATCTATTCTTATCGTATGATTTGGATAGGTCAGAAATATGGCATGGTAGATCGTGATGGCTGTTGAATATGCGAAAGTCTATTCGGCAGGAGCGGGAATGCAAATGAGATTAATAGAGTGGCAGCATTTCTACTTTCCGGTGAAGCGTCCTATGCGACGGGTTCAATGTATCCAGTGAACGGAGGTTAGCTATACGCTTGCATGCCTTCTCTTCATAAGGAACGAGAAATAATGACATCGGAGCTGCAAGTGCGCTTCTAAGTTAGCAGAGAAGGAGATGAACAATATGAGTAGCGAATTGTATGTAAGCAGAGCCTTTACAGCTCCTTCGGGCTTCACCGCTGGAATAGAAGGGCCCGCTTGCGATCAAGCAGGCAATCTGTATGCGGTAGAGTTTGAGCGATCGCATACAATTGGTAGGGTTACACCTGATGGCGAGTGCAGTATTTATGTTGAATTGCCTGATGGAAGCACGGCTTCAGGAATCCGATTTAATCGAGCAGGTGATATGTTTATCGCTGATTATAGCGGCCATAACATTTTGAAGGTAGCTGCTGGGACCAAGCACATAAGCGTATATGCACATGAGCCAGCGATGAATCAGCCTAATGATATTGCGATAACAAAAGATGGTACGTTATTCGCGTCCGATCCAAATTGGCAGCAATCGACGGGCAATTTGTGGCGAATTGATCTAGATGGAAAAACGACGCTTTTGGAAGAAAATATGGGGACGACCAATGGTATTGAGGTTAGTCCCGATGAGAAAACACTTTATGTGAACGAAACGATACAGCGCAATATTTGGGCATACGATCTTTCTCCAAGCTATGAGATCAACAATAAACGTTTACTCATTTCATTTCCGGATTTCGGATTAGATGGAATGCGTTGTGATGTGAGCGGTAATTTATATGCGACGCGGATTGGCAAAGGGTGTATCGCGATGATCTCGCCATCAGGTGAGCTGCTGCGAGAAATTCAGTTAATAGGCAAAGACTGTACGAACATTACTTTTGGTGGACCTGATGGCCGCACCTGTTATGTGACGATCTCTGATCATGGCAACGTTGAGATATTTCGCAGTGAGCTGCCCGGAAGGTGTTGGAGTATGAGAGCCAATCAAAATTATACGTATTCATGTACATATAGTGAAGAGCCAGTCGTCGATTGGGCGGCGATTGAAGGTTTTCAGCTGTCTGGGACAGTGGCGGGAGAGCAGCCAAGGCTGTCAACACTCGTTAAAATGTGTCGTACCGCTGACTATGTTCATGTACATTTTGCATGCGAAGATGATCATGTTGTAGCGAACTATACCAATCATGATGATCCTATTTACGAAGAAGATGTAGTAGAGATTTTTATTGATGAGTCTGGAGAAGGCATACATTATAAGGAATTAGAATTTAGTCCGCTCAACGTGATTTTTGATGCGCTTATTGTGAATGAGCCGGGAAAGAGACTAGTTGTAGATACTAGCTGGCATGTAGAAGGTATGCAAACAGAAGTAACTACCGACGAACAGGGGTATCGTTATTATAATATCACTATGCCGGTAGCCGCTTTCGATAAAGTGCCAGTGAAAGGTACAACGTGGAAAATAAACTTTTATCGCATTGATGAAGATTTACAGGGTGAACGTCATTATTGGGCATGGTCTCCAACGGGTATAGTTGATTTTCATACACCTTCAAGATTTGGTGCAGTTATTTTTGAGTAGGCGATGCCACAGGGGGAATAAGCGGCTATGAAAATATCAGTTATAGGTGTGATCCATGAAACGAATACGTTCGCACCTGGAATAACAGAAATAAGAGATTTTGCCCATGAGTGGGTGACTGGCAATGAAAGCTTCCTATATCGCTATACGGGGACTCGTACATCGATGGGCGGCGTTGTAGATGAGGTTAAAGATGCAGGTGCGGAGCTAGCAGCAGGATTCTACACTTCAGCAGTACCAAGCGGGATGGTAACAGCGGAGACAGCGGATACGCTGCTGGATGCTCTGATAAATTCGATAGATACTACAGCCGACGGGGTCGTCGCCATTTTACATGGAGCGATGGTTTCTGAAAACTATCTCGATTTCGAAGGTGAGCTGCTGCGTCGGATTCGCAATAAGGTCGGGGTTCACGTACCAGTTGCGTTAACGTTGGATTTACATGCTACAATTACACCACTTATGATCGATCATGTTGAAATCGTAGTTGGCTACGATACTTATCCTCATGTTGATGCGTATGAAAGAGCCAGAGAAGCAACCCAGCTGCTTATCCATACAATTAAAGGAAACATTAAGCCAGTACGTGCGCTTAAGTTTCCGCAGATGCTCATTGTTCCTCAGACGATGATGACTGAAGAGGATGGAGCATTCAAGGATATTATGGAGCGGACATTTGCCATTGAGCGTGATCCGAGAGTGTTATCTATAACGGTCGCAGGAGGTTTTCCTTACAGCGATGTCCCTGATGCAGGGATAGCATTTGTAGTTACGACTAATGACGACCAAGCGTTAGCGGATCAATACGCGGATGAACTGTGTCAGATGGCTTGGAACAGCCGTGAGCAGCTGACTCATCTCGATACGCCAGTTGTAGAGGCAATCTCCAAGGCAATGGCATTGACGGAAGGACCAGTTATTCTCGTTGAAGGCTCCGACAATGTCGGAGGCGGCGGACCAGGGGATGCTACGCATACGCTGCAGCACCTAGTTGATGCCACGAAAACATGCCTCATTGTTATTCGTGATGAAAACGCCGTGCTAGAAGCACATCGCTTAGGTGTTGGAGCGATTTTCGAATCCGAGATTGGTGGGAAAAGCGATCATCTGCACGGTGATCCAGTTCACATCCGAGGGAAAATCCGCCTGTTATCGGACGGGAATTATAAGCATATTGGCGAATATATGACAGGACAGTGGGCAACGATGGGCAAAACGGCCGTTATTGAAGCAGGAAACTTAACCATCGTCATGACCGAGAAACGTGTAGGACCGTGGGATCCGAATCATATTGGTTGTGTCGGACTGCGTGCTGAGGATTTCCATATTATCGTCGTCAAAGCAGCTGTCGCATGGAAAACCGCATTCGGCTCGGTTTGTCGGCATACTATCTATCTGGACACACCAGGCTGCTGCAGTGCTAATTTACAACATTTCAATTATAAGCATATAAAGCGACCGATTTATCCTCTTGATTCAGTGCTTTAGTTGCAAGTCCTAAGTGAAAAAAGGCGCGGTACAGCATTCATCAATGATGATCTGCTGTATCGCGCCTTTTACGGAGTTCAAGACTGAGTTAATTATCCATTAATTTGTATTCAAATAGTTGTCTCTGAATACCGATTTATCTTGAAATTTATCATTTAAGATGGGCGGTTGGTTATGTGGATTAATCGAGGGAAGGATTATTCCCCTGCTTAATCCCGAAGTTGACTGTATTGATATGTGCGGTCAGTGCCTCGGATACTTTGTCGGAATCACCCTCTATAATCGTAAGCAGCAGACTTTCATGCTCTTGACATAGAACATTCAGATCCTCGTAAGCACTCACTTGTGTAATGAAATGCAGTCGGATCCGGTTGTAGATAGACTTCCATATAGTAATCATATTGCTCATCCCCGACAGGGTGACCAAGTATTCATGGAAGGCTAGATCACAATCTGCCATTTTGGATATATTCTGTTGCTGGGCACCTTCTTTCATTTCCTTGATGAAGGTTCTTAGTCGATCGTAATGTGTTTCGTCCATAAGGGGCAATGCTTTACGTATCGTGAATTTCTCAAGGGTTAGACGGACTGGAATCAGTACCTCTGATACTTCTTCATCCGTAATTTCAGCAACCATAGTTTCCTTATAGGGATGCGAATACAGCAGCCCTTCTTGCTCAAGCATACGCATCGCTTCACGGATCGGCCCACGGCTGACACCCATTTGTTTAGATATTTCTACTTCACGAAGACGGCTTCCCGGTTTTAAGTGACCTTTAAAAATAGCTTTACGGATATCATCGGTAATTTTATGGCGTAGTGAGGTTGTCTTTTGTTCATCAAATTGAAAGTTATCCATTTATCTTGCACGCTCCTCTAAAGCCTAAGCTTTCCTATATGAAAATTATAACTTATATAATTCGTTTGTAAACATCGTATTGTAATATTGTAGACAATTTAATTTCATTATCTTGCTATTATAATCAACTATCCATACAAACGTACGATGTTGAAGTATAGTTAAAGTAGCTTATGTTTAGTGGTAGAATTAAGGGAGTGTATTAAGGTCAGGACGGGGAATGGTTGAATGGGAACTGTTATAACCAAAAATTTTAGCTATGGGCAAGATGAAATAGGTTACCTGAAAAGCGTGGATGAAACACTTGGCGCTGCGATGACACGTTTGGGCAAGGTTGAGCGGTTGATCATTCCTGACCTGTTCACTGCGCTCGTCTATGCCATTGTAGGCCAACTCATTTCGGTTAAAGCGGTTCATACCATTTGGGAAAGAATGCAGAGGCAGCTTGGAGAGATTTCTCCGCATAATCTAGCCATACAATCTGCTGATGATATACAAAAATGCGGGTTAACGATGAAAAAGGCTGTTTGCATTCAAAATATTGCACAAATCATCGCGAAAGGTAGTTTTGATTTGCAAGAGCTTCCTAGCTTATCTGATGCGGAAGTTATCAAAAAGCTGATGACGTTAAAGGGAGTTGGCCAATGGACAGCGGAAATGCTGCTGATCAATTCGATGGAACGCCGTGATGTTGTCAGTTGGGGAGATATTGCCATTCGCAGAGGGATGATGAAGCTGTATGGACTGCCCTCTATTACAAAAGAACAGTTTGAACAATACCGCCTCAAATATTCGCCATTGGGCTCGGTAGCTTCCATTTATTTATGGGAAATTTCATTTGAATCGTAATTAAGGACAAGGAGCAATCGAGTGGATACAACAATTAAGGAACAGTTATTTGAAATGGCAGATGAGAAATATCAAAAATTTTCGGCATCGCTTATCCCAACTATTAATAATGTATTGGGAGTTAGGCTGCCGGAGCTGCGCAAGCTCGCCAAATTCATTGTAAACGACGATTGGCGAGCCTACCTGGAGCAGGCCGAGAGTGATTTTTTTGAAGAAGTTATGCTGCAAGGCATGGTGATCGGTTATATCAAAACAGATGTTGAAGAAATGCTGCGTTATGTAGCTGAATTTATTCCTAAAATCAATAATTGGTCGGTATGTGACAGCTTTTGTACAGGACTAAAGTTCACGAAGACGAATAAGACAAGAGTATGGGATTTTCTACAGCCTTATCTCTTGTCTGAGAAGGAATATGAAATACGTTTTGGAGTCGTTATGCTGCTTAACTTCTATATAGAAGAGGAATATATCGACAGCGTTTTAACACGTTTGGATAACACTATTCGCGTGGACTATTATGTAAAAATGGCGGTTGCTTGGGCAGTATCCATCTGTTACGTGAAGCTGCCTGATCCTACCATGACGTATTTAATAAATAATGAGTTAGATGATTTCACGTACAATAAAGCTCTACAAAAAATTACAGAATCACACCGGGTGGATAAGGAAACGAAACAATTAATTCGGGGCATGAAACGTTAACTAAAGCTTTTAAGGTTCAAAGCCTTTTTGACTCACATAGATTTGATCCTCAGGAAAAACCTGCTTCAAACGCTCATAAACAAGTTGATAGGCTGTGGGGTGGTACCACTCTTCCAAACCCAGCTCTTTGTACAAAGCATGAATACCTAATTGACGTGTCCGTTTTCCTCCACTTCCGTCTCCCATGTAATAATCATCCACACAGACGCGGTTGACAAGCTGGCGCAGTGTCTCGGCAAATTCTTCACTGCTCGGCAGCATTGGAGCTATCGTTGCCTGTGTCGGAACGCCTGCGTCAGCCAACAATTGCAGCGTCTTAAATCTGGCGCTGAGAGGAGGGGCTTCCGGCGAAAAATGCTTGCGGATGTCCTCTCGGTCAGTTTCCACCGTCATGCTTACACGTACCTTCTCACCAAGACGTTTAAGCAGATCAATATCTCTATGAACAAGCGGACTGCGGGTTTGGACGAACAAAAAGTCGGGCGGATTGTCAGCCATGACTTCGAGTAAAGATCGGGTTATTTTTTCTTTATGCTCAATGGGCTGATAGGGATCTGTGCTCGAAGACATAAAGATAGTAACCGGCCCTTTTTTTTTGGCTCTCTGAAGCTCTTTCCCGAATACTTCTGCTGCATCCTTTTTGATATCAACCCAGGTTCCCCACTCTGCGTTCCGGAAAGTAGACACTGGCATTTGCCGCACATAACAATATGAGCAGCCAAATGAACAGCCCGTATAGGGATTCAGCGAATGACTATAGCCAGATAGAAAGCCAGTCCCTTTATTTAATAGTGTTTTCGGCTGCTTATATAAATATTCTGTTTTCATTTAAAGACTCCAATCCGATTGTATTGCTATATAATTTGTAACTTCTTTTTCCAAACGGAGTAACTTCGTTTTCATATCGATACCGCCGCGATAGCCAGTTAGAGCTCCATTTTTCCCGATAACACGATGACAAGGTACGGTAATTAATACGGGATTTGCGCCAATGGCAGCACCAACTGCGCGAACTGCGGCCGGTTTATCAATCTGTTCAGCAATTTCCGAATACGACTTTGTTTGTCCATAAGGAATGTCACAGAGTGCGTTCCACACAGCCAATTGAAAGGGTGTCCCACGAAAGTCGAACGGAACTTTAAAGCTTTTGCGTGTCCCTTGCAAATATTCGATAAGTTCTGTTGCGTAGGGCTGCAGCAGCTTATCGTTTTGGATTAATGCAGAGCCCGGAAAACGGACATTGGCCCAGTCAGCTAATTCATCAAAAGGTTGATTTTGAGAGCCTACATAACAAAGACCTTCAGACGTTGCTGCCATATGCATGTTCCAATCGTCATGTGTCAATAAAGTCCAATAAATCGGAGTATTCGTTTTATTGTTCATATTTAAATTACCTCCAGCAAATGATCTAGCTATCCCTCTCTTATTTATCTCTACGATAAGTATAACCCCCAATGTGTGCGTTTGTACGTATTGTTGATTGTAACAGCAAGATAACGAAATGGTTGCTCCTTGAAGGCATAAAAATCGATTGAAATAGTAAAAATAGAAAAGCTATTCATGAAATATTGTTGCTTACGATGCTCATGAATGGCTTTTTTTGAAAAACAGTATAAAACATCGCTATTTTTTGTGACTTTTGTTGCACAGCGGGGTATAAACATGTAGAATTTTTTATATGAGGTTAACCTAAATAAGTTGAACTGTTCTGAAAGGGGTATTTACTCTGAATACTGCAATGACTATGCTAAAAAATACAAGCAGAACTTTCTATATTCCGATTAGTCGCCTCGGTCTAGGCGTGAAAGAGGCAGTCACATCTGCCTATTTATGTATGCGCGCAATTGATGAGATCGAGGATCACGAAGAGATCGCGGATCAATTGAAGATCGAGCTGCTGCTAGCGCTTCATGAAGCGTTTAAATCCTCGGACGTGATTGATAGAACACAAAAGCTGCTTGCTCCATATAAGGATGTGCTGCCAGCGGTTACGATGCAGCTAGACGAGTGGGCTCTTCTATGTCCACCATCGGTCAATCAAGTTGTTTATCGTTATACATCTATGATGGCAAAGGAAATGGCCGAATGGGTTGAGAATCAATTTGTGATTCGGACAGAAGAGGATTTGGACCGTTATACGTACAGTGTTGCGGGTATGGTAGGGGAAATGCTGTCGGAAATATGGTTTTGGCATGACGGTACGAAATCCGATCACGTGAAAGCAGTTGCCTTCGGCAGAGGGCTCCAAGCTGTAAATATTCTTCGCAACAAAGAAGAGGATGCGGAGCGGGGCGTAAACTTCTTTCCAGAGGGTTGGGGACAAAAGGAAATGCTGCAATATACACGTCGCAATTTAAAGCTGGCTGATGCGTATGTGAAGGAATTGAAAACGGGCCCAGCAGTAACCTTCTGCAAAATACCACTTACTTTAGCTCATGCTACAGTAAAGCTTATTGCTGCCGGCGGTAACAAGCTAACGCGCGATATGGTCATGAAGCTTGTGAATCAAGTCAATTAGTCATGTCCATTAATCCTGATTGATAGTAAAAAAATCCCGATAACCTATTGATAAATAGGGGAACAGAAACTAAATATGCTTTCTACAAATCATCAATAGATGTTTTTTTGGAACTAATTTGGAACTAAGCTGATCCGTATAGACGGAAAAGCTTAGTTTTTTATTTTATTTTAGGTAAAAACTATATCTTAACACTTTTTTTTATTGTCATTTATAGTCGCAAAAAATGTCGAATAGCTATTTTTATCCTGGTTTTTCAACAAGCTAGACAATAGTCCCTTATTTTATTACAGAAATAGTGTCATTTTTTACGAATTCATAATGTTAAGCATAGTTATATAAGTGCAGTATCCTTTATTTTAAAAGGGTTATAGTCATTTTTTGTATATGGTTAAATGAGTCTAAAGAAGGAAGATCAAATATGACGATTAAACGCTTTCATCATAATAATTAAATAATATTTTCCATAATTATATGCGGGTTGATATCCTATTATCCCGATGTATTAGGAGACTTTACTTATGAAATTCATAAAGAAAATGAGTAAGATTGTCTAATCGACACCATGTCTTTATTCCCTCAAGAAATGTGAGCTATTGTGTCATAATTAGACTCAAAGCAGAAAGCAATAGAGGTCAAATTATATTTTGCTAATATTAGAACCTCCTAATATAGGTTGTATTATCCTTTCGTTTGTAGCAGTCTAGAGTTATAAAAGACCTTGATGAATGGAGGATTGCAAAGATGAATGTTTCGAGTCAGGAGCAGAAGCAAGTAAAGCTGAAGCGTTTTTTGAAAATGCTATCCGAAGATCCTAACCTAAATAATCAAGAGGGGACCAAGAAAACGAGATCATTAACAGAGCTTCTTATGTTCACCGGTTATCAACCATCGAATGAATCTGTTGATATGGCTGCGCTAGTATCCATGCTGCTTAGGAAGCTGGGGTTTGAAGCTTGCTCGGACGATATGATGGATCATATTATAAATGGCGGAACAGTTGATGATTTTATGAATACGGGGGGACAACGACTATATAACTTGGATTAGTAATCTCGGTTATTAGTTGGATGTCTGATAAAACCATGTCCAAAAGTTCGCGTTTTGAATAAATTCATACATACTATACTCATTAAGAATAACTATTCCTGAAGCAGTATGGGAGATGACGGATTTGATAATGGAGGAAACATTTTGGAATTAAAACAATATGGAATGATCGTCAAAAGAAGGCTGTTAATGATCGTGCTTATTATAGCAATTAGTTGTTTGAGCATTGGTATTTACTCCTATTATTTCATCAAACCGCAATATGAGGCTTCCGCCAAACTAATTATCAACCAGTACAAGGAAAGCAGCTCACTGATTCCAAGTATTGATCTTGGCTCCATCAACTCTACGATTGGACTTATCAAAACCTATAAGGAAATTTTAAGAACGCCTCGTATGATGAAAAAGGTTGTGCAGGAGTATCCGAATCTTGATGTGACGTTCCAGGAGCTCATTAGCAAGGTAAGTGTCAGCTCGGTCAATGAAACACAGGTTATGTCCATTACAGTTCGAGATGATTCGTATGAGAAAGCGGCTGAGATCGCAAATGCTGTAGCTATCGTTTTTCAAAAGTCAGTTCCAGAGCTGATGAAGGTTGATAATGTAACCGTATTGGACCAAGCGGATCCGAAAGAGAATCACGGTCCGGTAGCTCCGAATCCGAATATGAATATTGCAGTCGCATTCGTGCTTGCCTTAATGGTTGGGGTTGGAATTTCCTTCTTGCTCGATTATTTGGATGACACGGTCAAGACGGAGGAGGATATCATGGAGCTTCTACAAGTACCTGTACTGGCATCGATTCCGAAGTTTGATGAAAATGATTCGATTGTACCAAAAAGCAATGCACCGCTACCGAAAAAGGTTGGGAGGGAAAGCAATGTCTCGCTTGATTCCTAAATGGAACCTTATCACTGCAATTAATCCTAAATCACCGATTTCCGAAGGCTATCGGATGCTGAGGACTAACATTGAGTTCTCGACAATTAATTATAAGCTGCAAGTCATTATGGTTACCTCTTCTAAGCCGAGTGAAGGCAAGAGCACGACATGCGCCAATATAGCCGTCGCTTTTGCCCAAGCGAACAAACGAGTGCTTCTTATAGATGCAGATCTGCGAAAGCCTTCCCAGCATTTTATTTTTGGGAAATCGAATCGAATTGGGCTTACGACAGCATTATTTAATCAAAAGGAGATCAAGGACGTCATCCAGCATACCAATACGGAGAACCTGTGGCTTATGAATGCCGGACCTACACCGCCTAATCCTTCAGAGCTGCTCTCGTCTGACCAGATGGCTGTAATGCTGAGCAGAGCAAGGGAACTGTATGACGTCATTATTATCGATACTCCACCAATTATGTCAGTCACGGATGCCCAAATTGTAGCTACCCAAAGCGATGGTGTTGTGCTTGTCATCGACTCAGGAAAAGTGAAAAAAGAAGTTGTGCTCAAAGCAAAGGCTTCTATCGAGCATGTGAAGGCAAAGCTGCTCGGCGTCGTTCTTAATAAGATCAACCAAAACGACTCCGATATTTATTCTTATTACTATGGAGAACGAGATGACGCATAGCGTCATTTCTCTCAATAAATGGCTGTAAAGAAATACAAAAATAATAGGATAGGGTGATATCAATTGAAAAAAGTAACTAAAGCTATTATCCCCGCCGCAGGACTCGGTACTCGTTTTTTACCAGCAACGAAAGCAATGCCGAAAGAAATGCTTCCTATAGTTGATAAGCCGACCATTCAATACATCGTGGAGGAAGCGATTGAATCGGGTGTGGAGGATATCATCGTCGTGACAGGCAAAGGGAAACGAGCAATCGAGGATCACTTCGATATTGCATTTGAGCTCGAGCATACTTTGGAGGAAAAAGGGAAGTTCGATATCTTGGAAAAGGTTAGAAAATCCTCTAACGTAAATCTTCATTACATAAGGCAGAAAGAGCCGAAGGGCCTTGGACATGCCGTATGGTGCGCGCGCAATTTCATTGGTGATGAACCATTTGCCGTGCTGCTTGGCGATGATATCGTGGAGGCCGAAGTGCCATGCACCAGGCAGTTGATTGAACAGTACGAGCGTACCGGACGCTCTGTAATTGGTGTTCAGATGGTGGGTGTCGATCAAACTCATCGATATGGAATCGTTGATCCAGGCGAGAGAGTTGATAATCTTTATGAGGTGACTCGGTTTGTAGAGAAGCCGCCGCAAGGACAAGCTCCATCAAACCTGGCTATTATGGGCCGTTATGTGTTGACTCCGGATATTTTCGAATATTTGGGGAGACACGAGCTCGGGGCTGGCGGAGAAATTCAACTGACCGACGCGATTCAAAAGCTTAATTTGGATAAGGGCGTATATGCATTTGATTTCCAAGGTATTCGTTATGATGTGGGCGAGAAGCTCGGATTTATTATGACGACGATCGATTTTGCACTTCGAAACAGTGAGCTTAGACACCCGCTGATGACGGGGCTTGAGGAAATAATGGAGCGTGAACTTGGCAAGCAGTTGATTTTAGGAAGGGGTGAAAGAAGATGACGCCTCCACGGGATGAAGTAATAGTCGGCGTATCCGATTATTACTCAAAAGCAAGAACGAATTCAGAGGTTCAAAGCCAAACTGATTTGTACTTATTTCTCAAACGTACCATTGATATTTGCGGCTCGATAGCTGGTTTGATTATGTTAAGCCCGCTGCTGGTCCTCGTCGCGATCCTTATTAAGCTGGAGGACCCGAAGGGCTCAGTCTTCTTCTACCAGACGAGAATCGGCAAAAATCAGAAGCCATTTCGCATGTTTAAGCTTCGGTCCATGCGGACCAATGCCGAGGAGCTCTTGAAGGATTTGCTTGATAAGAATGAAATTAGCGGTGCGATGTTCAAGATGAAGGATGATCCGCGTGTTACGAAGGTAGGCAAATTTATTCGGAAAACGAGTATCGATGAGCTGCCGCAATTATTAAATGTGCTTAGAGGCGATATGTCTTTAGTAGGTCCAAGGCCGCCGCTTTCAAGGGAAGTAGCGGACTATACGGATCATGACAAAAAGCGCTTAACCGTTACACCAGGCTGTACAGGATTATGGCAGGTTAGCGGCAGAAACAATCTTTGCTTTAAACAAATGGTCGAGCTGGACCTTGCTTATATTGAGAAAAGATGCATTTGGCTGGATATCAAAATTATGTTCAGAACGGTGAAGGCTGTTGTAGCCTCTCAAGATGCGTACTAATTAATTCAAGGAAGCTTTAGGAGGCGAGATAATGGCGAGGGTCCTACATATCTCGGAATTTACAAAGGGCGGCATCGAAACTCATCTGAATGAGGTGCTGAAGTATCAAGCATCAAGCCATGATATTTATCTCATAGCATCCGAGCAAAATTCAAATCGCAGTACTCTTCAAATTAGTGCTGATCGGCTGCTCTTGTACCCTTATAAAAGAAAACCTACATATTTTATTACAGCTATGAGAGCGATCAGGAAAGCATTAAAGGAAATTAATCCGGATATCGTGCATGTCCATGGAACGTTCGCGGGATTTTTCCTGCGAGCGTTACTTCTTATCAAGAAGGAGCGCCCGGTCGTCATCTACTGTGCTCATGGATGGGCGTTCCTAATGGATACGAAGTCGTGGAAAAAAAGGCTGTTCGCTTCAGTTGAGAAGCTGCTGTCAATCCGAACGGATTTCATCATCCATATATCAAAGTATGAATATCAAATGGCTATGCAATATGGCCTATCATCCAAGAAATCAGTCGTTGTATATAACGGCGTGTCGGATGCGCCTCCTTCGAGGCATGACCCATTTGTCGTTGATGAAGAAATGATTAACTTGTTATATGTCGGCCGTTTTGATCGACAAAAGGGTTTTGATTTGCTGCTTGAGGTTTTTAACAAGCATAGCTTTACGAACGTTATGCTGTATTTGGTCGGGGATACCGTTCTGGAAGATGTTCAATATGAATTCCCGAACTGCGCAGTCAAGATCGGCTGGGTGAATAACGCGGACATCGATCGTTACATGCAGGCGTGTGACGCTGTTATTGTTCCTTCTCGCTGGGAAGGGTTTGGTATTGTCGCTATTGAGGCATTGCGTAATAAGAAGCCTGTCATTGCAAGTAATCGAGGCGCGCTCCCAGAAATTATCCAGCACGGTGTTAATGGCTACATCTTTGACTTTGACAACAAGAATGAGCTGGCTGACATTGTTCATGCTCTCGACAAGAGCCAACTGCAAAGGATGGGACAAGCAGGCGAGAAGATTTTCAGCAGCAAATTTCATTCCGATACGATGAACAAGCAAATTGAAACTTTATACAAGGATGCCATCAGCAAACGAAGAGATCGGTACTCTATAACGGTTAAAAAATATGTCTAATAAAAAACAGTTCTTTCTGGCGCTTTATCTCTGTGTTTTGCTTGTACTGACCGTCTATCAGGATTTCCCGTTAGTTAATATGATCGGTGAAATTGGCAGGACGCCCATCATTCTGCTGCTTCCACTGTTTATATTTTGCGAAATTTCGATGCTAGCTAAACATAAGAAGGTCATGTATACAACAAAGCTTCAGAAGATTATGCTCGCCTTTATTCTCTATTTAAGCTTTATCAGTATCGTATACATTCTCATTCAATTCCTTCAGGGCAGCTACAGCTTTGGTTCTGAAAACCTGCTTGGCAAATCGGTTAAGGTATTGATCTATTTTGTACTCATTCTGTTTTATATCCGGCATATGCAGCTCGTACTTTCAAAAATAAATAGCTTTAAAGTGATTTATGGCTGTTTTCTCGCGGTGGTTACTTTGCTCCTAGTCATTATGATTTTGGAGCTGATGACCATGCCGAATGCTCTTACTTATTTGCATGCAGGAAACAATCTCTATTGGAGGGTTCGCTTGCTCACTTCGGAAAGCAGTACGACAGGATCAATTATCGTCGTTTATTCCGCGATTCTGATCTATCTGACCAAGTATTTGAGCAGCTTGGGCAGGACGCTGACGATCATCTATACCTCCGGTTTTTTTCTATACTATTTATTCGTCACCGGATCAAAGGGCTTCTTAATTGTCTGCATGCTAACGCTCATTGTAACTATGATTAAGTTTTTGGATTTTAGGAAGAAGAAAAATTTTATATTGCTCATTTCGGTTATCTTGGCCATGTATTTATTTTTCAACTATTTCTCAGCGGGGCTGGTCAGCTCCTTCAGTAACGATATCGAGAATTATACGTCCTCTTACACGCGTATGGGTACGATCCTTATCGCAATCATTACTGTCTTTTACCATCCACTGGGAGTGGGTACGGGAGCTTATCTCATCTATTTCGATAAGTATTTGGATGACGCGATTAACATGATGTCCCATTTTTATTACAACCTCTTTGGGATAAGCCAGATTAACGCTGGGGAGCTGCTGCTATATTCGGGCTCGGATAAAAATTTGGGCGTAAAATCAGGATTTTTCCAATGGGTGATGTTCGGTGGAATTTTCTCTGTATTGTTCTTCTACCAGCTAGCCAAAAACCTGATTGTAAAGGTGAAATCCAGCTCGATTCTGTTCCTTGCTCTTGTATTTATTCTGTTCAATATGCTTTTAGTAACGCTGGAGATTAAGTATGAAGTCTGGCTGCTCTTTGCCTTTATTAGTGTCTTCTTAGGAAAAAATGAGATGGAAAATTCAACGATGTCGGGGGTAGCTAAATGAAGATGCTTGTAGTGTGCAGTGATTTCCCGTATCCCGCTGACCATGGCGGAAGGGTGGATACATGGGGAAGAATTCAGGTTTTGGCCGAATTAGGCTGGAGGATCCATCTCATCGTATGCGGCAAGCAAATGCCTACCGAGTCAGACATGAAGCATGTATACACGTATGTTGAGAAAATTGTGCTGTGCGACCGAAGAAGTAAGCTAGCTGACTTGCTGCATATCATTCCGATGCAGGCTCAGTCGAGAAATGAGCTGGAGCATGTACAAATTGCAGAGGATTATGACTATGTGCTGCTTGAAGGCGATTATGTCTATCCCATTCTGAATAATCCGAAAATTAAACATGAAAAAGTCATTTTGAGAGTTCATAACGACGAGGCGGTATACTTCAAGGCGCTTGCCAGAAGCACCAAAAATGTGCTGCACAAAATGTACTACCACATGGAGAGCAGCAAATTCGCGACTTTACAGAAGAAGATGCTGGAGAAGGTCAACAAGTATTTGTTTATTTCGAGCAAGGAATTTGAAAGCTTCCAAAAGCTAAATCCAACTGCCAAATGCTTGTTCCTCCCGCCGCCGGTTACGAAAAACATTTTCAGTACTAGCAGCTTTGAAAGCAAAAATGTTGTGTTTATCGGCTCCTTATTTATGCCGAATAACCGGGAAGGGATTCAGTGGTATCTCAAGCATATTCATCCCTTGATGCTGAAAGAGCCGGATTACAAGTTCATTGTGGCGGGCAACAGCAGAAACCAGAGCTTAAGCTGGCTCGAGCCATACGATATGACCAACGTAATTGTACATGACTCGCCAAAGAGTCTGGACAGCATTTATAAAAACGGCTACCTATTCGTTAATCCCATGCAAAATGGAGCCGGCGTCAAGCTTAAGACAATCGAAGCCATTCAGAATGGGCTTCCAGTCATCTCAACATCTATAGGCTGTGAGGGTACAGGACTTATTGATACGGAGCACATTATGGTTGCCGACAGTCCCGAGCAATTTTATAAACGGATTAAGCAGCTGTTTGATAATCCGGAGGAAGCAAGGGAGCTTCTGTTGTCGTCACAGCAATTTATACACACGCATTACAACCATAAAGAGGTTCTGATGGGGTATATTCAATCGTTAAACACTAGTTATCAAATGAAGCAGGTGCTGTAAATGGACAACAAAAAAATTAACGTCATGTTTGTTACCCACGCGGATAAAAAAGGAGGCGCCGAACAAAGCCTGATTCATTTAATTAACTTCTTGGATGTATCTAAATATCGTATCTTTTTGCTGGCGCCCGCTGACGCGGAGTACTTGCATGAAATCAGGACCGATTACGAACATTTTCCGCTTCGTCTAAACAGCATTAAGAAGAAATTCGGCTTTGGCTATATAGAAACCGTTATGCGAATAAGAGCGTTTGTGAAAAGAAACCGTGTGGACATTATCCACGCCAACGGCTGGCGAGCACCGTGGTATACCGCTCCGCTAAAATTTTTAACAAGCTGCAAATTGGTTTGGCATCATCGGGATTATACACATTTACGGATGTTTAATAACGTATTGCCACGTTTTTTCGACCAAGTTATTTGTATCTCGCACTTTGTGGCAAATTCGATTCAAGGCAGCAATAAAACCATTATATATAACGGTGTAGATCCCGATATGGCTCTGTCGATGAAGAGCAGAAGCTTTATGGAGGATGATACGCTCATCATCGGGACATTTGGTCGGATCGTGGAGTGGAAAAGATATCATCTGGTCATCGAGGCTGTGAAGAAATTAGCCGACAACGGAAAGCGCAACTGGAAGCTGCTTATTGTCGGTGATACTTCCGTAGACGGATCAGAGGATTATTTTAACGAAATGATCCAGAAGGTCATCGATTATGGCTTAGAGCATAACGTGATCTTCCACGGCTATAGCAAGAAACCGCTTGATGTTATGAAAGAATGTGATCTTACGATTAACTTTTCATTAAACGAGCCGTTCGGCAGAGTCATCATTGAATCCTTACTCGTGCAGACTCCTGTCATTGTTTCGGATTCTGGAGGAGCACCCGAAATCATTCATCAGACAAAAGGCGGCTTCATTGTAAAGGACGGCGATGTGGAGGAGCTGTATCAAACCATTCAACGGGTTTATGACAAGTCAGTCAACCATCAGGAGCTGTCAAGTCAAGGCTACGCCAGTGTTATGAATGACTTTAATATGAAGACGATCGCTCGAAAGGTGGAGTTCACCTACCTTATGTTATTGGCTCAGGGCATGAAGTCGAAAGCGGTGGGATGATCGCATGGGTATTTCAATTAAGCAAATGAACTTCGGCAAGCTGCTTGCCGTTCTGAAAGGAGCGGCAGTACTAACGTTTAAAACAAATTCAGTCGGTATGTATGGTCGGATTGCAGGAAAGCTGACGATTCGAAACAAGGGCAAGTTTTTAGCGGGCAGGAATGTTTCCTTTCACGCGAAGCCGTTTCCATCGTCCATAACCGTCAATAAGCAGGCGAGATTGCTGGTTGGAGATAACGTATTTTTTAATTATGGCTTAGATATCGGCTGTACGAAATCAATTCAAATCGGCAGCAATACGATTATTGGCCCTATGGTTAACATAATCGATACGAACTTTCATCCAGTAGACGCAGACGATCAATCGCGAAGCAAAGAAATTATTATATCGGACAATGTCTGGGTTGGCAGAGGGGTTGTCATCCTGCCAGGCGTTACGATCGGGTCAAATGCCGTTGTCGCGTCCGGCAGTGTCGTAACGCGGGATATTCCAGCTAATGTGCTGGCTGGCGGAGCTCCAGCCAAGGTTATCCGTGAGATTAACGTACCGGATGATTGGATTCGCAGATACAACTAAAGTGTCGGGAGAGGTAAGCAATGAAAGTATGGATGTGGCCAAAATCTAGCGAATTGAATTTTTATAACGATTTATTAACAGATTCGCTCAGCGATGAAGGGTTGGACATTAGGGATTTGAAGCATGGCAAGCTGATGCTGCAGGTCGGTCAAGCGAAGTCGGGGGACATTGTCCACATTCACTGGATGCACCATGCCTACCAAAATCGGAATCCACTGCTGTTTATCGTGAAGTCGTTCATTTTTATTATGACAATGCTTTATTTGAAGCTAAGGAACATTCAGCTTGTGTGGACGATTCATAATCTGTATCCGCATCATGTGAAATTTCCGAAGCTGGAGCGCTTCATGCGATCGCTGATCTGCAAATTTTGCAGCAAGCTGATCGTTGCGTCCGAGTCTATCAAGCGGAAGGTGATGACCGAATTCAATGTCCCGGCAAGCAAGCTGTTCGTCGTGAAGCATGGCCATTATTTGGGCGTGTACAAGTCGAAAGGGATGGATTTCAGACGGATTTACAACATTAGCGAGGATGCGGATATTTACTTATTTCTAGGTGCGATCAAAGCCTACAAGGGCGTAGAGGATTTAATTGAAGCCTTTAATGCGGTTAAGACAAAGCAATCCTACCTGATCATCGCGGGAAAAGCGGACGAAGAGATGCAGACGTATCTGAAGCAAGTAAAGGATACCGAAAATATTATTTTGGATGTACGCTTCGTTCCGAATGAGGAGGTTGCTGATCTGATCAGCGCTGTCGATGTGATGGTCATGCCGTACAAGGAGATTACAACCTCGGGCTCGGCAATTCTGGGCCTATCGTTCAAGAAGCTGATTGTCATGCCGGACAATGATTTCGTCTCTGAATATTTCAAGGAGGATATGGTGGTCGGCTACGATCCAACCGATCCTATCGGATTGAAAAATGCGATGATAGCCGCTTCGTATGTGAAGCAGCAGCAAAGAGCGCCAAAGTATGATGAGGTGCTGAAGGAATTGGAATGGAGCGCTATCGCGCGGAAGATCAAAAAAGTTTATCAAGGATGGGGATAAAGGATGAAGGTAACGGTGGCCATCTGCACCCATAACCGGGCGAAGGATACAGGAGAGGCGATTGAGAGCGTCCTTGCTCAAAGCTTTGATAAAGAAGAAATTGAAATTGTCGTGATCGATAATCTGTCAACAGACAATACGGCTGAAGTAGTCCTAAACCTTCGGCAGAAGCATGGAAGAAGGATACGATATTTTTTAGAAAAGAAGCTGGGCTTATCGGTTGCCCGCAACAGGGCGATACAGGAGGCTTACGGCGAATATATTCTGTTTCTGGATGACGATGCGCTTGCATCCTACGACTGGATACAACGCATTGTGGACGTCTTTGAAAGCGATGCTTCAATTGGCTGCGTTGGCGGCAAAATCGATCCGATCTGGGAAACCGCGGAGCCGGATTGGATTCCCGCGGAGCATCGCGCAGTATTCACTATTTTGGATTACTCAAACAGAATAGTGGAAATGCCTGCTCCAGCCATCCCATACGGCGCGAATGTCGCATTCCGAATGATCGTTTTCCGCCAAATCAAGCCGTTTCGCGAGGATCTAGGAAGGGTGGGCAGTAATTTGCTGTCGAGTGAGGAAAGCGAACTGATAGCAAGACTGCGTGAGAAATATAAGGTGTACTATACGCCGTTTGCACCCGTTCAACACAAAATAGCCAAAGAACGAACGACAAAGACCTGGTTCTTAAAGCGGATTTATTGGCAAGGGGTGAGTGACGCGGTAAAGCGGCAGGACAAGAGCGCTGTGTCTATCCTAAAGCATACGATTCGTTTGCTGCAGGCTGTCGGGACATCGCTGCTCTCGATTTTTCACTTCAAAAGATTTATCCGGCAGATCGTTAAAATTTGTTATCGCAACGGATCGCTTGTCGGCATCCTGCGCTATAACAGTAGGGGTTGACCGAAAGCTATGTCACAGCTCGCCATTCATAAAGCGTGGAGAGGAAATGGACTCGTACAAACGATTCTTCGCACCAGTGCAACTAACTTCTTGGTACTTGTCATTAGTACGCTAACCTCGATCGTCACTGCCCGTATGTTCGGGGTGGTGGGAAAGGGGGAGTTTTCGGCCATTTTATTCTGGCCGACGCTGCTCGCGGGTCTCGTAGGATTCGGGTTGCCGACCTCACTGATTTATAACATCAAGCAAAACAAAGGCAATGGCGGAGATTTCGTAAGAGCGGGCTTTCTATTCCAAATACCGGTTAGTGTCATTATCGGTGTCGTTGCGTGGATAGGGCTGCCGGTATGGCTTGGGAATTATCCAGACGCTGTCATTCAAATTGCACGATGGTACACGGTACTGATGCTGCCCATTTTACTCGCGATAAATTTAGTATCGGCACTGGCTCAAAGTACGGGCAGATTCAATGTATACAATGGCTTGCGATTATCCGTGCCGCTGTGCAACCTTATTGGGCTAATTGTGCTTTGGGCGGTAGGCAGCTTAAGCCTCCATTATGCTTCGTTAGTGTTTCTAGTAACCAGCATGGCGGTCATTATATGGTCGTTGTACAGCATTAGAGATACACTTCGAATCGATTGGCTGAGTGGACTTGGAAATCGACTGGCTGCTAAAGCATTGTTCGGATATGGGAGTAAAGTATTCGGAGTCGAACTGCTCGGTACCTTGTATGCCCAATTCGATAAAATCATCATTCTGTCGATGCTGACAGCAAGAGACTTAGGTTTATATACGGTCGTATACGCGCTGTCCCGCATATTTAATGTCGTACAGATGGCCATTACGAGCGTTATTTTTCCAAAGGTAACAGGCATGGAGAAGGGGGCAATTATTGAAACGGTTGGCCGAGCATTCCGATTATCTATGCTCTTGATGATGATTGCAGTTATTCCGTGTCTATTCATCGGGCGCTATCTGATGGGAATTCTGTTCGGTGAGCCATTTCTCGAGGCGAGTACAGCTTTCTATCTTCTATCCTTCGAATGCATTATCGGAGGGGGCTCATGGATTTTAGCATCAGCATTTAATGCGATGGGTCGGCCAGGTCTCGTTCTAATGAGGCAGCTCATCGCGCTGGCAATAACGATTGGTTTGTTCTTCGTCTTCACCCCGATGTATGGATTGAACGGAATCGCACTAGCTTTACTAATCGGCGCTTTCATTCGCTTAGCGGTGACGATGGCGTCGATGCGGATTGTCTTCCAAGTGAGGATGAAAGACATGTTGTTTGTGAAAAAGGATTTTCATTTTCTGATCGAGCGTCTGAAGGACAAAAAACAACGTAAAGGAGCGCGTTGATATGCAATTGGAACGGAACATACATCCCATGGAAGCATTGAAAAACCAGCTGCGTCAAATTTTGAAGGTAATTCCGCCGAATTCTAGCATTTATTATATCGATTATCCCGTTTACAACAATGGTGGAGATTTGCTCATCATGAAAGGCACTGAGGCATTTTTTAAAGACAATCATATCCGCGTCCAAGCGCGTTACAGCGTTCTTGATTTTCCTGACAGGCTGATCATTCCTAATGATCAGATTATCGTCCTTCAAGGCGGAGGGAATTTCGGAGACCTCTACCCTGTACATCAGAAATTGCGTGAGAAAATTGTTAAAGATTACCCGAATCACCGTATTGTGTTATTGCCTCAGACCATTTTTTTTAAAAAAGAATCCGAATATGATCGAACGGCACAAATTTTCAACAATCATAAGGATGTTCATCTGTTTGTCCGGGACACATTGACCTATGATATGGCTGCCCAGAAATTTCATAATTGCTGCGTTTACTTGTCGCCAGATATGGCGCATCAATTATGGCCGATTTTGCCCAAAAGCACTCCTGGTAAAGAACTGCTCTGCTTCTTCCGTACTGACATTGAGAAAACGAGCGAGCAGGAGCAGTTTGAAGCAGTCAGCAGCGGCGACTATTTGGACTGGGCCTCCCTGTACAACCGAGTAGAGAAAAAGTCGATCAACATGATCGTTAAAATAATGAAAAAAGGCAGCGGTCCGCTTCCTATGCAGGCGATTTGGTGCAAGTATAGCGATTATTTAGTGGATAAAGCGGTCAAACGGTTCAGCGGATATCGGAATGTGCAAACCTCAAGGCTGCATGGTCATATATTGTCCTGCTTAATGGACAAGCCCAACACACTGCTGGATAATTCGTACGGCAAAAACTCCAATTACTATAATACGTGGACAAGTTCAGTCAAATCCGCTCAATTAGTTGTGAAGAAGGAGGTTGTTCGATGAAAATAGTTCTTTTATCAGGAGGCTCGGGCAAACGTCTGTGGCCATTGTCAAACGAGTCGAGGTCCAAGCAGTTTTTGAAGGTGTTAAAAAATGAAGAAGCCGAGCGAGAATCGATGGTTCAGCGAGTATGGTCCCAAATTACGTCGGCGGGCTTGCGTGACCACGCGTATATCGCGACAAGTAAGCCGCAGGTCGAAATGATTCACAGCCAGCTTGGAAGCGAGATCGAGATTATCGTAGAGCCGGAGAGAAGAGATACCTTTCCTGCGATCGCGCTGGCGGCTGCCTATTTATATTCCGTGCAAGGCGTTAGCTTGAATGAAACTGTCGTCGTTATGCCAGTTGATCCCTATGTAGAAGAATCGTTCTTCCATAAGACGAAGGAGCTTGAGCTTGTATTGAACGAATCGGGTGCGGATCTAGCGCTGATGGGGGTGAAGCCAACCTTTCCTTCCGAGAAATACGGTTATATCGTACCGGAGGCATTAACCGATGCGGATGCTGATAAGACTTACATGAAAGTAAACAGCTTTAGGGAAAAGCCTCCTGAAGAGGAAGCAGCAGCAATGATTGAGAAGGCTGCGCTTTGGAACTGCGGCGTGTTTGCATTCAAGCTCGATTTTCTTATTAACATATTAATCGCCAATGATTTTCCAATTCAATACGATGAAATGCTGAAGCAATATGGAAGGATTCCTAAAAACAGCTTTGACTATGAAATTGTAGAGAAATCCAATCATATTGTGGCATTGCCTTACGAAGGGGATTGGAAGGATCTCGGCACATGGAATACATTAACTGAGGAAATTGAAACTTCATTGATCGGCAAAGGAATTATTGCAGGCGATTCGGTTAACACACATGTAATCAATGAACTCGACATACCGATTACACTGCTTAATTTAAGCAATATTATCGTAGCGGCGAGCCCGGATGGAATACTAGTGTCGGATAAAGCATCCAGTCCGATGATCAAAGAGGTCATGAAGCATGCGGATCAACGTCCCATGTATGAGGAACGGCGTTGGGGCCGCTACCGGGTGCTGGATTACTTGAAATATCCAGATGGCAAAGAGGTGCTGACCAAACGAATATGTGTTACGTCAGGTCAAAATTTAAGCTATCAGTACCATCAGCTCAGGGATGAGGTTTGGACGGTTGTCTCAGGTGAAGGGGTTATGGCTTTGAATGGAAAGCACTTCCCGGTAAAGTCCGGCGATGTATTGGTTATATCCAAAAATAGTAGACATAGCCTGCGCGCGGAAACGGAAATGGACATCATTGAGGTTCAAACCGGGTCGGAGCTTATAGAAGAAGACATCGTGCGGCTCGCTTTTAATTGGGACGAGATTATGCAGCTCTGTTCTGTATAAAGGAATGTAATTCGATAAGGAGAGATGAGAATGAACATTACGGTTATCGGAACGGGCTACGTAGGGCTCGTATCGGGTGTCTGCTACGCGGAGCTCGGCAACCGTGTCATCTGCGTAGATAAGGATCCTGGCAAGATTGACATGCTGAATGCCGGTGAAATACCAATCTATGAGCCTGGATTAAAGGAGCTTTCAGCAGCCTCCCGACTGGCAGGAAACCTCTCGTTTACGACTGATTTACCTGACGCTGTGCGTCAATCAGATATTATCATTCTTGCAGTCGGAACACCTCCATTGCCGAGCGGCGAAGCCAACCTTGCTTATATCGATCAAGCGGCGATTGAAATTGCGGAAGCGATGAACGGCTACAAAATAATTGCTGTGAAAAGCACCGTGCCTGTCGGAACAAATGAACGGCTCGGCACTCTTATACGCTCCTGTACGAGCGAACGCTTTGACAGCATATCATTGCCCGAGTTTTTGCGTGAGGGTTCAGCTATTAAGGATACGCTGCATCCTGACCGAATCATCATCGGAGCTAATAACCAAAGTGCGGCTGACATAATCGTTAAGCTGCATCAGAAGCTGACAGAAAATATCGTCGTTACTGATATCCGAAGCGCAGAAATGATTAAATATGCGTCAAATGCGTTTCTAGCAACTAAAATCTCGTTTATTAACGAAATTGCCAACATTTGTGAGAAGGTCGGGGCTGACGTGACACGGGTGGCGGAAGGAATGGGCTACGACAAACGTATTGGCCCCTCCTTCTTGAATGCCGGAATCGGATATGGAGGCTCTTGCTTCCCGAAGGATACAAGCGCCCTTATTCAGATCGCGGGTCATGTCGACTACGATTTCAAGCTGCTTCATTCTGTTGTAGAAGTAAATAGGGATCAGCGATTCAATGTTATTCGCAGGCTGGAGACGGTGTTCAACGGCGAGCTGAAAGGGAAAACGATAGCTGTATGGGGATTAGCGTTTAAGCCGAATACCGATGATGTTCGTGATTCGCCAGCCTTGGAGATTATTCAGCATTTGGTAGACAACGGTGTGAATGTCAAAGCCTACGATCCGATTGCAATGGTTAACTTTCGTCATTTATTCGGGAAAGGTGGTGTCAATTGGTGTGATAATGCGTTAGAGGCGGCTGGTTGTGCAGATGCGCTGTGCTTGCTGACGGAGTGGGATGAGTTTTCCAAAGTGGACCTAAGGGTGCTGCAAGAGGTAATGAACCAGCCTATCCTCATTGATGGACGTAATGTGTTTGAAGAGAAGGACCTGCTTGGAACGGATTTCGTTTATTATTCTGTCGGCCGTCCGAGCATGAATCAAGGTGTTAAGCAGCAAGTGCCTGTTTTACAATTTTAGAACCAGATAGGAAAGGTAGGGATGTATAAAATGACGTTCAGAACAAAAGTAACTGCATCTACGCTCGCGGTCTCCATGTTAGCCGCGGTACTAGGCGGAATACCACTTAGCCAAAAGGGGCTGACGGAGAAGCTAGGATTCATTCAAGCAGTAAATGCCGCTGAAACGGAGCTACCATCGAGCGCTTTTTTGGAGAGAATGCAAAAGCTTCATGATGCTCTAGCGGCAGGAAGCCCGAAGGATGTTCAGGATGTAAGAGATTTGCGTGATGAGATTGCAGCGCTTGATGAATCCGCAAACCAGAACCTGATTGATCCGATATGGAAAAGAATCAGTAAGAAGCTCCCAGACTCAGTTGATCAAGCGGAGCTCAAAGCAAGTCTCTTCCGGTTTATTAAAGCGGTTGGCTCGTTCCGATATGATGCCGGAGCTGCTGATTTGGAGGCCATTCGCACGAATGCAGAATATCGCGCGACGCTGAAAACAATTGCAGCGGCCGGTGGCGACGCGAACATTACAATGGATGATTTTCTAGTATTTCTATTCGGTGACGGCGGTAGTCGGAAGGGCATAGAAGGAACGATAAGCAGTGAGCTAGGGAAAATGTCGTCCATGCAAATACTCAGCTTGCTGGGGAATACAGAAGGAATTACGAAGGTGCTGATTCAAGCATCAGATAAGCTGCTCAGTGACAAAAAGTCTTATAAGTTTAGCCGCATTTTGGATGGGCTTGGCGTTAAGTCTCAGGATATCCAGTCAATGGTAATGAACTTCCAGCACAAGCTGAAGAAAGATGAACCGGCCATAAACGCGATGACTGTTGCTTATATTCGTTCTGAAGCGACGGCAACCGCGAAGATAAGCGAGGATGGATACCGGCATGATTATAGCTTGAAGGTGTTTGGCGTTGATGTTCCAAAGCTAGCGCTGAAGTGGGCTAAAGTATCCGGAAGCGCGGATGTCAGCGTGCAGTCGAATGGTACCGTACAGCTGTCCCCAAAGGCTGTTAGTGGTTCGGCAGTAATTCAGGCAAGTCTCTTTAATCCATACGGCGGATCGGCAAAAGTTGTATTCGAGCAAGAGGTTACACTCAAGCCCGGTGAAGGGGTTCAAGATATCTTCCCTGTGGAGCCGTTCCTAGAGCGAATGAATAAGCTGAAAGCTGCTCTTCTTGCAGGTGATCCTCAAGATATAAAAGATGTTCGTAAGCTTCTGGAGGAGATTGCTGAGCTTAATCAAACGAAGCATCAGGCGCTTATTGATCCAATGTGGAATAAAATTGAGCGTCAGCTTCCGAATTCGGTAGATAAAGCGGAGTTAAAGGCAAGTTTCTTTGAAATTATTAAAGCAGTTGGCTCCATCCAATATGATCCATCTAAATTAGAAGCAATTAGGACCAATGAACAATTCAAGGCTACTCTGAAGACGATAGCAGAGGCAGGCAAGGTGAAAAATCTTACGATAGACGATTTCCTTATTCTCATGTTCGGTGACAGCGATAAGCGCTTGGGAGTAGAGGGAGAAATAAAAGACAGCATCAAGGATATGAAGCCGAGAGAACTAATGGAGCTGCTTAGTCGCAAGTCGGAAATCGATGAGATAAAGAGCGAGGCGATAGAAGAGATTTTATCCAAAAAGGACGATTATGTCTTAAGCAAGGTATTGTCCAATCTTGGAGTAAAGTCCTCTGATGTAAACTCCGCGATCGGCAACATTCAGGATAAGCTAAAATATGATGAGTCCGCTTCAAAGGCAATGATCGTAGCTTATCTTCGTTCGGAAACGGTATCGTCAGTGAAAGTGACAGCTAACGGCAAACATCATGAATATAGCTTAACGCTTTTCGGAAACAAGCTTCCTACCTCCGTGCTGAAATGGAAGAAAGTATCGGGGAGCAAGGATGTTAAGGTAGACTCGAATGGGAAAGTATCGATTCCGAATAAAGTAGCGGAAGGAACGGCTGTTATTCAAGCATCGTTAGTTGCTTCTCACGGAGGGTCAGCAAAGGTTTTATTCGAGCAAGAGGTTAAGCTCGTTAATGGCGATGTGGAAATTGATCCAGAAGCCGAAATAAAAAATATTACTGCTGCTCTTGATAAGAAATTTGACGAGATAGAAGTAAAGCTAGCAGCTGCTAAAGATGACAAACAAAAAATAGAATTGATTATGGAAGTTGTTCTAGCTGGAAATGAAGCAGTCGATCAAATTAATAGAGTAGACGCTTCGAAAACGATTAAAAACAAAGCGCTAAAGCAAGTGAAAAATGAAGTTAACAAAGTGATCGCCCTTATTGTCGAAGATGTATTAGGCTTTTAAGCACAAGTCAGCCTTCTTTCTCCATGGAGAAAGAAGGCTGACGTATGATTTTATTTATAGGAAGGTGGTGTCAGAAAACGATGGGAAAACAACATAAAAGCAGGAAAAGGCGTCGGTTCCAGAAACCGGACACCATCAACATTATTTTAGCTTCTATAACTTTCTGCTTGCTGCTGACATGGGGAGGGCTGCATTGGAAGACGTCCAACGAGAAAGGGGTAATCGTTCATGCGGCTGGACCCGATCAGAGCGAACAAACAGCGCAAGTGGAAGGCGGACAGCAATCGACGAATTTACCGGGTGTAACAGTTGGCGAGGGTGAACTGCCTTCTGTGACAGGTGAGACGGATGCAAACCAAACAGAGGAAGAGCAAGAAACACCGGATTCATCGGCAGCTAACCAGACCGAGGGACAGGGTACAATCAGCGGTTCCGAGCAAGCTGTGAAGCCGAAGCCGAAGCCGACAGCTGCGCCAGCGCCAAAGAAGCCTGTGGGCAAAAATCCGTCTGAGGGTGGTTCAGCCCAAACGGAAAAACCTACTAAACCGCCTAGAGTACGGCCGACAGCCCCGCCGGTCACAACTCCAACTGAACCGCCAGTCAACCAAACAGTGAAGTATGAGCAAGAAATTATAAAGGTTCAAGTGATGTGTACACAGAATATGAATGATATTTTAATAGGAGCAGAGTCAGCCATTCAGGATATTGATATATTTGATCCCGTTGCCTTTCAGCAATTCAATGAGCAGCTGCTTAAGGAAATGGAGGCCGCGGAATCTGATTGTGACACTAAGTTCCAAGAGGTAATCGATAACGCGGAGAAAGATTCTGTAGCACCGAAGATGATAGAGGAATGGAAGCAAACCTTTTACGCTTTGAAGGAAGAGCTTAAAACAGAGTATGAAGCTAATCTGCAGCAGCTAATGGGAGGTTAAGCTATTCTTCCTTTGGCAGGGTACGATCACGGAGCACACGTTCAAGCAAATTGCGAATTAACTCCAGATCGTCCCTCTCCAAAGGAACACCATCCCAATGGAGCTGCTCGTAATTCAAATATTCTTTGGCATTATGGTTTAATTCAGCAGGAGGCTCGGGATAATCTGTTAATCCTAGAAGATAATCCGCTGACGTTCGCAGCTTTCTGGAAATCGTTTGAATGGATTCAAGCGTCGGCTGACGGTATCCTGATTCATACCCCGCATATGTGCTTTTTGCAACCCCCAAATAATCAGCCACTTCCTGCATTGTTAATTTTCTATTTTTCCGCATCTGCTTTAATCGTTTCGCGAACATCCGATAAACTCCCCCCCCCTAGTAAATCCCACATAATTATAGCATGTTTACCAGTTGATTGTACAAAGAGGGTTTATGTCACAATATCTATAAACCGCCAAGGCGATTGTTTGGATTCTCTTTTGAAAATAAATATATAGTTCGCAGCTTGAGGCTGTTTGTTCTTTTTCTCAAGCGTGAGCGGCAGTTTAATTTCCATAGAAAGGCTCTCATCTAATTTCGGATCGTATATCTCGGTTATACCCTTTGATTTTGGCTGCTTTTGCTCTCGAATCGAGCGGAGAGACAACATCTCCTCAGCAAAAAAATCGAGCTTCTCCTTCGAAAGTCCAACAGCAATTTGTCTTAATAAGTCATTGTCCTGATGATTCATTACCTCGATAAACGACTTCGCCAATACAGTCGGAGAGGCATTGTCGAAATAAGCTGGCAGCTTTCCGGCCGCTCGATACACCATCATCTGATGCGCCAAATCCGGACTATCGGACTTATGTGTCTTGCTCCCATAAAAATGAATGCAGAAATGTCCGGAGAAGCCATTTTCAGGTATGCCGTCACCGCCATGAGGCATGCCGTTCATTGAAGCGGCAATCCAATCCTGCCCGTTATGAACGAGAATCGCTTTCCTCTTCCAGCTCCAATGATCGTTGTAAATTTGTTTCATGATCATCGTATCCGTCTTCGTTAACGGTTGTACGTCCGCGTGATCATGTCCTGCTCGCCTTTGCACTTGAAAAGTAAGGCCGGTTTCCAGATCAGTGACGGAAAATTTACTTTTCCTCGGCACCATGATTTGCGCTGTCTCCCATGGAATAAGGTCCCCATAATGGTGAGTCCGCAACGATTCAGCAAGATGAATCAATTCATTTGCAACGTTTTTGCTTAAGACGATTCGGTTCATCTTTGATTCATTCCAGAGATTCCCTGTTCGCTCTAAACGATAGAGGTCTGGCTTGTTATCTTGAATAAGAGTGACTTCGATATCGGGCAAGAAGGTGCTTTCTACAGAACTTTCCAGCTTTCCTTCAACCAATGCTTTCGACATATCGGAGCTGTCGATAGCAAGCTCGCTAAACAGGGCCGCGTTTTGTACAGAACGGACTTTTATAATGACCTTCGTATTGGTCTTAGTCTGAGGGGATGGCTTAGCTGCATTTACGATATTATTTGTGGCAGCTGGCTGAAAGATAAATCCAGCTAATGCTGCAATAAGTATAATGGCAAGCTTTCTTAATAAACGCGGTTCCATCTGAATACCTCCGTATAAAGTGATGTGAAAATTATGTGCTTAAACGCTGTATTCGTATTTTCAGCTAGTTCATCACTATTTATGTACATATCCTCTTGTGTATGGACTGTGGCATTCAGAAACATACTATGTCGATAAGATCGTAAGCAGGAGGTTTTCGACTTTGGGATTGCAATTTATACTGGCCCTTCTATTTATGTTTCAGCAAGTCCAACAGCAAGAGCCGTTGACGATTGAGCATCATGGACAAAAGATAGCAGTGGTAATTCCTTCCGATTATATCCATCCATTGCCGGGAGTTCCGATTGTAATGGATAAAAAGCTAGATCAACTAATGGATGACCTGAATTCGCGAACGTATAGGGCGCCCATTAATGCCACTCTGGATAGTGGAGGTAAAATCATAGCTGAGCAAGCAGGGAGTAAACTCAATAGAAGAGCATTTACAGAGCAATTTTACAGCTATATTTTTGAAGGCGAGATAACGAGGATTGAAGCCCCGATGCTGACTATTCACCCTAAAGTGGATAGTGAGCTTCTGTCTTCTATAAATGTGAAGAGGATTGGCCAATATGCGACCTATTACAATAGCAACAATAAAAACCGGTCTTCTAATATCGGTTTAGCCGCCAAGGCAATTAATAATTATGTATTATTTCCTGGCGAGACGTTTTCCTTCAATAAGATTGTTGGGAAACGGACGGAGGAAAAGGGCTATTTGCGTGCACCCGTCATCGTAAGAGGAGAGGTGTCCGAAGGGATAGGGGGAGGGATTTGTCAAATATCATCGACACTGTTCAATGCGGTGGATCATGCGGGGCTTCAAATCGTTAATCGATATTCGCATAGCAGAAGCGTTCACTATGTGCCGCCCGGACGCGATGCAACGGTAAGCTGGCAAGGGCCGGATTTTGTATTCCAAAATAATTACAGCCAGCCTATTCTAATCCGTGCTTTCGCGGGCGGGGGCGTTGTCAGCATTATGATTTATTCTTCCGACGTTATTAATGAGAAGCCGAGAGCGGTTCCGAGCGCGTCCAAAAAATTGCCGAAGGAAATCGGACCAATTATGGGTAATAACCGTACTCAGTAATAATTCTTTTTGATAAAAAACCACGCAGATCTCATTCTCAGTCTCTACTCAATGTCTTTAATGCCTCGGCAATTGCTGAGATACCGTCATGAATTTCCTCTGTCTGCGGCTTAGCGTAGCTAAGCCGGACAAAGCCTGACTCCGAGCCAAACACGCTGCCAGGTACGAGCAAGACTCCTCGTTTAATGGATTCCTCTAGTAATTTACTGTCATTAACGTTTTGATTGATTTTGCACCATAAATTAAGTCCGCCTTGCGGCGTGGTGAAGGATACCCTCTCCTGCAAGCAATCTCTTAAGGCTTGAACCATTATTTGCTGCTTATGCTCTAACGCTTGTCTCAGTTGAACTAGATGCTGGTCGAAATGCTCTGAGGCAAACAGACGATCCGCAACCCATTGGGATACGATGCTTAATCCGAAGTCCATTTGCTGCCTTGCGTCTGACAATCGATCAATGACTGATTGAGGCGCGAGCAGCCATCCTATGCGTAAACCAGATGCGGCTATTTTAGAAAGTGACCCTATGTATAAAACGATGCCATCTGTATCTAATGATTTAAGCGGAGCGGGTGCTGAGCCTTTAAAGGATGTAAGGCTGAACGGATCGTCCTCTACAATTGGTATGCGCAGATCAGCAGCTATTTGAAGGAGACGCTTTCGCTTTGGCTCGCTTAGTACAGTGCCAGTCGGATTTTGATAATTCAAATTAAGGAATACCATGCGAATTCTGTGCTGGCGGTAGAGAGTAATAAGGTCTTCAGGCTCGATCCCGTCTGCGTGCACGGGCAGTCGGAAAATTCGTAAGCCAGCAGACTGGAACATAGGCAACGAATAGCAATAAGATGGATCTTCAATGGCGACAGCATCGCCTGGCGACAGCAGGCATTGCGTAATTAAATAGAGAGATTGCTGAGAGCCGGAAGTAATTAGAATGGATGAGTCCGTCGTGTTGATCCCGTTGTGCAGCTTTAAGCTGGACACTAGCCTTTCACGCAATGGCTTATAGCCCTGCGGATCGTCATAACCAAGATGCTCATGAAAGCTCTGTTCCTTCATAAGCTTGCCTACCAGCTCGTTCGGATATAAATTGGATGACAATTCACCGCTGGCGAAATTGATAATCGACGGATCATTTAAAGTGACCTCACGAATACGTCTCATGAGCGGAAGATTAGGGAGGAAGGTTCCTCCCTCTGTATATTGGCGCCAATTAGGAGTATGTGTAGGCGAAATTCCCCATTTTGTACGGCTTACATGTGTTCCGCTGCCAACCGCGCTTTCAATTAACCCTGAAGCTCGCAGCTCTTCATAGGCTTGAATGACCGTGCTTCGGTTCACACCGAGCTGCTCCGCAAGCTTTCGCTCAGAAGGCAGCATGCTCCCTGGGGGCAGCTCTCCATATGAAATGCTTCGTTCGATATGATCGATAATTTGTTGATAGATAGCCGTTTTATTTGAACGATCGGGTTTCCACATGAAATACAAGCATCCTTTTCAAAATTATAATAAGAGTCTATTCTTACAATAAGCGAAAGCAGCTCAATTAACCAGCCATACGAATGGTTGGGGAAATAAAAGCGGAAATGGACGGTCACAAAATATATAATTGTTTGTATCATTAAATGAACTTAATGCGATGATTCATATAGGTTTCACGAGGAAACGAACGCCTCAATTTACTAGATGGGAACAGACAGAATAACATGAAAAACAATTCGAACTTTGTATTGAAAAACAACTTAGGGTTATCTTCACAGCAAGTGATAACCGGTATTTTATCCGCATTACTAGCTTGTACAGGCGGAGCGATTTTGATTGTCAGCAGTGCGGAAAAGGCTGGTTTTACGAGTCTTGAGCTAGTAGCTTGGATTTTTACTGTTTATTTTTTTGGCGGCTTATTGAATGTCATTTTGTCGATCCGCTATAAGATCCCTTTTGGCGGCGCCCATTCGATTACGGCTGTCGCTTTTTTAAGCACGTCGGTTTCACAATTCACTGTCGAACAACTGGCTGGCGCTAGTATAATGGCAGGTTTGATTATTGCGATATTCGGGTTTTCAGGACTTTCTGACAAGCTGCTTGCTGTTCTTCCAAAACCACTTATGGACGCGATGCTAGCAGGTCTAATCTTCAACCACATTGTACAGATTGTTCCGGCATTTAAGGATGGCCCTTTTGTAGGCGGAATGGCGCTGGTTGGCTTTTTCTTATTTCCGAGGCTGTTCAAAAAATGTCCTCCCGTTCTAGGAGTCATCTGTATGGGAATGCTCGCACTTTGGATAAGCTATGACTTCCCGAAAATAGAGCAAATACCGTTCGCGCTGCCGCATATCGTTACCCCGGTATTTTCATGGAGCGCATTGGTATCATTAGCGTTTCCTTTGGCAATTCTTGTTCTAAGCAATGATCTATTCGTTGCCCTAGCGGCACTTCGCAAAAATGGCTACGAGCCTCCTGCTGCAAAAACGATAACGATTTCAGGTCTCTCTACCATAGCAATCGGATGGCTGGGCGGCCACACGATTAACATTGGCGGTATGATGAGTATGCTTTGTAGTAATGAAGAAGCGGGACCTAAGGAGAAAAGATATTACGCAGCGATCGTCTCTGGTGTGCTCGTAGCGCTGTTTGGTTTATTTGCTTGGAAGGTTATTGCGTTTCTAAAAATACTTCCTTTTTCTTTTATACTTATTATTACAGGCTTCTCGTTAGTTGGCGTATTTATTCAGAGTTTGCAATCTGCATTTACCCGGACTGAATATCGCTATGCAACAGCATTTACATTTGCTATCGCGGTGTCCAATGTGTCCTTTCTTGGCATCTCAGCACCGGTATGGTGCTTAGTTGTAGGGGTTATTACAGCGAAGCTAATGGGCGAAGGCAAAAAAGCAGAGGCAGTTTAGAGATAATTAACGGATTGCCTATTCGGATGCGAGAAGTTGACAAAAGCAAGCGTTTTTACGGAGTTCACTGAAAAACCTGTGTTTCAACGCATGTAAGTGGGATAGATGGGCGTGTAGAATGGATATCGTACATTCAAACAGCTTATATTCCCATGTTTCAATGTGTTTGAATGGAAAAGATACAATCAAATAGGTTGTTTGAAGCTCTTTATCTACGTAACAGGCGATTAGCTTGTATGAAATACAGTCTGGGACAAATACAACGTTTTTGAAGTGGAGTTGGTTGTATATAATACAGTCAAATACGACAACAGAAGAGAAAAGTAGAGTAGGCTGAACTCACTTTCTGTCAAACGCTGATTTTTAGGTCGAGCCATATTTAAACATACAAATGGGAGGCACTGCATTTCGCCCGTTATCAAGGCAATATTTATTCTGTAAAAACAGAGTACTCTTCCTCAAAAAAATCGAGGAAGGGTACTCTGTTTTAATGCTATGAACTTTTTCAGTGGTCTCGTTTTTACGCTGGCTTTTTGGTGCTTTTCATCTATGTTATTTTGCTTCTTGAAGAAGTTTCAGAAACTCTCGTTTTGTGATGGGTTGGTATGTGAGAAGCTTGCCGTTGTATATTACGTTAAAAGCACCGTTAGCGGAGGGTGAGCTTTGAGAATCTTTATAATTATTAATTTCGATCACATTTAAGACAATACCTAGCTCATTGGCAGTTTTAGTTATTGTACGTTCTATATATTAGTCATGCTTAATATGTAGAACCCTTTATGTTTAACTAACGTTCCCCGTTTGTTGAATAGTTCTTGGTTTATAATCGTTTTTTATTTTGTGTCGCTCTCGTCCTGAATTGTTTGTTCGGTTCGCAACTTTGCCGGTTGTATCAGCTGCGATGATACAACCCTCAGCCTATGGCTTTTTTTCTTCTTGTATAGAACAAAAATTGCTGTTGTTAGTTATAATAAACTGAATTGTTATTCAAATACTTGTGACTTACTTGCAATAGGGAGAGCGTGTCCAATGAGTATTGATGGAAAAGATTACATAGCTCTATGTGAAGATTCACAAATCAATAGAAACCTGTATATGGCCGAAGCAGAGAACAAGGTTGTGAAGTGGGAGTTTACAAGAGGCAATAGATATGAAGTCATGCCCTTTTATTTTGAAAGAAATCATGAGAAGCCAGCTGGCATTAGTAAAAAAGATCATGGTTGGTTATACGGACTCGATGCTGAAGGAAACGTACTTGTAACTAAAAAAACATCGGTAGATTTTTGTAGCTATCAATCTGTCGATAATAATCGGCGAATAACAAGAAAATACCATAACGATAAGCTGGACAGCATCGAAGTAATTGTATTCGAGCAAGGCTTGCCAGTTCAGTATGTGGAATTTATTGTTAGGCACGGTATCTCACTGATGCAAAGTTGGTATTTCGAGGAACTATACAAAAATGATGATAAAAACCGCCAGATCATATCAATTCAGCGGGATGTATATTCGGGTGTAGGAAACCGTCATTATCGTTATACGCTTACATACGATGAAGGTGAAACACTTAAACAAATTAAAGATCAGCATGACAAAACGATCTATTTAAAGATGGAAAAATCAGAAACGCTGGAGTTGCGAGAGCGAGTAATTGAATCGCTTATTATGGAATGGGAACGAGAATTACTAGAATATTGCGAACGAAATCCGAAAGAAAAAATGTGCTTTGCTGCAATCTATCTTCATGATACACCGGATGCTATTTCCAATCCCATTGTACAGTTGGGCTCAGAAGAAACTCGAATTGAACAGTTGCAGGGCAAACACAAGAAAGACGAACTATGGTATTCTAGCGAGCATCCGACTGAATATCAATTGCAGCTTGAAAATAATGAGTTGGCAGAGCAATTCTCCATCCTCCTTCAGTACTGGGAATCAAAGGGAAACTGGTGGAGGGAGTCAAAAAAGCTGTGGTATGAAGTAGCGCAGGAGCTCAATCAGTTCAAAGGGGGGGATATTCGACCACTAGTGAAGGAGTTTGTGTTCTTCGTCGACGAGGAAGCGTTCCGCGGTAGAAAGGATATCGCAAAGAGTGTACCCACTGAAAAGTTGGCTTTACTTGAAGCGAAGGGTTTGTATTAGTTGCTATGTCGATAGGATATTGCTTTGCATGTGATTAATCATTGGTAGCTTGGAGGCCATATTTATTAGTGTCATAATGTGAAACTAATGAGTATCTTTATGGAAATAGCGATGGTGTAATTTCAGAATATGCAACTAATCCACCATAAAGAGGGCATAGATCGCGCTCAACCAGCAATTACGTTCATCTGTTGACACTAAATCGCAGTTTACCCTATTGCAGCCTTATTTAGTTTCAGAATTTGAAACTATGCGGCACACGCGTAAACGGCTGGGTCTTTTTCTAGCGGCATAAGCTCGTTTCACGGCGAAAAATAGGAAGAGCATAAGCGTGAAACTTAAAACTATATTTATATGAACCGTTTTTGAGCTCCTTATTGCTTGTTATTGGTTTCCAGTATTAGGTTAATCAACAGGCTTTCTTCGCATGCAAAAGAAACCAGTTTGTTCTACGTTGTGAGTATTAAAAAGGGACAACAACTTAAATAAATAAGCTGTTCGTTTATTTTCCTTCAGGTATAATGACGTTAGCGTAGATTAGTATAATCATAGAAAGTGCGGTGACAAGAATCATCATGGGGAACGAAGCATTGCAAGGCAAGCGTATTGTAATCGGGGGATCACAGAAAACGAATGAAATGAGTTTGATTATTGAGAAGCAGGGCGGTACGCCGATTATTCGTTCTCTTCAGGGTTTAACGATAATAGAAGATGCTTCTGTAGCTGTTTCTTTGCAGAAGCTGGCTAAAGAAGGTACGGACTGGATTATTTTAACAACCGGAATTGGTGCGGACAGCCTGCTTAAGGCAGCTGAAAAACTAAGTATTCATACGGAAGTGCTGGCTGCATTTACAAAAGCGAAAATAGCAACAAGAGGTTATAAAACGTCGGCCTTCCTTAAGAGAACGGGGCTTAGTGCGGTTGTTAGTGATGACGACGGCACCGTTCAAAGCCTCATGGAAAACCTGAAGGACTGCAGCTTTGAAGGTCAGCGGGTACTCGTTCAACTCCATGGCGAACCGTCTCCGGAGCTGGAGAAGTTTTTACTGGATAAAGGCGCTTCGGATGTAGAATCGGTGCTGCCCTACAGACATACTCCGCCGGAAGACAGCACGATGGATACGCTCATTGCGGAGTTGTCAGAAGGCTCAGTGGATGCCGTATGCTTTACGACAGGTGTTCAGGTCAAATATTTCTTCAACTATGCGGCTGCAAAAGGTCATGAAAAAACGGTTATGACAGCTTTTCAGGGACCTGTTCTGGCAGCAGCGGTTGGCAAAGTGACGGCTGAGGCGCTGAAAGAGCAGGGTATAGAACGAATCGTCGTCCCAGAATTAGAACGTATGGGTGCGATGATAATCGAAATTGCGCGATATTATGAGACGACTACCTTATAGAATGGTCTTATTTGCAGCTATTGTTCGAATGCTGTAGGCTATACAAAATTGAGCGCCGTAATAAGTTGTCATGATGAGTGTACCTGAATACGTTATGTCGGATACAAATAGGTTCCAGGATAAAATAGAGTCCGAAATCGTAAACAAGATACTTCCTATAATTGCCCATTTGTGTCCGGTCATAATGGCTGACCATGTCATTAAGGAAATGACGATTATGTAGAGAACAACAGGCACGATTAAGGATTCATTGCTGTCTTTTATCAACGCATGAACAATTTCAGAACCCATGAATACGCCGAAAAGAGCGATCGGTGCAATTGTTAGCATACGAAGCTTCGAGAAATGCCATCTATTTAGAAATGCGGACAAATAAAATAGATGACCGATGAGAAAGGCGGATAATCCTACGACAAACCATTGCAGCAGACCATCGCCAAGCATGCAGAAAAATAATCCGATCAATAACAGCCAATGATATCGCCTTCTGGCGCTAGGAAATTGCAGATAGGCATACACGATTATGAGCCACATCGGAATTAACTTGAATAGTATCTTGATGATATGCGGGTCAGAAGGAATAACGAATATGTAGAGCAAGCTCATTAATAATATAAGTGCGGGTAACCAGTACTTTTTCATTGAGATTACTCCTCGTCCTTCCATGTAGAATGATCCTTATTTCAGAAACATTTTAATTTTTTTAAGTCCATTTTTAATATGGGGATAGCGAAAAGGAATATCAAATAACGTGGTCTGCTTCAACACGCTTTTGCGGTGCGAGAAAAGCTTAAAGCTGCTTTGACCATGATAATCACCGATTCCGCTGCTTCCAACTCCACCAAAGGGTAAGTAAGGAGAGGTAAAGTGATAGACCGTATCATTTATACAGCCTCCGCCAAAAGAAGCATTAGTAAGCACTTGCTGCTGTATATCCTTACTTTCTGAGAAGATATACAGGGCAAGCGGCTTTGGCCTACTATTGATTTCTCCCAGAACCGTTTCCATATCACTATATTCAAGTACAGGCAAAATAGGACCGAATATTTCATCCTGCATGATCGTACTTTCAGATGTTATACCTGTTATTACGGTAGGCTCAATAATTAATCTGTCGCGATTGCTTTTCCCGCCTATTACAATTTCTCCATCATGGAGCAACGATTGCAGCCGATTAAAATGCTTGTCGCTTACGATTCGCGTATAGGACTCGTTATCGAGCGGATGGACACCATACAATTGTTCAGTAGCGTTCTTTAATTCAGCAATAAACGCGGCTCTAATCGAATGATGAATGTAAATATAGTCCGGTGCTACACAGATTTGACCTGCGTTCATAAACTTTCCCCAAGCAATTCGTCTGGCAGCCAGCTTCAAGTGGGCATCCTTATGAACGATGCAGGGACTTTTGCCCCCTAATTCTAAGGTGACCGGTGTTAAATGTTTGGAGGCTGCTTCCATTATCACTTTTCCTACAGGAATGCCCCCCGTATAAAAGATATAATCGAACTTCTCATTCAGCAGAGCTTGGCTTGTTTCTACGCCCCCCTGCACGACAGCTATATATTTTTCCGGAAACGTTTCTTTAATTAAATGCGCTAATACCTCGGATGTTCGAGGAGTTAGCTCTGACGGCTTAACGATGGCACAGTTTCCCGCGGCAATGGCACCAATAAGCGGTGCGACAGCTAATTGGAAAGGGAAGTTCCAAGGAGCAATAATGAGAGCAATTCCGTAGGGCTCATAATAAATAGTGCTTTTCGAGCCGATATGAGTAATTGGCGTTTTTACATTTTTGGGCCGAGCCCAAGATCGCAGATGCTTAATGACAAAACGGATTTCTTTCAGTACAATTCCTATTTCAGTTGAATAAGCCTCGAACTCGGATTTATTCAAATCGAGCTTCAAAGCTTGAATAATGTCCTTCTCATATTTCCTTATTGCTTCTCCTAATTTGTGCAGTGCTTCAATCCGGATGGGGAGAGGCTTGGTTTCATGTTTATTAAAGAAAGCTCTCTGCTTACTAATTAATGCGGAGTAATTTTCCATTCTGTCACCCCTTTAATTTCAATTTGCTATACAACCGTATATTCGACCGTCAATCTTCTGATTCCTGCTGGCTTTATTTCTGAAGTATTAATTCTAATACACGCTGCTCACCCAATGCTATGGTGTCTGGAAAATGGATAAGATTATTCTCAATGCTGAATTTCACAGGATGTTCTTCAATATGAACAGCTGTGATTTGGGCAAGCCATGCATTTGGAAGCTGAAACAGAGATAAATTAAGAATACCCTTCAAAACTTGGAGCTGTATACGCTCTGCTTGTACGCTGAACAATCCCCAGCCACTATCCAAAGACCAGAATGAGCGGAAAGTACCATCCTCGGTAAGGATGGGTTGAAAACCGATCAAGCCCTTTACCGCATTAAATGAGAATCCGCTGTATGCTTGCAATAAGGAATAGCTTGCCATAGATCGGGCATAATTGCTTCCGCATTCTATTTCGTTCCAAGGGTTTCGTTTCTCCCCGTCATAACGTTCGCGAATTGCATTTACAATCGAAAGCCCCTCTTCAATCAGCCCTTCTTGTATCATATGGGATGCTGCTTGGTATTCAAAACCTGTCATCGTTTCAGATGCATAAGTTAGCGGGACGGCTGGTTTGGTGATTCCTTCAGGCCAAGAACATATTACAATGCCGGCTTCATCATTGAGTGAGAACAACCGCCACGTATTGGCTTCATTCTTCATAGAGGATTTGAAATTATAGTTGTAGAGCGATTTTAGCGCTTTGCGCACCTGCTGGTTGTCGAATATTTGACCCAGACCACATAGATTAGCATGCCACTGTGCGATGACCTGATCAATCACACAGCCTTCGGAAACCTGATATTTGATTTCCTGAACTTCTTCGTTCCAGTATGCCAGAATGGTATCGTCGTCTTCTACTGAGATATATGGCTCTAGAATTTTCCGATCCTGCAAGTCGATCTTTTGCATATAATACTCACCGTTGAACAGGTTCTCGTCCGTCCATTGACGTCCTTTATCAAAAATTGCACGGTATTCCATTGCGAGCTTAGGCTCTCCTAAATATTCAGCCATTTCCGCACCTGCTTTAAGCGCTGCCAGGTAGAAGCCCGTCAACCACGAATTAGGCCCATATAGCTCCATATCCAGCGTATGGTGCTGCCTTCCGTCTAACACGCCCCGCTTTTGTGGATCCCACTGATCTTTATTACTATCGGCCCAAGCATATGCGATGGAACGTTTAATAGCCGGCCAGTTAGCTTTCAGGTTGCTCGTATCACCGGAAATTTTCCAATCGCGATAGGCTTTGATTACACCTCCAAATTGTCCATCCGCGCACGCATGGAACCCATCAGCTGCACGGCCTAGAGGAAGCATGAGGCGGAAGGACATTCTGCCGTCTTCGTGCAGGTTGTGCTTATAATCCAGATCACGCATACTGCGCTCCAGCTTCGGGAAAAGAAAAGGTAGGGCGTACGCATAGTTCCATACATGGGTACAAGAGCCTTCACAGCAGCCGATATCGGCTATAGAGCCTTCAAATCCATAAAACGAACCGTCGGTCAGTCTTAAGCTTGTTGGCGTTTTTAATACCGACAAATTAGCAGAAATAGCTTCGATTACGACAGGAGGCAACGTTGAACTGAATAAAGCTTCTTTAAACAAATTTGTTTCCGTATAAAGTCGATTCCAATGCTGCAGTGCATAAGCCGCGCTCTGGCTAGAATCTGCAAATAGCGTTGCGTAATAATTTTTCCAAAGCGTTGTGTTGTCCTTCTCTGGATTCCAAAAGTTATAGCAATTCGGATAATTCCAGCTAATAACAAAACGGATTGTCTCCTTCTGCCCAGGAAGCAAGTCAATGTGCGCTGCTAAGGAAGACATATCCCGATGTCTTGGATGAGTGGGTGAGCTCTCTGGGTAATGTCTATTTTTCATCGGTCCATGCGTGGTAAAATCCCGCCAGAACATCTCCAAATTATCGCACCAACCGCCGCGGTACCAGAACTCCTGATAACTAACGGAATCGGCATCGGTTGCAACGCTAATATCTCCAAACTGAGGATCGTCCGCAGCAAATTGATTGGATAATAACTTTATGGAATGAATGCTCTCATGAGCGCTGCTGTTTTCTTTCTTATACTGATGAATGACTTTCTCTGAAGGCACCGGGTTGCCGACAGATAAACATGCCGTATAGGTAATTGGCTGCTGGCTCGTATTCGTAAATTCGATTTCGAAAAAAGCAGCCGGCAAGCTTGAATCATGATCATTTAAAGGGATAAAGGGATTAAACGCATTTAAAGTAATGGTCCCCGGAAATTGATCATCGGCGAAATTCATTTGTGCTAAAGGAAACTCACCGCTGAAGGTAGTATCTTTAAAATGCGGCATGCCAGCCATTGTGTTGCTCTCTGGGCCGAAGCCATATCCGCTATGCAATGGAGCATTTCGCAGAGGTTCACCCACAAAGGGCGCTTGTAAATCGCCTTGGAGCACACGAGCATCCAATACCTTGCCATCAGACTCTGCTTTTACAGCAAAATGGCTAAAGCCGTTGAAGCTCTTTTTGTTCGGTCGGTTGAAGATCTCCCAATCGATCAATCGGCCATTTCCCGCTAAGCCGATACAACCCGTTCCAATTCCGCCAAGCGGGAAAGAGATTTCTTTTGTCTTTGCATCTTTATATACTTTTTTCATTTTAACACTCCTTTTTCTCTCGTATTTGCAGCTAGTGGCGGCACTTATACTTAGAGGCTAATATGCTATAATAATAGAAGAATTTGAGGGTGAAATCTTTGAAGAGAGCTATTATTCTCTTTGTAAAAAACGATTGCGATTAATAACCTCTTGGCATTCAAGAAGGTTATTTCCATAAGGAGACTTGGGATGGAGATTGATCAATATGATATTGTTCCTTACATTCGTCAGGCTGATTATGCGATTCGCCCTCCGTTTTATTTGGGAGAACGCAATTTGCTGGATTACATCCTTTTCTATGTTCAGGAAGGAATATTCGAGATTCAGCTCAATGGGGTGCCTTATACTTTAAATGAAGGCGACTTTTGTTTGCTTCAGCCTGGCGATATTCATACTATAAAAGGGATAACCAATACGATAAACCCGTACATTCACCTTGACTTCTTCTATAATCCGCTTCGAGAACAAAGCTTTATTACGCTGCCGGGACAATTGGATATGACGAATCATGTGGATTTGATGCAGCCGAGATTGAATGATTTTACAGCGTTCGAAATTCCGCTTAAGCTCAATTGCAACCAGCCACAAAAAATGCGTGACCTGTTGTTGAAAGCTATAGAGCTTTGGCAGTTGCAAACCTTCATCAGTCGCATGGAGGCTAATCATTTCGTTTATGAATGCGTGGCCGCCATTATCAAGGATTATATGAAACCACAGCTTTCCTCTATCCAGACCAAACCTTTTCTGAATTGGATCACTTCGTATATTTCGTTCCACTTCTCCGAACCGATCACAGTGAGTGATATGGCGCAAAGAGCTGGCATATCAACGTCGAGGTTTCAAGTATTATTCAAACAAGCCTTTGGGACTTCCCCATATCGATATTTGCTAAAAGTTAGAATTGATCATGCACTGGAGTTGTTGAGGAACGATCATTCGATTCAACTTGTTAGTGAATATTGTGGGTTTTCGGACGTACATCACTTCTCAAATGCATTCAAAAAAGCAACAGGAATCACTCCCGGGAAGTATAGGGATAGATTCATAGAATAGGTGATCCAATACATTCTCCATAGGCTAACTGTATGGACAATACTTGATCGCAGAGTATAATGAAAAGAAAAACCTTGGACTATAAATCTGTGGTGAAGGCAGGATGAAAATGAGCAGAGTCAAAATTTTGGAGGCGGCCCTTACCGTTTTTTCGGAAAATGGGTATCATCGGGCAAGCATGGATGACATCGCTTTGGAGGCGTCTGTGGCGAAGGGTACGTTATACTATCACTTTCCGTCTAAAGCGCAATTGTTTAAGGCGCTCGTAATCGAAGGGCTAGAGATGATTACCGGCAAGGTCAGTGAAGCTCTGAACGACGATTTGTCCCCGGGAGAGCGGGTCTTGCTTGCGATCAAACATAATATTGACCTTTACCTGGAATATAATAGGTTGGCACATATCTTTTTCAATGAGATGTCAAACGGAATTGAACCGGATATTTTGGAAGAAATGAAAGAACTGCGTGTCGGATATATCGGCTTTATTGCTTCGCTTTTGGAAGAGGGCTGGCGTGATGGCATGTTCAAGGAAATGAACTTTAATCTGGCGGCTGCAGGCATCCTTGGTATGCTCAACGGGCTTTGCGGCTATTATTTGAACCATAAAGACGATTTGAAGCAAGAAGAGATTGAACAATTTATGTATATGTCCGTCACCTCTACACTTTTCATATAGAAGAATGACCTGGTTGATTCGAATGAATTGAAGTGAATAGTGTTTGTCTAAGCCTCCTTACTACAAGGTAGGTCTTTTTTTTGTTCAAATATAGGAAAGTATAAGTTTCACGCTTATACTTCACCTATATTTCACCGCGAAACGAGCTTATGCCGCCAGAAGACGGCGCCAGCCGTTTATGCTTGTAAATAGAGCTAGATGGGATTGACAGTTGAAGATATACTATGTATGATTTAAACTGACTAGTCAGTACAAAAAAGAATTGAAGCTCATTATAACTAAAATAGGAAGTGTGGTGGACGTTATGGATTGGTTAAAAACGGATAAACTGGTTCCGCTGTCGTGGTATAAACAAATGAGGGATCATGACCCTGTCTCATTTCATGCAGAGTCAAATACATGGTCTATGTTTCGGTATGATGATGTCAAATTGGTCTTGTCTGATCATGAGCACTTTTCGTCTCAATTTACGGAAAAGCCGCAAAAGGAGGAGCCAATCGAGGCAAGTATTCTACGAACAGATCCCCCCAAGCAGAGACTGCTGCGCAGATTAGTCATGCAGGCGTTCACTCCGAAAGTGATCGAAGCGCTGGCTCCGAAAATCGAGGAAATTGCTGATGAACTGCTCGATCGGGTAGTACCGTATGGCCGTATGGACGTTGTCCATGATTTTGCCAGCCCTCTTCCTATCATCGTTATTGCTGAAATGCTCGGAATTCCCTCTGAGGATCTTGATCGTTTCAAGGAGTGGTCAGATGCACTAGTTGGAAACGATTATTCACGTTATCTGCAATGCCAACAGGATATGAGTGAGTATTTTGGTGATATCATCGAACAGCGCCGTAAACAGCCGGAAGATGACTTGATCAGTAATCTCGTACGCGCGGAATGTGAAGGAGAAAAGCTGGATGAGCTGGAGCTGATCGGCTTTTGCATATTGTTGCTTGTCGCGGGGAACGAAACGACGACGAATCTCATCTCGTCTGCGGTTCTTTGTCTGGAAAATCAGCCTTCGGTGTTGGCAGAAATAACGGAGGATTTGGCGCTGCTTCCGCAAGCGGTTGAAGAAGTGCTGCGTTATTGTTCACCTGTACAGTCTATGTACCGGAGGGTGAAAAAAGCAACTGAGCTGCACGGAAAACAATTTGAGGTAGGGCAGGAGGTTGTCGTTTGGATTGGATCAGCCAACCATGATGAGAGGGTGTTCACGGAGCCAGAGCAATTTGACATACGTCGTGGATCGAATCCGCATCTTGCGTTTGGCCAAGGTATTCATTTTTGTCTTGGTGCTTCACTTGCGCGGTTGGAGGCAAAAATTGCGCTAACCGTATTGTTACAGCGAATCAAAGGCTTGCAGCAGGAAGCAGATACAGTGCTGGAAAGATTGGATAGTTCGATTGTTTTCGGTGTGAAAAAATTATCTATATGCTGGGATACGAATCATGAGAGCAGTTCAATTCTATAGAGATAAGGTGACGTGGATGGAGAACGGAACGGGAATCACCCAGTTGTTCCGTTCTCCAGTTATTCAGTTTTCCATGAGTACGTTCTCCATCGGGATTCTCATGTACTGTGTAGGCGTAGTTCCGAATGTTTTTTTGAAATGCCGGGTAAACGTCTGCTCGCTGCAATAACCGACCCTATCAGCAATTTCTTTAATGGTCAGATGAGGGTGCTGGATCTGCTGTTTAAGAGCCGCATTCATACGGACATTTTTAACGTAATGAGTAATATTATAGCCAGAATTTTTTTTGAAATAGCTTGATAAATAAACGGTAGTGATATTGAATTGATCGGCAATAATAGTAAGCGACAAGTCCCGGTTATAGTTTTCATCAATAAAAATAACGATCTTATCATACAGCGTCATATCTTGATTGGTTGAGTAAGAGGTAAGTGCATCATATTTATGGAGCAGCTCCATATAAACAAGCTCAGGATTGCGGGCGGAGCTTAAGTCCATTTTTAGCGCATCACCTAAATGAGTCGTTTTGATCTTTTTGCTAGAGATGATGACATTAAACAAATCGTTTAAGTATCGATGGAGAATACGAATATCCTGATAAGTCATTCGCTTCATCAAATGACGGACTGTACCGGAAAAAAATTGTCTCAAGCTTTCTTGGTTGCCCTTTAATACATAAGCAATTAATTCCTGCTCCTTATCGATAGAGAGGGCAATTGATGTTTCTTGGATCAAAGTATGGTCGGTGAAGTTAGCGATATGATGGGTAGCTTCCCAATTGTACGGGTATTGCTCAATAGCTTGAGTACTTTCCTGAATGGCTTGATGTATCGTACTAATATCGGTCATATACCCGCTTATACCACACATAATGAAATAGCCTTCGGATGCGATTATGTCGAGAATGACAGGCATCTCTCTGCTCATATCAACAGGGTTCATATTATAGATGAGGTAGGTACCGGCATCCGTACGATGAATTAATTTATGTACAGTAAAATACGTTAACAAATGCTGCTCCAGCGTCTTGTATGCATGCTCTAGGCTGGTACCGCGATGTGTTTCGATAAAGAAAGTCAGAATATAACCGTTATTGTATGCGTTATGAAGTGCTTGAAGCATCTCTTGTGGAATGTCCTGTGACGTGTCAGAAGCAAGTCGTAAGAGTGCATTTTGCTCCATAATCATATTCTGCTCATTCAATGCTTGCTTCATCTTTTGGTTGGTAGAATTTAGACTGGTAATGGTTGATTTGATCGGTCTATAAATGGTCATATTTGCCATGAGCAACCCAGTGGATATGACCAGAAACACAATGAACAGCAGCATCGTGTATTGATTGGCTTGACGAATTTTTTGCTGAAGGATGCTTTCAGGGTAAAGAACGGTATAGTTGAATTTGTTTAATGTCATTTGGATGGAGGAATATTTTTTATTATCAATAACGAATGAAGAAGCCTCGGACTGTAACTGATCTTTTAGGTCTGCAGTAATTCGGGAATTCCCCGCCACCATTCCACCGTTTTCCATTGTAATCCATATCATATTGTCTAGTACTTGTGCGGATTTGCGCAGATCACTTTCAAGACCTGATTTGTTAATTTTGACTATGATAGATCCAACGTTATTAATTCGATATACATAGGTCATAAACCGATCATAATTTTGGAAAGTGTCACTTTGCTCTATTAGATGTAGGCACTTGCAGGTGAAATCAGTGCTTTCCAAACGGAGCTTCTCATAGAATAGATCCAATTGGCGGCTTCCATCAGCGCTTGTTACGTAACCTTTATCATTAAAATAGACGAAAATGGAAGACTCAAATGGCAGTAGACGACCTAGCTCATTCAACTTCTGATTGAACCGTATTAACATTGACTTGTAACCCAGTGCACTGGAATCCGTTTTGTTAAGGTAGACCATGTCCAAATTCATGCTTAATGAAAATACACTTTGCTTAAGCTTATTAAGCTGTTGATCAACATCTCCGGCGATATCAATTAAGGAATCTTTGTTCGTTTGATTGAGATTATGTATAACGGTATTTTTCAAATACTGGGAATTGTACAGGAGGATCGACGAAAAAAGAAGAGTGAAAATCAGGTTGAGTGTAATAATTTTTACGTACATGTTTTGGTTTTTTAGCTTCAAAAATCTAGTATTCATACAGCGACCCCCTATTCTACATTCTGCTAATCTATTATGATAGCGATTACATTTCTAAGTTAATCATACGTATTTTTCTAATCGAAATCTATATCTATATTAAAAACTGATGCCTATATTAAATACCGACGGGCTTTAAATATTGAAAACTGACCCTATTATTAAGTTCAGCGCCTTGTCCTTCTTCTAGCATGGAATTACGCTATAACTAGAACGAAGGAAAGGAGGAAGACATTGAAATCATTTATGACCCAATGCTACAGGCAGCGTAACTTGCTACTGATGATACTGCCTGGTTTACTTGTTGTAATCGTTTTCAAGTACCTTCCCATCTATGGAATCTTAATCGCATTTAAAAATTACGATGTTGCTGCAGGAATTTTTAACAGCCCGTGGGTAGGCCTCAAACATTTTTATTCATTTTTTAATAACCCATTAAGTCCTAGACTAATTAAGAACACATTTTTACTTGGCATCTATTCTCTACTATGGAGTTTTCCAGCACCTCTTATTCTTGCATTACTATTAAATGAAGTGAATAACAAATTTTTTAAGAGATCGGTTCAAAGTATCATTTATTTTCCCCATTTTTTATCGGTTGTAATTATTGTCGGTTTCATCAAAGAATTTACGGCACTAGATGGTCTTTTTAATCGAATTATAAGTTGGTTTGGAGCTGAACCGTTTCCTATTTTGGCTAAGTCAGAATATTTTCGAACACTCTTTATCGGATCAGGCATTTGGCAGGGCGTCGGTTGGGGAACGATTATTTATTTGGCGGCATTATCAGGTGTAGATGAAGTACTTCATGAAGCGGCCACTATAGATGGAGCGAATAGATGGCAGCGGCTATGGCATATTACTTGGCCCGCGATCATTCCTGCAACGACGATCCTATTTATTTTGTCGCTCGGAAGTGTTGTAGGAACAGATTTTCAAAAAATTATATTGATGTACAATCCGAATATTTACGAAACGGCAGATGTAATTGATACCTATGTGTATCGCCAAGGAATTCTCGGAGCTCAGTACGAATACAGCACAGCCGTAGGGTTTATGCTTTCGGTGATCGCGTTCGTCTTTGTGGCGGGTGGCAATTGGATATCCAAGAAGGTTTCCGAAACGAGTCTATGGTAGACGGAGAGTGACTATGAACATTAAGCATTACAAACAAGGATTAACCTCCAAAATATTTGATTTCAGTAATTATATTTTTTTAATTGGTTTATGTATTATCATGTTATATCCGTTAGTAAACACATTTGCGATCTCACTCAGTAAACCTGAAATGATTATTCAAGGGAAAGTGAGTTGGATTCCACGTGGATTTAACTTGGAAGGCTATAAATATATCCTCTCGGAATCGAAATTACTTACTTCGTTTGGGAATACGGTTATCTATGCAGGGATAGGTACATTTATTATGTTACTGTTAACATCGATGATGGCTTATCCGCTTACATTACAGAACTTTGTTCTGCGTAAGTTCACGATCATATTTTTGACGATTACGATGTTTTTTGGAGGCGGATTAATTCCTACCTATTTGCTGATTCGCAAGCTGCATTTGCTGGATACGTTATGGGTTATGGTCATTCCAGGTGCGATTTCTGCCTTTAATGTCATTCTATTTCGAACCTTCTTCCGGACGATTCCGAAAGATTTGGGCGAGTCGGCCTATATGGACGGAGCGAGTGATTTTCGGATATTGTTCCAAATCTATTTACCGATTTCCAAAGCTTTGCTTGCGACATTCGCCTTGTTTGGAATTGTTGGTGCGTGGAATGGGTGGTTCGATGCCTTAATCTATTTAAATAATGAGGATAGATATCCCATTCAGATGATTTTGCGGAAAATGATTTTGGAAACAGATAACTCAACGATGAACGCACAAACTTTCAAAATGATGAGTGACATGAAAGTTCATAGCAAGAACATTAAGATGGCAACAGTGATAGTTACCATTATACCGATGTTAATGCTCTATCCTTTTTTACAAAAGCATTTTGCGACAGGTATGATGATTGGTTCGATCAAAGGATAAATTTGAGAGGGTGGAAGAAATAATGAAAATGTTCAAAAGAACCAAATTATTGGGCTTATCAGGATTAGCGCTACTGCTGTTACTCACTATAGTACTCGGGGGCTGTTCGTCTAATTCCAACGAGAGTTCGGAAGCAAGCGACGACAAAGCACCTCTCAAGGTGTCCATCATGGCTGCTTCCTTTGGAACGACTCCGGAAAATACTGAAATTCAAAAGGAATGGCAGAAGAGAATGGAGGCATACATCGGCCGTCCATTGGATATTGACTGGAAGTACGTTCCATGGGGTGAGTATGAAGACAAATTTAAGCTAATGCTAGCAAGCGGTGATCTACCGGACATTATGACCAACAAAGGAGGAGAACTGGCTGTTCAATATGGTAGACAAGGCATCGTTCTCGATATTTCTAAATATTTAGATCAAGCTCCAAATTACTCAAGGTTCCTCGAGTCCACACCTTATGTTGAATCGAGTATGTATACACCGGAAGGCAATATGTATTTCTTCGGTGATGGTTTTACCAATAAGGAAAATAATGAAGGATCAGCGTACGGTTCGTTATACCGTTTCGACATCTTTAAGAAGCACAACATAAAAATTCCGGAAACTCAAGATGAATTTTACGCCGCAGCCCAAAAACTAAAGGAGTTGTACCCAGATATTTACCCGGTCAATTCATTCGGTTGGCCAAAAGTGGAAGAAGGATTTCAATATTCCAATCATACAAATTCCGGTATTTTCTGGAATGGTACTGAATTTACGTATGGTGCAACTTCGGATGCCTTTAAGGAAGCGCTTATGTTTGTAAGTAAATTGTACAAGGAGAAATTGTTGGATCCCGAGATTATTACACAGTCTGATGATCAGGTGAAGCAGAAGGCAACGACGGGCAAGTCCTTTATGATTCCGCTCGCTTGGTACGGGTTTGGAAATGAATTTAACATCATGACGAAAGGCACTATGGAATGGGGCGCTGCATTACTCCCTAACAACCCTAATTACGGAAAGTCGTGGAAAATGTCATCCACTGAACCGGGTCAAATTATTAGACCTTATAATGGTGTACTCATTTCTGCGAAAGCAAAAAATCCGGAGCTACTCGTAAAAATGATCGATTATCAATATTCGGATGAAATGATAGATCTAATCAACTGGGGTATTGAAGGAATGACGTATGAAATCAAAGATGGTAAAAAGTACTATTTACCGGAAATAATGAATGCTGACATTCCTGGAAATGAACTGGTAAAGTACATGGGTTCTCGCCCAGGAATAGTCTTTACTCCACAGGATTTCGGTGCTGACATCGGAAAATATAAACCAATGCCATTCTATGCAGAAGGAAAATTTATTAATGAAATTATCTTCGTAGCTTCGAATCAATATGGTGGTGCAGAATCGATCGCACCGATGGATAGGGCTCCTGTAATATTATTGAGCAAGGAAGAGCAGGCGAAACGGAGCGAGATCATGACGCCGATCGAAACTTATGTCAGTGAGATGGTAACGAAGTTTATCATCGGTGAGAAAAGCTTCGATGAGTGGGACAAGTACAAAGAAGACATCAAGAAAATGGGAGACTATGAATCCATTGTTACGATGATGAACGAGCAAGCAGCTTCTACTAAGTAAGCTCATAAGAAGTGGAAACCCCCGAATGCATTCTATAAATGCGGGGGTTTCCTTATTCATGGAGAGCTATTTCATACAGAGTTACATCTCATAGAAGAAGCAAAAAAGTTATTTCCACCGCCGACGAACACTGATTTCAGAGCTTTGGGAGCATACATTAAGATTGAGGTGAAACCTGTCGGCTAGGAATATTATGGATTGGAAATTCAGTGTCTATCTGGAGGTTATATGTATGTACACATTAGAAAATAAACATTTAGTGGTAGAATTGTATAATTGGCCTGGAGTTAAACAATATGTACACAAAGCCTCTGGATCGCGAATTCTCGGTAGCAGTCCTGAAGGTAAGCTGACTATAAATAATAGTATTACAAATTGGGACGATTGGGATATCAATGCGGATTATAATTCGGATACGCTTTCTGTTTCATACAGAATGAAATTGATTACTCATGATTTGAATTTGCTTTTTGAATATCAGTTAGAAGAACATGAGCTTTGTGTGCGAATAAATGTGATCGATGATACTCACTTTCCATTGCAAAGTATAGATTGGACGGATCAACCATTAATAACTTGCCAAGATCAGGAATTCTACTTTTGGCGTACCGAGATCCATCAAACCAATTGGAGGTTAATTCCAAGTGGGGGAAGAGGGCTTTATAATAGAAAACTGGTTCGGGAACAAATTCTGGATACAATTCCTGAACGACAACCTGTGCCGACGATGCATACGTGTCTATTTAACGAACAAGTATGCTGTTTTGTACACACAAATTATCCGGTAATTCCATTATTAACTCAATTATCGGAAGATGATCAATATCTAAACCGTTCCGGTAGTTTTTCCATCACCCCAAATACCTATCAATATCGTATTCGCGATAGGATAATGCCCCCTCTCAAAATGAGAGTTGTCTTTATTACAGATATGAATGATGACGGAAAAGCCGACGAATGTGAGTATCAACTATGGATGAACAGGAAACTTCCTGAAGCAAATCCGATATATAAAGCGGCCATTTGGTATAAAATTTTTTGTGCAAACAATAAATCGGAAGTCATGACGACATTTCAGCAAGCGTTGGAAATTATTCGCCAAATTCACAGCATTACAAACGGTGCTGCCCAGATTGCTTATTTGGTTGGTTGGCAGTTTGAAGGACATGACACAGGTTATCCTTCGTTAAATCAGATAAATACAAAATTGGCGATGAACCCAGAAGATACTAGAGTGGAATTATTTGATTTAGTTCGAAGAGCCAAAGAAGAATTCAACTGTACGGTCAGTTATCATATTAATGTGGATGATGCTTATATTGATTCACCTGATTGGAATCCTGACATTCTTAGCCGCGATCCTGACGGATCAGAACGTGTTTGGCTCAATTTAGGGGCACAAGACAGTCCAAACAGTGGCGAAGAAAAAGTATACCACATTTGCCATACCAAAGATGTAGAGAGTGGTAATGTATTTGATCGAATTGATAAACTCTTACAGCTCGTTCCCATTGAAAAAACAATTCATATAGATGCCTTTCGAAATACCAACGTTAGCTGGGAAAACAATACATATATTGGGCCTTTGGAAGAGTTGGAATGCGGGATGAAACCGATTATCCAGTATTTTAATTCAAAAGGAATTGATGTATCAACAGAAGGTCAAAATGGAATGCCGATCGAAGATGCTGGTATTTTTAGCGCTTACTGGCACTTTAGTCCATCAATCCTCTATCACGGTAAAATTATTGGTGGGGGAAGTGTTCGGACAGATACTCTAGTTTGGGGCAAAGGCGTGTCCATCGATGCGGACATTTATTATCAGGGAGTGCTATCCAAACATGAATTTGATCAGTTTCAGACGAATTCATTTGAAGTGAATTGGCATCAAATTGTCGATATTATATATCTTGGGTCAATGCTTTATCGCTTTTACCTTGCACGGGAAATGATAGAGATGCGGGAAGATGATAAGCGGGTAAATATTAGATTTGCTGATGGTGTGAAAGTAGAGATTAATAAGAAATCGGATAGCTTAAATGTAATTTGGAATAACATAATTATTGCTGAAAACCATAACCGCTTTATCCCTATTGGCAATACTATATACATGTATAGCCGATATGGAACTGAGCGATTTTGGATATTGCCTGATGGATGGAATAATTCTAGCTTTCAACTATATCGACTATCCAAATCAGGTAAAGAAAGTATAAAGGACTTTATCATCATGGATGGAAAAATCAAAGTGAAATTAGAACCTCATGTACCTGTCATCATAGAAAGAGATGTTATTATCGCAAATTAATTATGCTGAATGATCGAGTAAATTTAATAGTTTAATAGAAGAGGAGAGATACAAATGACTCAAATGACCGAAAAGCATGAAGCGTGGCGCGCGATACCTGGACATTACTATGACTGGAAAGAAAATATGCAACCGGAAAGTCCGTATAATTTCGATTATAGCCAGACGCTGACGATGAAGATAGGCATGGCAGTTCCTGATGGGCATGGAGGAGCTAATGTTTATTGTACATTCGAACAGGCTTTACAATATATTGAGGAAACCGATCGGATTACAAGAGGGATCCCGAAAATTATTTACCTTGTCGGCTGGCAGTACAATGGACATGATGACAGGTATCCGGCATGGGATGAGGTTAATGCGCATCTTAAGAGAGCACAGGATAGAACCGCAAGAGACAGTTATTTGTGGCTAGTGGAAGAATCACGGAAGCATAATACGATAATCAGCGTCCATGTCAATATGACGGATGCTTACGATAACAGTCCGCATTGGGACTTCTATATGGAGCATGATCTAATAGCACGCAACGAGGATGGTACCTTGATGCAAATCGGGAGCTACAATAACCAGGCAGCTTACCAAATTTGTTACAAGCGTGAATGGGAAAGCGGCGTTATTGTCCAGCGAATCGAGAAGCTGATTTCTTTGCTGCAGCTGGATAAAGTAGGAACCGTGCATTTGGATGCCTATTTTCCGAGAGCAAACATTTTTCACGGAATTTCGCAAGAAGAGGAATCTTCCTATATGCGCCGTACAATCCGATATTTTCGCGAGCGTGGCATCGATGTGACAAGCGAAAACTTTGCCCATCTACGCGACGACCCATTTATCGGATTACAGCCTTGGTGCTGGTGGTTCGATCAGAACCTAGAGCAGCATTTTATAGAGAGGCCTGCAAAGCTATTGAGCGGCGCTGCGATTCGCGATTATACGCTTCCGGGAATACCGGTTCGGCATGATCTGGAATTTCTCTTCGGGGTGGGTGTGCATGGAGAGGATGTATTCTGGGATTTTGAGCATAGTGCTCCACGTGAGAATTGGCATGATCTGTTGATTGAACGATTCTGTCTTAAAATGCTGCAATATCAATATCTTAACCAATTGGATCGGATCTGCCTGGAGAATGAAGGTGATAACCGAGTGATGCAATATTCAGGGGGGCATACCGTTCATTTGTATGATCATTCGATTAGATGCAATGGCAGGATGCTGCGCGAAGGTGACGATGTGTTCTTTCCTGCGCTCTGGCAAGCTCAACCAGAGCTGATCGCTTATAGCAAGCAAGGATATTCAGTCAGGATGTGGACCATTCCTCCGGATTGGGACAATGTTACATCTGTAGATATTTATCGGATTACAGCTGATGGATTAACGGAAGTGGAATGCAGCTGTCAGCTCTTCGGTGATAAATTGGAGCTTTCATTGGCTCCAGGAATGGCTGTAGCGATTTTTCCGAATCAATAATTTAGGAAGCTTTCAATTGATAACGAATGAATATGTGAAGGCGACTGATTTAGGCACTGTGCCCAATTAGTGAGAAGATAGTACGGATGTTGGCTGCGGTGGACATGATGTTACTGGAATTGTCGAGTAAGGCTCTACTAGCATTAAAATTAAAATGGGTAAATCAAATCTTCACGAGGATCATGATCGGTGTAAAGCTGTTTGGTAACCAAATTCATCATTGGTGAAAAAAGCTTCGACGAGTGGGACAAGTACAAAGAAGAGATTAAGAAAATGGGAGACTATGAAGCGATTCTTGCGCTGATGAACGAGAAAGCAGCTTCTATTAAATAAGGTTTCTATTAAATAAGATCATAGTGATTGGAACCCCCGTTATGTTTTATTAAAAACGGGGGTTCTGTACATATTTTTTGACAATTACCATATTTCAAAGGAAATAACCTCCAATTTTGTTTGTATAGATGTTAAAATTTATTCAGTTCAAACTGAACAACGTATATTCCATAACTTATTTCTTGGGAGTGAAGACTATTGTCTAATCTAAAGAATGATACGGTAGACGAAAAGATAGCTGTTTTTCGGGTAACTGACTTTGGAGCAAGACCGGATTCAGGCGAGGATGCGATGAGGGCCATACAATCAACAATAGCTGCCGCTTCCGGCGTGATGGGCCTGGTTGTCATTGATTTTCCTCAAGGGCGATATGATTTGTACCCGGATCATGCTGCGAAAGAGGCATATTATGTTTCTAATACGGCAAGCGAACAGGAACACCCCGATCCGACAAAGACGATAGGACTTTTGTTAAAAGGAATAAGCCGATTTATTTTGGAAGGTAACGATTCACTGCTGCTCTTTCATGGAAAAATGACGCCACTCGTTATGGATGGCTGCGAGGATGCGGAAATACGAAATCTGAATATCGATTTTGCTCGTCCTACGATTTCTGAAATGCGAATTACAGCAATTGGCGAGCGTCACTGGGACGTGACGGTGCATTCCGATTCACGCTATATGCTGCAGGATGGGAAGTTGCTTTGGGTTGGTGAAGGATGGAGCTATACCGACGGACCGTCACAAGAATATGATCCCTGCACCAATCGAACATGGCGTGTGTCTAATCCAATGTCATTGGCGACTCTAGTAGAAGAAATCCAGCCGGGCAAGCTTCGTTTGTTGTTTGATTCCGCTCCGAGAACAGAGATCGATCATGTTTTTCAAATGCGGGACGGTATAAGGGATCAGGTCGGTTCCTTAATTATAGGCTGCCGAAATATCGTATGGCGCAATATAGAAATGAGATATATGCATGGTCTTGGTATCGTTGGTCAATTAAGTGAAAACCTAATATTCGAACAATTGCAGTTGGCACCTCATTCTTCAAGCGGAAGAACAGCATCGGCGTTTGCTGATTTTATGCATTTCTCCGGTAACAAGGGGAAGATATCTATACATAACAGTGTGTTTGAGGGAGCACATGATGATGCGATCAACGTCCATGGAACGCATCTTAGGATCGTAGGCAATGACGCAGATCGATGCATTCGTGTTCGATTTATGCATCATCAAAGCTACGGATTCAAAGCGTTTCAGCCGGGAGATGTGGTCGATTTTATTTCAACCAGCAAATTAACGCCTTATGCGACTCGTACGATTGTTGCCATATCTATAATCTCCTTGCGGGAAATCGAACTGACGCTGGATGAAGCTATACCGGAGAACATGGAAGAAGCGGACGTCATTGAGAATGTAACATGGACACCAGAGGTGTCTATCCGTGGTAATTGCTTCAAGAGAATACCTACTCGCGGGGTTCTCGTCACGACTCGTCGCGAAGTGATCATTGAAGGCAATGTTTTCGATGGTACGCAGATGAGCGCTATCCTCATTGCTGATGATGCTGGAAGCTGGTTTGAGTCTGGTATGGTAAGAGATGTTAAAGTGCGGGGCAATCGGATTATCTCCTGTGCAGAGGGCAACGAACCCGTTATCCTAATTCATCCGGAAAATACGGTCATTTCGGCGAAAAACCCTGTTCATTCCAACATTGCTATAGAAGGAAACGATATTGAAATGGTAGGATCGCGACTTTTAGATGCTAAGAGTACTAGAAATCTGATATTCTCGAACAATCGGATAATGCATAGCAGCCTTGCGGAAGATAAAGCTGCGGTAAAAGGTGACTCCCATATCCGATTGTTGGCATGCAGCGAAGTGAAGATAAGCGGCAATACATTTGAGGGCGAGAAAGTCGGAACTGTGACGGCAATTTCAATGTCGGAGGAAGATCTAGTGATCGATGCCGGGCAGCCTTTATTGTTGAATTGCGAATAAGCAGATACTCAAAAGAACATTCAAATTGGGATTGCACCCAGGTTGGATGTTTTTTTGCTTGTTGTCACTCTGCTCATCTCACAAATATCACTTAGTATATTTTTTATAGATTTAGATAGAGGACTTACGTTGCCCCTTTCTACTTATGATACTACAAACTAATAGAGGTCTGCTTTTCACGCTTCCGATTATTTGAAGAAACATAATGGACTAGTCGATATGTGACTTCAGCGAAAAAGATTCCCCCAAACACATCCAATAGCGCATGTTGTTTGGTAAATACGGTGGAAATGATGATGAGCCACAGCAGAGTATATAGAAAGATACGCATAGAAGTCTTGATTACAAGATCACGTTTAAAGGTAATGAACAGTAAGTAACTCGTCAAACAATGAACACTCGGGAAGCAGTTAAATGGTGCGTCAGAAAGATAAATATAATTAACAAGCATGCTAGCCAAATCTGCTCCTTCTACGTCGGGGCGAGGGACATGGGTAGCAAAAAACCAGAAACAGACATTACATGCCATGACGGAAATATTATAAATCAGAAGCGTACGCCAATAGACGTTGCGATTCACAATGGCCATAAATATAAAACTAAGGTAAAGAACAGGCATCCAGCTTATATAAGGGAAGATGAACCACTTCACAAAAGGTATATGCGTATCGACCCAAGCATAGTCCAGATAACTGTTTGGACCAATGTTGCGAGCGATCCAAACATAAATTAGCCCCTGAAGAGGAATCGATAAAATGCCTAAAATATACACCCACTTTTTTAACCACATTTTCATTATTAGTCCTCACTTGATAATCATAAAGTAGATTCCATCCTAAGCTTTATATGCTGCCAGCACAATAGATATTTCTTAAAACAGTGGTCATATATTTTTATCTTAGTCAGGTAAATACATTTTCTGCAGACCACAGCAGTAAACAACTTATCAACAGGAGTATTACGACATAAGGATATAATTGTTTTTACCCTTGCCGCAGTTGCCAATCTTGATAAAATGATATACGTGAGCAATTACTTTTAAAACGATCAGGGGGCATTATGAGCGAAGTGTTATTTAATTTTGAAATAGATGAGGTTACCTTTCAATTGCAAGAAGCATATGATTTTAATTGGCTTAAAGAGCTTGGCCGAGTATTCCGCGTATTTGACCAACAGGATTCGGGTAATATCTGCTTCGGTGTAGAAAAGGAAGGAAGAAAATATTTTGTTAAATTTGCCGGTACAAAGCCGTTAGATTTCAATGGGGACCCGCAGGATGCTGTTAATCGTCTAATTCAAGCTATACCTTTATACGACAAGCTAAGTCATCCAGCACTAATCAATATGGTAACACATTTTCATATTGAAACGGGTTATGCCGCTGTATTTGAATGGTTTGATGGTGAATGCTTGCATTCGCATTGGTCATACTCCGGAGCAGCTAAATATAATCACCCTGATTCTCCGTTTTTTCGATATAAAAACCTAACTTTGGAGAAGCGTTTAAAATCGCTAAATACAATTTTTTCCTTCCATCAGTATATAGAGTCCAAAGGATATGTAGCTATCGATTTTTATGACGGAAGCATTCTTTATGATTTTGATAATGATGCAACAAGAATATGTGATATTGATTTTTATAGAGAAAAGCCTGCTACAAATGATATTGGTGAACATTTTTGGGGTGCAGTAAGGTCTAAGTCTCCAGAAGAATTCATCCTTAATGCGCCCATTGACGAAAAAACGAATGTATTCAATATGGGAGCAATTGCTTTTGGTTTGTTGGGCGGGGAAATGGATAGGTCTTATTCAAAATGGGAAGCAGGCCAGGAGCTTTATGCTGTCGCTTTACGGGCTGTAAATCCAGATCGAGAATTACGGTACTTAAATGTATCTGAATTCAAGGCGGCATGGAAACAAAGTAATATTAATAATGGTGTGCCGAAATATTTAAGTAACTTGTTTTGACTGGAGGCACAGTCTTGGAAATAATAAGTGATATTCCAGAAAATCATAGGCTTTCCTCAAAGGCGTTAATAGATTTTTTTGCGCAAATGGAGCAGCTGGATTTAGAGGTAAACAGCTTTATGCTGCTGCAGGACGGCAAAGCTACTGCACAGTTCTGGCGAGAGCCTTATCGCAGAGACAGCGCACAGCTACTATATTCACTTAGCAAAAGCTTTACATCTATAGCAGTTGGTATAGCTTGGGACAATGGGTTTCTGGACTTGCAAGATAAAGTGATATCTTTCTTTCCTGATAAATTACCGCAGACGGTTTCTTCGAACCTGGAGAAGCTGACCATCCACCACCTGTTATCTATGAGTACAGGGCATCATGATAATATTTACAGTACAGTAGCAGCGGAAGAAGACTGGGTAAAAACATTTTTGTCTTTGGACATATTAAATGATCCAGGGAGCTGTTATCTGTACAATACTCATGCAACGTATATGTTGTCGGCTATTATTGAGCGAGCAACGGGCCAAGATTTAATTCATTTTTTAATGCCGCGGCTATTTGAGCCGCTTGGGATCGCAAAGCCTTCGTGGGAAACCTGTCCCAAAGGAATAATAGCGGGAGGCATGGGGCTAAGCCTCACAACAGAAAGCGTTGCGAAGTTTGGACAGATGCTGCTGAACAAAGGGGTATACAACAATCAGAGAATAGTATCTGAAAAATATATCGGATTAGCTACAATGGAACACAGTGACAATCGCGGCAATACGGATCGAATAGATTCCTCGCAAGGCTATGGCTATCAATTTCTTTTGTGCCGACGAGGTGCCTTTAGAGGCGATGGGGCATTTGGACAATTATGTTTTGTAGCACCCAAAGAAAATATCGTTATTGCGGCAGCATCAAGCTTTAAAAGTATGAATCAGCTCCAAACGCTGTTGGATTTAATCTATGAATATATTATCGACAAGTTAGATAATACGACTATTCAGAGAGTGAATGATGATGCTTCTATATTAGAGCAGCAACTCTCTTCTATGAAGTCTTCTTTTGCAGATTCACAACTTTTACTAGATGACATTTTTGATATAAATAATAACAGCTATGAGATGGATTATATAACTCAATAAAATCAGCTTTTATAGGAGCGGAGAGCTGCTGGAAGTTGAATTTTGTTATGAAGATGGAGGAAATAATAAAGTTGTTCCATTTAACCTATTCCAACCAGTACATACCCATGATATCTTTGTAAAAGATTTATCTCAGCATCGACAACAGGTTGTCACCTATGCTTCTTGGCTGGATCAAAAAACGTTGAAACTTACGATGGTTTATATTGAAACGCCATATGTGGTTACCTATACATTACGATTTCTGAATCAAAACTTGTACCTCCACTATAATTGGAATGTATCATTTTCCCCTATAAAGGAATTTGAAGCAAGCGGTATGCGGCTCTTGCAAGAAGTCTAGCAATTTGGATTCCAAGATCAAAGAGGTTATAATTAAATTCATAAGATTGCACATTGAAGGGAAGACATAATAATGACTTCAGATCAAGTCAAGCAGCTAAAAAAAATGAAAACGGAAATGACCCGATTCATGATGATGTACAAGTTCGCTTTAGATGAGCTAGAGACGAAGACAGAAATTTTAAAAGAGGAATTTCACATTTTACATGACTATAATCCGATTGAAAATACGAAGTCTCGCATAAAATCGCTGGAAAGCATAATGAGAAAGATATATAGGAAAGGTATAGATCTTGATCTCTCAAATATAAAAAACAAGATTAGAGATATAGCCGGAATGAGAATTACTTGCTCATTTATTTCGGATATTTATGTGATAAGTGAAATGCTTCAAAAACAGAGTGATCTGACAATTATAGAGGTAAAGGATTATATTAAAAACCCTAAACCGAATGGTTATCAAAGTCTTCATCTATTAATTGAAGTACCTGTATTTATGTCCGATCGACAGGAACAGGTTTGTGTCGAGATACAAATTAGGACGATCGCCATGGATTTCTGGGCGAGCTTGGAGCATAAAATTTATTATAAATACAATCAGAGCGTACCGATGCATATGCTTCAGGAACTAAAGGAAGCCGCCGATGCAGCAACTGCTTTGGATCAGAAAATGGAACGCCTTCATGATGAAATTGAATTAATAAAAGAAGAGCATATGGGAGAAGAGGAGGGGTTGATGCAGCTTATGATTAACAATCAGCAGTTTTCGATTCCTCCAGCATTACTGGAGCTAATGAATGACGGCCGTAATGATTCAAAGGACTGACAATAAGTAGAACAAGGCCGCCGGTTGAATAGGACCAGGCGGCTTAACTATTTATTTTAACCAAATGATTTGCAGTATGAGCTAGCTTAGTTACCTAGGTCATTTTAGTCTTCCATTGGGTTGAGCCCTGACGTATGCTTCATTTTCTTGAAAGCGCTAGGGCTCTTCTCCATCCATTTGTGAAATTGTTTAATGAAATGATTGTAATTGTGAAAGCCGACATCATAGGCGATTTCTGCGGAGCTCCGATCGGTATGCTCCAGCAGAAGCGCGGCCTGACGAATTCGCATTTGATTTAGCGCATCAATAATAGACTGTCCGGTGTTTTCCTTGAATAAGTGGGATAGCCTTGACGGTGATAGACCAACGGCTTGAGCGAGTGATTCTATTCGGACAGGCTCTCGCATGCTTTGTGATAAACGGTGCAGCGTCTCTTCGACTCGGCTGTCATGTTTTTGTTGTCTTTTTTGAGCTAGCAGAATCAGTACTTCAGTAAGTGAAGTAAGACAAAGCTCATTCCAATAGTTGCTGCATTCTCTTGAGTCCGAGAGTATTCGCATAAAAGCTCGATAAATACGCTTCTTAGCTGCCTCGTTGCTAATCGTCTGATTGAATAGGGGTTTATCCGGAAGAATACCTGTCGGCAATAATATATCCGTGAAATGTGCCCATGCAAATTGCCATTGCTTCCCTTTCGATGTGCCATACTGATGAGGTGTTCCAGGCCGAAGCAACGTAACATCACCGGGCAGGCACAGCAATTTTTCCGACGGAACCTCGAAAAATCCTTCCCCGCCAATCGTATACGTGATCAGCCAATCTTTCCTCCCGGCAGGTCGATTTGTAAAGTATGAATCTGTTTCATTATTATTTCCAGCAATGACGAAACCATGGTCTTGCCCATAAAATTCATTTGGTAAATCGATCTTACTCATAATCAGAAGCCTCCTGCGAAAATTAGTTATTTCCAGCATAACGATTTTCGGATAATAAGGCTAGTGAATAGCAGGATTGTGTGACAATTAAGCATCATTGTTACTTCATCTCCTCCTTTACTTCTTCTATACTTTAGGTATTGAAGGACATCGATTGAGGAGGAACACAAATGAACGATACATTAAGAGCTTTAACACAAGAGCAAAAGCTGCAATTTCAAACAGAAGGCTATTTAATTGTAAAAGGGATTTTTTCCGAGGAGCAGCTAGCAGAGATTGAACAGACTTTTGAACAGATTAGCAATCAGACGATACCTGGCCATTTTGAGCCTGTGCTGGATTCAGAGGTGTCTGACCCATTGACCCGCTATCCACGTGTTATGCACCCGCACCGATTCAATGAAACGGCAATGAAATATATGCTTCATCAGCCTGTAATGAATGTGCTCGCGGATCTTTATGAGGAAGAAGCGCTGGCTGCGCAAAGCATGTTTTATTATAAGCCGCCTGGTTCACGAGGACAGGCATTGCATCAAGATAATTTCTATTTAAAGGTCGAGCCAGGCAACTGTATCGCGGCATGGACCGCTGTAGATGCGGCAACAGAAGAAAATGGCAGCTTGCTTATTGTACCGAAAACTAATGATTATAATATTGTATGCCCAGAGCTTGCGGATTCAAAGGAATCCTTTACGACGCATTATGTGAAGCCGCCTAAGGATGAGAAGGTGATTCCCGCAATAATGGATAAAGGGGATGTGCTGTTTTTTAACGGCAATCTGATTCACGGCTCTTACCGCAACAAAACAAAGGACCAATTCAGACGTGCTTTCATCTGTCATTATGCGAATGAGTCTGCTTCAAAAATAGGAGGATATTATAATCCGTTGTACCGGGTTGACGGAACCAGGGTTCAGATCGCGGATAGTGACGATGGAGGCCCATGCGGTGTTGAATTCGAAAATGTCTATCCTCACTAAGTGAGCGAGTTCGACGCAAGATGCTACAGTATCAATAGCAATTGCTATTCACGAGCATTTGATCAAAAAAGTCATACCGCCATATGTGGCAGTATGATTTTTTTTGTATGTGATCGTTTTCATTCATTATCACAGATTTACAACTTGGAAGAAGAAACGTACTATTAGTCTAATACCTGAATGTATAGGTATTTGAATGTACGAAAATTGACTAAGGAGCTGATAATGATGAACATAGTGGTGGAGCAGCCGGCTGCAAGTTGGTATAAAACAGAAATGGGCTTAGCGGATGGAGATTTTGTTCGCATTTATGTACGTTTAGGCGGCTGCGGCAGTGTCCATCCAGGCCTATCGCTTGGCGTCATTAAAGATAAGCCGAGAAGAGTCGGCTTAAGCGAAGTGGTCGAAGGTATTACCTTCTATATGGAGGAAGATAATCTATGGTACTTAGAAAATAAAGAGCTGCGTATTTCATTTGACGCGAAATATGAAGAAATTCGAATGGTTGTCAGCTAGCTTTCTGATAAAGCTGACAGCTTGTTAACGGTAGCCCAATTACGCGTAGTGGCGGATACTTTTAGCTTCTTCTCTAGAAAGTTATTAGAGAACAGAGACTTTCCATAGTTTTGTCGTGCCAAAATAAAAACTTCTCGTCCTTTTAGAATATAATCGTCAACGTCGTTTTTAAAGGTCATTAGAACTTGAATAGCTTCCGTGCTCGGTTCATGTGATAAAAAAGAGACGTAAATTTTATCGCTCTCAGCAAGCTCCATTTTCGCGAATGGGTTATTGTCAATTACGTAAAGAAGCTCTTCACGGGTTCTTACCATAACGGGTACATGGTAGCCATACACCTCTTCCAGCTTCTTCTCAATAGTTTTCTCAAGAGCGGTAATATCCTGTTCTTCCGCTACGAATAGGACATTACCGCTTTGAATATAAGTTCTAACCTGACCCAAATGAAGATCCTCGAAAACGGATCTCAAATGCTCCATTTTAATTATCTTTTGACCGCTAACATTAATGCCACGCAGCATGGCGATATAACAGATCATTGCTGCACACCCCTTCTTCTCTTTTGTTTTGCTTCTTCCTTTTTAGTTTATCGATTAATTATAAGCAAATCAAAATTATTCTGTGGAGAATACAGAGCAAACCTTTGTGATAATAATCACAGCTTACATGCAATGGAAAACTTATACTGAGTTGTAACAGCAGAAGAGCTTCAACCTTTGAAGCAAACAGGAGGGATGTTTATGGAGCATGTCCCTTTAAGAAGGGTCGAGCAGCTTGCATTAAAGAAACAGAAAATATATATGAAAAGCAAGCTGCGTTATATACTGCGAGCTATGCTCGCGAGTATGTTTATCGGATTCGGTGTTATCGTGGCGTTTAAGACGGGTAGTTTTTTCTATAACGAGCACTCTCCGCTAACGTACCCGATGGCCGCTATCACGTTTGGAGCCGCTATTATTCTAATCGCTTATGGCGGCGGGGATTTGTTTACAGGCAACACGTTTTATTACACCTATACGGCATTGCGCGGCAAAATGCGCTGGATAAATGTTATAAAGCTATGGTGTATGAGCTATGGCGGCAATGTGCTGGGAGCGGTAGCGTTCGCACTGCTGATTTGGACAACGGGATTATTCGATGATGCTTCAGTCAACGGATTTTTGCTCAGCGTAGTCGAGAAGAAGATACACACTCCAGTATGGGAGTTGTTCTTCCGAGGAATTCTTTGTAATTGGCTAGTATGTTTAGCTTTCTTTATACCGATGTCATTGCGGGGGGACGGGCCAAAGCTGTTTACGATGATGCTGTTCGTCTTCTGCTTCTTCATTTCGGGCTACGAGCACAGTATTGCAAACCTTTGTACTTTCGCCATTGCGCTGGTGCTGAACCATCCAGGAACAATTTCATTAGGTGGAATGCTTCATAATTTAATACCGGTTACGCTCGGTAATTTAATTGGCGGCTCCTTACTAATGGGCGGCATGTATTATTTCGTAAATAAACCATTTGATGAGGTGGATGAATCATGAAGAAGACTAAAGTTGTAGTAATAGGAGTAGGAGCAGTAGGCTCCACGACCGCATATACATTATTGCTAAGAGATCGTATGGATGAATTGGTGCTTATTGACGCGAATGGTGGAAAAGCTATGGGCGATGCGCTTGATATGAACCACGGTATGCCTTTTCTCGGTCGTACGAAGGTATGGGCAGGGAGCTACGAGGATTGCAAGGATGCTGATATCGTCATAATTACGGCGGGAGCCGCACAGAAGCCAGGCGAGGAACGTATCCACTTGCTGAAGCGGAATGTAGCCATTTATGAGAGTATCGTAACCGAGGTGTTAAAGTATAATGATGACGGCATCTTGTTGATCGCGACAAATCCGGTCGATGTTATGAGCTACTTTAGCTGGCAGAAATCCGGCTGGCCTACCCACCGTGTTATTGGCTCGGGAACATTGCTTGATAGCGCACGCTTCCGCTATTTAATTGGTGAGAAGCTGCAGCTTGATCCGCGCAGCGTTCATGCCCATATTATTGGCGAGCATGGTGATTCCGAGCTGCCGGTATGGAGCCTTGCGAATGTTGCCGGCTCCGCCATAGCGCTTTCTGAGGATGAGAAGGCCGATATTTTCACAAATACAAGAGATGCGGCTTATGAAATTATTGAAGCAAAGGGCGCTACGTATTACGCGATTGCGCTTGCGCTGGACCGGATCGTAACTGCTATTTTGCGGAATGAATCGGCTGTGTTAAATGTTTCTACTTTGGTTGAGAATTACCATGGCCTCTCAGATGTATATTTAGGTGTTCCTTGTGTTGTAGATCGTCAAGGCGTGCGCGAGGTGCTTGATATCAAGATTACAGATGCAGAAAAAGAGCTGCTGCACCGTTCAGCGAACAAGCTGAAGGGACTTATTCAATCGCTTTCTGAATAATGATTGGATTAACAACCCAGTCATTGACAGAGGCACGAATGAGCTAGTCTACCCTACATTCACTGCTTTGTGTTTGGAAAAATGAGGAACGACGAGGTGATCATAAGCAACCATACTGGTCATCATTGAGATAATTAACTGTGAAGGACCCAGTGCTTGCTGTTAAGCGCTGGGTCTTTTTGTGCGCCTCTAAAGATCACGAGTAAAATATAGCAATAGTCAGTACGATATCGAAATTACAGGTAATGCTGCTAACATAAATGAGATCAAGGTTTTAATTTGTTGAACTATTTTCTACTTGACTTATTCAAGCTTAGTTATGTAGTATAATACAATCTAACAAATAATAGGCACTGACCAAAGACATGATTTCCTATCCGAGCTGTCCAGAGAGAGAGGCTAAGGCTGAAAGCTTCTCCAGTTACCGGTTGTGAGATTACCCCTTTGCAGCCGTGACGTTGAACCCGTTGAGCTGTGACTCAAGGCAGTATGCGACACCGTTTTATCCCCGATATCGGATACTAATAAGGACCTGACTATCTATTCAGCAGGTCGAATTAGGGTGGAACCACGAGCTGAACGCACTCGTCCCTTCTTGGGAGAGATGCGTTTTTTTGCGTTCATAAAAAAAAGTAGAAATGGAGGATGAATCATGGAGATTAATGTTATTTTGCCGGATGGAACAGCTAGGAGGTATTTGCAAGGCACGACAATAGCACAGGTTGCGGAATCAATAAGTATCGGTTTGAAGAAAAATGCTGTCGCTGGAAAAATAAATGGCAAGCCTGTTGATTTGAACGAACCGATCGATCAGGATAGCCAGATCGAAATTGTAACGCTTGAAAGCAAAGATGGCCTAGACATCTATCGTCACACTACGGCACATATAATGGCTCAAGCGATTAAACGAATTTATGGCGAAAAAGCTGTGAAGCTCGCTATTGGGCCGGTCATTGAAGACGGTTTTTATTATGATATCGATATCGAAAAACCACTATCCAGTGATGATCTTAGTGCCATTGAAAAAGAGATGGAAAAGGTTATTCAAGAAAACCTGCCCATTGTTCGTCGAGAGGTCAGTCGCGCTGAAGCCCTCCACATTTTTGAGGAGCTTGAGGAGCCGTTAAAGCTGGAGCTCATACGTGACCTGCCGGATGATGTCGCGATTACAATTTATGATCAAGGAGAGTTTTTCGACTTATGCCGCGGACCACATCTCCCCTCCACAGGTAGAATAAAGGCGTTCAAGCTGCTGAATGTGGCGGGTGCTTATTGGCGTGGTGACTCGAATAATAAGATGCTGCAGCGAATTTATGGCACTTCGTTTCCGAAAAAAAGTCAGCTGGAAGAGCATATGCACTTTCTGGAGGAGGCCAAAAAGCGTGATCATCGCAAGCTAGGCAAGGAGCTCGAATTGTTTATGTTTTCTGAGGAAGCGCCAGGAATGCCCTTTTATCTTCCGAAAGGAATGACTATTCGTACGGAGCTTGAAGATTTTGCACGTGAGATCCAAAGGCAGCGAGAATACGATGAAGTACGTACGCCGCTAATGATGAATAATCGGGTTTGGGAGCAATCGGGCCACTGGGATCACTACAAGGATAATATGTACTTTACTAATGTGGATGATACAAAGTTCGCGCTTAAACCGATGAACTGTCCAGGGCATATGCTTATTTTCAAAAATAGCTTACGTTCCTATCGAGAGCTGCCCATTCGCCTCTCGGAATTTGGTCAGGTGCACAGGCATGAGCCTTCCGGGGCCCTTAACGGGATGATGAGGGTTCGTACATTTTGCCAGGACGATGCGCATCTATTTGTTCGGCCGGATCAAATTGAGGATGAAATTAATCGCGTCATTATGCTGATTGACCATGTTTATCAGGTATTCGGCTTTGAATACAAAATAGAGTTATCCACACGTCCAGAGGATTCAATGGGCTCGGAGGAGTTATGGAATCAAGCAGAGCAGTCCTTGCAAAATGTGCTGGATAATCGAGGTATCCAATATACCGTCAATGAAGGGGACGGGGCATTTTACGGTCCGAAAATTGACTTTCATATTTTAGACGCGCTTAAACGGAGCTGGCAATGCGGCACGATTCAGCTGGATTTCCAAATGCCTGAAAAGTTTGAGCTATCCTATATTGGCGAAGACAATCAAAAGCACCGTCCGGTCGTCATTCACCGTGCGGTTTATGGTTCCATTGATCGATTTATCGGTATTTTGACAGAGCATTTCAGCGGTGCATTCCCTCTATGGCTCGCGCCAGTCCAAGCGAAGCTGTTGCCTGTATCAGAGAACTATATTGATTATGCACTAGAGGTGAAGCGAGCCTTGGAAAAGTCGGGTATACGCGTGGAAGTCGATATACGAAATGAGAAACTAGGCTATAAAATCCGGGAAGCCCAGCTAGAAAAAGTACCGTATATGCTCGTGCTCGGTGAAAATGAGAAAAATTCCGCAACGGTGTCGGTTAGAAAGCGATCGGAAGGCGATCTTGGCTCAAAAAGCATAGTTGAAATCACTGAGCAAATTCGGGAAGAAATTCAATCTAAAGCTTAAGATTGAATAGTTATTATTAGTATACAATTTAGGAGAGTGCTAACGTTTTGTCATCGCATGTTATCGCAACAGCTACTCAATCATTTCGTTCTCGATTAATTACTTTACTGCTTGTCGTAATGGTCGCTGGGATGAGCCAAGGATTACTGCTTCCCCTGCTGACCATTATGCTCGAGCGTTCCGGTGTGTCATCAGATATGAACGGAATCAATTCGGCGGCATTATATATTGGTATTTTCTGCACGGTGTTTTTTGTAGAGAGGCCAGTCGTTCGGTTTGGATATAAAAAAGTTATTATAGCAGGCATTGCATTGGTATCGATGTCCGTCCTGCTCTTTCCAATAAGCGATTCGCTTGTGGTGTGGTTTGTATTGCGCTTGCTGGTTGGCGTTGGAGATAGCTGCCTGCATTATACGACTCAATTATGGATCGTCAGCTCAAGCCCGGCAGATCGTAGAGGAAAATTTATTTCATTGTATGGAATGGCGTATGGCTTAGGGTTCAGTATTGGGCCGCTTGGAATTAATTTGATGTCTTTTGGCAAAGCGGTTCCTTTTATGGTGAGCGGCGCATTGTTTTTCAGCGTGCTTTTGCTAGTACTCCGTCTCCAGAATGAAAAACCTGAGCAAGCAAAGAAAAGCAGATCATCAGAAAACCGTTTCATTACAACCTATCGTATGGCGTGGTTTGTATTAATCCCAGGCTTTCTGTACGGATTAATGGAGGCCTCTATGAACAGCAATTTCCCATTGTATGGCTTGCGGATCGATTTAAGTCAGCATTGGATATCTTTATTGCTGCTTTCTTTCGGCGTTGGCGGACTTATTTTGCAGCTGCCGCTCGGAATTTTGAGTGACAAGATAGGCCGAAAGCCGATTCTAATCGCCTGTGGACTGATTGGTTCACTTGTGTTTTTCTTGATACCTGTCGCAGGAAGCAATGTCGGTATATTGTTTGTTTTATTTGCCTTAGCTGGCGGCTTAGTCGGTTCTTTCTATTCGTTAGGACTGGCTTATGCGGCGGATATTTTACCGAGGGCCATACTGCCAGCAGCTAACGTTATCGCATCTATTCACTTCAGTATTGGGAGTATTATGGGGCCAACTCTTGGCGGATTCGGCATTCGTTATATTTCGATACACAGTATATTTTTATTTCTAGGCAGTGCTTTCCTTTTGTTCGCGTTGTTTGGGCTTTTGTTTCGACCGAAGCAGCAGGTACAAGAGGGGAAATGAAACGAGTTATTACAGTAATGGTGAAAATATACTTGATATAAAAAGAGTTGACTAAGCGTATGCAAATATGGCGTATGAATGCGGACGGCAGCAGGCAGACTCAAATGACTTTTGATGAGAGCAATAGCTGGTTTCCGCATGTGTCGCCAGGTGGAGAATCTGTTGCTTGCTTACATTACTTACCGTAAGGGTGATGTGGCTCCTGCGGATCATCCCGCTAGTAAAAATGTAGAAATTAGACTGATGTCTAGTGCTGGTGGCGGCGAGTATCGTACGTTGGTTGAGCTGTTCGGAGGGCAGGGCACGTTAAACGTCAATTCTTGGTCGCCCGATGGCAGACTGCTGGCATTTGTGAGCTATGAGTTGAGGGCGTAGCTTTTATAGTGGCATGTTATTACTTTTCTAATAGTAGGAATCAGCAATAAGCGGCATAGGTTCCGTTACTATACTCAAATGGCGCATATTTGATCCTTTTGGAACAATTAACGGACCTGTTGTTCGCAGGTATATCGGCATGTTCACAAATAAACGAACTCTTCGTCCACTGCCTTATTTGCTACGCCCGCGTAGTTTCATTTTTTGCAATTAAATGAGCATTCTAAAGGAGCAGTCACAAGTTAGTTTCAGATGTTGAACTTAATTGCTCGGTCAGCTCGTTCTGCGCCTCTTTCCGGTGATTTAGCTCTATATTCTGAAACTAATTCATCTCTAATTCCATAATTCCGCTCATTAGATTCACAATGTGAAACTAATTAAACCTTGCTCCAATCCGCCAGAAGTGTATGTAATTTGCGTCAACAAATAAAGGGATAATCGCGTACTTCTCTTCTGTTGTCGTATTTGACTGTATTTTGTACAATCAACGCCACAACAAAAAGGTTGTATTTGTCCCAGACTGTATTTCATACAAGCTAATCGCCTGTTATGCAGATCAAGAGCTTCTAACTACCTATTTGATTGTACCTTTTCCATTCAAACACATTGAAACATGGGAATATAAGCTGTTTGAATGTACGATATCCATTCTACTCTTCCACATCTATCCCACTTACATTAGTTGAAAATCTACTCGCCCACCTATCCCACTTACACGAGTCGAAAAATCTACTCGCCCACATCTATCCCACTTACATGCGTTGAATAATCTACTCGCCCATCTATCCCACTTACATGCATTGAAATAGAATGATGGTAAAGGATGTCTACACCGTCTGCATAGAGTTTCATGTCATCAAGCACTGATTTTGAGATTGAGCCATGAAAGGTTGTGTAAATTTTGTATAAAAGAAAACTGACCATATTTACTCTTAGTTCATTATTACTATCAATCTTAGCGGGGCTCTTGTTGATGCCTAAACCAGTTGGTGCGATTTCAATCCTTCCTGCACAGTTGTACTTATTAAAAGATACCTCTATTTATAATAATCCTTGGAAATCGGCTAAGCCGGCAGGAGTGTTGACCGCTTCTCAAGTCGTTACAGTCGTCTCATCAAACCTAATACCTTTCGATGAGAGAGCGATGGATGAAGATATCAGCTGGTTTAAAATCAAAACATGGCTTGGCGATAAGTGGGTTGAGGCGAATATTGATGGATTATTGGGAGGAACCTTAGATAAAAAGGTTAAAACGATAACAACGGTTTATTCTGTTCCTTTGTATGATCGACCAGATACTCGTTATCCAACGAATAAAACTGTTGCGCCGCAGAAGTTTAAAGTCACAAAAGCTTTCCATTATACGAGCTGGAGCTTCACTAGCGCGTCTTCAATCGTAATGGGAGGTACAGGGTTTTGGTATCAGATCGATACTTGGATCGGGAAAAAATGGATTAAAGATCCGGATGCACTGGAGAATGTAATCGCGACACCCGTTTCCTATACAATCAAGCTAACAGGACAGGAAACGACTTATCCTCATCCCTTTGTAGTTGAAGCATCAGGAGAAAAGGTCGAACCGCAGGCCGTCCAAGTAAGTTCCGAATGGATAGCTGGAAGCGGCCCTAACGAAGTATTTTGGATAAAGGTTACTCTACCAGAAGGGGAAAGATGGCTTTCACCAAAAAATCTAATCATCAAAGACTACAGGGAACTAGACGAAACCATCACACTCCCTACAAAAACAAGATATTATTCCGAGCCAATCGTCGAAAGAGAAAATGTGATTAGTCACAATGGTTCAACCGCATGGATGGAGCCAGGAAAGTATGAGGCTTTTGAAGCGTCCGATGATTGGAAACATATTCGGACGAGGGAGCACGGTGATGTGTGGGTAAACCCGAAAAGAGCTTTGCTTGAACGGCCAGAGGGAATTATAAGCATTGACGAGAAACTGAGCTTAACTAAAAGCGATACCTATTATTATTTTCCGTTAACTGGTGAACAGTCACATGCCAAAGGGTTCTACTCTCCGCAAACGGTAAAGGTGTACGAGAAATGGGTTTCTCCAGATGGCTCAGTTTGGTATCACTTTGGTTCTGGCAATGGGGAATGGTTTAAGCGAAGTAAATGATAGGTTGTGCAATACTAGGCAAGAAGTATGTGGAATTATGAGATTTATGGAAGTGAACGATCGATGTTGGAAAGCTAGGTAGAGGACTATCCCGATGAATATGCAAGCAAGAAAGCCTATTAAGCCCCTATACTGCTATTGCTACTCAGGATGGGGGCTTGATAAGCGATACTAGCTTATATGTTTCTACAGCGGAATCCGATACTCTGATTTTAGCTCGACAATATGTTCACCTTGATTGTATACCCAACAAAAGTGAAACTGGTTGCCATCATAGTTAGTCCGCTTGCGAATATCAGGCACAATCGTTGTTTCAAGATTATTATTGATCACCTTTTCCATATCTCTCAACCTCATTAATGAATCACGAGCCGCCGTTTCCGCTTGCTCGGCAGACATTGTCAGTCGAAAGTAACGTATTGAAAGCTCTTCATTCGTAAACTCTTCAATCAACTGTTCACCAGCGCTTTGTAAAATTTCCTTAACCGTCTTAATCCAATCTCCTGCCAAATCCATTGTAACTTCGTACATTTTAAATCCTCCAAGTTAGAATTATAATCGCGTAGTTCATAATATATTAATTTCACTCAAACCGGATACATCTTCATTTCTTGTTACTTAGGTATTGTATTTCCCGCTTGCTAAAAACAATGGCTGCTGGGCCAAGAAAGGAAGATGATGGTTAGGCAGTGATATACCGTGACTTGATCAACCTTTATTATATCCCATTACTAACCTTCGCGTGAACAGGATACTGCTTTATACAATAGTGAAGCTGTAAAGTCCTGATGTTTTTTTTCGATCCGGTAATTAGAAGTTTCCTATTCTCTAAATATGATAATATGTATAAAAGTGAAGAGGGAGTGACGTGATGCCTCATCTTATTGGAGAAAGAATTATTTTGAGAGAATATAGAATAGAAGATTTAGAATCCATGCGATTTTGGGTCAATGATCCGAAAATAACGAATAACCTATCTGATATTTTTATGTATCCTCATACCAGAAACGCAACAGAAGCTTATCTGAATACAATAATTGAAGGAAAGACCGATCAGAAGGGATTTGTAATTGCCCATAAGGATACGGAACAATATATTGGTCAAATAGATTTGTTTCATTTGGATTGGAAAAACAGATGTGCTGAAATGGGGATCGTTATCGGGAATTCCGAGTGGCAAAATAAGGGGTTCGGAACGGAAGCTATTCATCTTATGCAGGCATTCGTTTTTCAACAATTAAATCTAAACCGGCTACAGCTTGAAGTACATGATTACAATGAGAACGCAATGAAATGTTATTTGAAATGCGGATTTAAAGAAGAGGGGAAACTAAGGCAGAAGCACTTTTCTAATGGACGATACAGTGATGTAGTGTTTATGGGCATTCTAAAAGATGAGTACTATCCATCTACGGATCGTAATTCGTAAAGCTCGCGCACATCGCATTTTACGGTGTCTGCAATTGAGACCGCGACTTGAAGAGGCATTACTCTTTTGTTATCGATGTAGTCAGCTATGCGTTCTGGCTTATAGTGTAAAAGTTGCCCAAGCTGAACTCGTGACATCCCCCGTGCGATTAAAATATCATCAAGCAAACAGCGACCCAACTCATATTTCATTTTTATGAATCATCCTTTTTTAGTAGTAATATTTGAATCAGACCAATAGGTATAAATGTTAAATACATTGATGATTAAGGGGTGAAGTACATGAAACTTACAGAGCAAGAAATCGTTGAAAAGTTAGCAGAGCGGGCAGGCTGGAACCGTGAAGACGGCAAGTGGATCGTCAAAAAATATCGGTTTCGCGCGTTTATGGACGGTATCGAATTTGTAAATAAGGTAGCTGAAGCATCCGAGCGTCTTAAACATCATCCCTTTATTGCCATTGATTACAAAATGGTCACGCTTCGTATGACGACTTGGGTCGATGGTGGATTGACGCAGCTTGATTTTGCGGCTGCGGAAGCGTTTGATGAAGCTTTTAAGGTCGAAAAGAGTTGATTAAAGAGCTGAATAATTAGTGAGTTAACAAATTAAAGAGTTGATTAATTATAGGACTGATTAACATTATAGCAGATGCTGGCTGTTGAATAGTATGTCTTATTCGAGGCTGTATTATCCGAATATTCGGCATTTAACGCTGAGAATGATGAATGTCGCGACTTAAGCTCTAAATACTCACATAACTTTACGTTAAGACAGGACTCAGGACTTTCTCAAGAACTCGTAACAACTCGTAACAACTTGTAACTAGCTTCATTTATGAATTCTGAGCACCGAATATGAAGTTAAAACCTCGAAAGCCGATTTAAGCTTGCTTTCGAGGTTTTTTGTTATTTTGTTGCTGAAGTGGAGCGTAGGTTTAGCCGTGTTTGAGCTATTGATTGTCTTGAATACTATTGCTTGTACGGCTATTGCTCAGACTTGGTATTCCCTGTTTCCTTGCTAAGCTCTTCAAATGACTTCACTTTACCATGAGGCTGCTGCGAGTGCTTTCGTTGATGCCATGCATTTTCTCGACGATTTTTAGATGATGTCATATTCGCGCCCCCTCCTTCCCTTATGTAGGTTGGCATATTGTTAGCCATCTCATACGAAGAAGGTGTTCAATTCATTGTTAGCATTTATTTGAATATATTAACGACCTTCGGTAATTTTCAATTCCTCTGGAGAGAGTGTAATCGGAAGTGTCTTTAGGAGTGTATAATGGAGGAAATAGTACGTTAGAAAAGTTGTAAGCACGATTTTCAAGCTTACAGACCCCATGATCGATCAAATTAGGGGCTATAAGCTCGATTTTTGGTCTTACAGCTTTGGTTTTAGTAGTTGGAGCCGGAAAAAGGTGGCTGTAAGCACGATTATCGAGCTTAAGCCCTCCAGAATGCGGTGGAGAGTGGGCTGTAAGCACGATTTTCGAGCTTAAGGGATTTAGTGTGTTGAGTTCTGAGCTCAGTTGGTGTGAATAGCTCGATAGTTTGGTCAGATGCGGTTAGTGTGTTGCGTTGTAAGCTCTGTTGATGTGAAAAGCTCAATAGTCTGTTTAGTTGTGGTTAGAGTGTGTGTAGGAAGTGTTGTAAACTTCCGCATGTATTGGCTGGTAGTCTGGTTTGTTCGCGAGCAGTACTTAAACTTCAGAGCACAATCAATGTTGATGATATTGATATTGATATTGATGATGCGAATGAGATATGCGATTGAGAATCTGAATCTGGATCTAGATCAGGTTATGGATTTAGATGAGTTGTGAATGTGGTGAACTTACAACCTCTATAAGTACAGGTGAGGTCACGAACCTGCATAAGCACGTAAAGGGCTGCCCCAAAAGTAGTCCTCTACTTTTGAAGCAGCCCTTATACGTATTAATAATTAACTATCAATCGATTATTCGACGAACTCCCAAGTTGTATCCATACCGGTGACTGGACAATAAAGAAATTTTTCTCCTTCACGGAATTCACTGCGCCTGCCTGATTGAGAAATGTAGTTCCCTGTGCGTTCACAAGTTTCTCCGGTGCGATAAGAAGTTTTTGTATTACTCATAGTAACTGACACCTCTTTCAAAGTTTTGCAGGCAATGTAGGATAGGGTTATTACCTGCTTGTTCATATATAACCACATCATACTTAATTGAAACAGTGTAATTGACTAACCTTCAACTCCAGTAACCATTTCACGATATTTTCCTGGAGTAATGCCTTCCTGCTTTTTGAAAACACGGATAAAGCCGGTGTCGGTCGCATATCCTACCTTCTGCGCGATCTGAAGCATCGTCGAGCTGGATTCAGCGAGCAGCTTTTTCGCTTCTTGAATACGAATATCACTAATATATTCGGTCAAGTTTATGCAATTTTGTTTTTTAAAGAAACCAGATATATACTGAGGCGTCATACCAAGGTTTTCGGCAATAGAAGTCAAGCTAAGGCTATTGTCTAAAAAGTGCTCATTGATGTAATTTTTTATTTGCTCATTCAGCAAATCGTTTTGATCGGTGCGAGCCTCTCGAACATTGCTGCATATATGATGACTTAGTTCTTTGATTTTCTGCTGCATTTCCAGGGCTGATTTGCTGTCGACAATATGTCTGACAGGATCAGCTCCTTGAAAAAATTGATTTCCATCGATATTCAACGCATTAATCACTTTTAATACGGTACTGAGCAAATCAATGAACAGATATTTGCTCATTTCAGGCGTTATGACGCCGGAAGCTACATTTTGCTCATATAGCTCATCCAGCAGGCTGACAGCTTGCTCGTAATTACCGCTTTTCAAATAATTCATCATCTGAACTTCGACTTCTATCGGGTAATGGTAATAGCTTCGCTCTACATCTTTGACTTGATCATAATGGATAATGGATCCAGTGCCATGAATGATTCTATAGTCGAGGGCACTAATGGCCTCCCTGTAGCATTTTCCAAATTGCTGTATGCCTTTATGGATCGAGCTGGATACAATCGTAATTTTCATACGGAATCGTTCTTCAATGATTTGTTTTAACTGAAGAATAATGCCGTCCCTTTCCGTTATCGTCTCCTCTAATGAACCAGGCACATTTAGCAGAAGTGCCAGCTGATTTCGTTCGGTTTCCACAACATAACCCTTACCTTTGATCAAATCGCTGCTTAAATTATATAAGATGAATTGAACGAGTGCCCATTCCTCTTCACGATCCTCTTTCATGAACTTGCTGGAATCCTCGATCGAAATAAGAACAACACAGCTATGATCGTATGGCATCTGCACACCCATAAAGTCAATCGTGTTCTGATCGAAGGGTTCGTGCCCAGTATGGTCCTTCAGCAGACGTGTCAAAAAATGCGCGCGAGCGACAGGAGCATGGTTTGCAAGCATATGCCGCATCTGTACCCCTTCCGCCATATTTTTCGCAATCGATGCTTTAATGAACTCATACTCATTTACTGCAATAGATGCTTTATCGACTTTCCCATTCATCAGGGCGAGTACCATTTCACGGATCGGGCTGTAACTGCGATAGGCCATCCAGTACGCGGCTGCGGTTCCGCCAAGCAATGCGATTATAAGGAGTGTAACAGCCCAGCCGGTCATTTCATGGATACGCTGCAGTACGACTTTCTCCGGTATAAGTGAGATGTATTTCCATCCACCTTCTCCACTGGTATAGGAAAGCATCATATCTTGACCGTTATACTTAAAAGTGCGGTAGTCCGTTTCCAGCATTCCGGATGGAAGACCTTCTGGTAATTTATTGTTCTCAGCTGTAGACAGAAGTACCTGCCCGGACTCATCTACAATATACATAGTTGCGCTGTTTGCCCATTCGATTTGCTTGAGTAGATTAAATATTTGTTGTTCATCAATCTGCATAACAAGTGTTGCCCGAACGTTTTCACTTTCTCCAAGGGGCAAGGAAATGGCTGAAGCGATGACATTCTTCGAAAGAGCTCCGTCGAATACCGCTTCTGACGGCCAGAAGGTTTTGAAGTGATAGCCGGTTAATAGCTTTGTTTTTATTTCGTCTACATTTTTATTTGCATAGGGTGATATTTTTGTGAAGAAAGTATTTGTATCCGTTTTCAAATTAGGAGAAAAGATGATATCTTGGTTTCGTAAATGGATATAAAAATCACCTATGAAGCCACTCCCGCTCCGTATGTTTTTGAGAGCAATGACTGCTTCGGAATATTCGATATACCGCTCACCTTCTTTAATGTTCCATAGCGTCTGAAGCTTGGGGTGAGTAGCAATTTGAATTGTTAATTGATCGATTTCCTTCATGTTGTTGTCGACAACTTGTCTGACTTGCTCCAGCATCGCAAGGTTGGAACGGTTAGCATTCTCGACCATCGTATTTTCAATATTCGTGTACAGGAAAGCTGAGATCGTCACCGGGATAACTAGGATGAGAAGATAAGATAACCATAACGTTAAAAACACATTTTTACGGCGTCGCACTAATCCAAAACCTCCCGTTAGGTCATTTAAAAGTGTGTTCAGCGTAACATAATTGACTTTATCGTTCAATTGCATAAGCATGTAAATATCATTATTTTGTGCTCAAAAAAACGTCAACTGGAAGAAAAGATAGCCCAGATTAATATTGGTTTATCCAAAATGTGAAGTTTGGCAAGTGTTTCTAGATACTGATTATGGGCAAGTTGATCGGTCATCTTCTATAATCAAAATGCGGATGGTGATTCCGCAACGAATAACGCAACGAATATGAGGAGGGTCATCGAAATGAGAATGAAAAAGATGAAATCGCTTTCGTACATGGTAATCGGTATTTCGATCACAGCATTATTAGTAGTTGCAGGATGCAGCAGCGGATCAAATAACCCGCCAGCAAACACCGGGAAAACCAGTAATAATGAGCAAAAGAATACGGAGAAAGCCGGTACTGAGGTTGGCTATCCAGCAAAGGTATCGTATTGGGTATCCTTAAATGGCAACGTAGCAGCAACAATGAAGGATTATGGTGAAATAGCTGCATACAAAGAATTAGAGAAGGTTACAGGCACGAAAGTGGAATTTCAACATCCGCCAACAGGTCAGGAAAAGGATCAATTCAACTTAATGATCGCATCCGGCAAGCTTCCAGATGTAATCGAATACAATTGGAGCGGAGCAGCTAAAGGTGCGGACAGCTTGATTAAGGATAAAAGAATAATTCGCCTAAATGAATTAATTGCAGAGCACGCGCCGAACCTGACCAAAGTGTTGGAGGAGAATCCAGAGTTCCGCAAAATGATTACGACAGATGAAGGAAATATATACGCAATGCCTTTCTTGTTAGGTGATCCGATGCAATCGTACGTTCATGGTCCTATTATTCGGAAGGATTGGCTCGGAAAATTACAACTAGAGTCACCAAAAACGATAGCGGAATGGGAAACGGTGCTGACCGCATTCCGTGATGGAGATCCGAACGGCAATAATGAAAAGGATGAAATTCCTTATTTATTTAACATTGCAGATTTGGATAATAACTCTCTATTCGTTGGAGCGTGGGGGATTACTTCAAGCTTCTATCAAGATGGAGGAACAATAAAGTATGGTCCTATTCAGCCTGAATTTAAAGAGTTTTTGGCTACAATGGCCAAATGGTATAAGGAAGGGTTAATCGATCGTGATTATGCGACTACTGATGGTAAGCTGAAGGATGCGAAAGTAACAGGAAATCAGTTGGGATCATTAAGCGGATATCCTGGCAGCTCAATTGGTCGTTACAACACACTAATGAAAGCAGATAGCCCTGATTTCTCAATGACAGGAACTGTATTGCCTGCACTTGATGCAGGAGGAAAAGTAGTTGGACAGTATACCTTCCCATACTCTGGAATCGGGGCTGCGATCTCTGCAAATGCTGCTAATCCTGAGCAAATTGTTAAGTGGCTGGATTATAAATATGGGGAAGCAGGTCATTTGCTGTTCAATTTCGGGATCGAAGGAGAAAGCTATACGATGGTTGGGGATTATCCGACCTATACCGATACCATTTTAAAAAATCCAGATGGTCTGCCCATTACAGAAGCTATGGCGAAATATTTTATAGCAAACTGGAGCGGTCCGATGGTACAAGACAAACGTTACTTGGAGCAATACTTCCAGCTGCCGGAACAGCTTGAAGCGAACTCGAATTGGTCGCAAGCGGATATCACAAAGCTCCTTCCACCGATTACACTGACTGCGGATGAAGGCTCGAAAACATCTGCGATAATGAATGATGTCACAACGTATCGTGATGAAATGATTAATAAATTTATTATGGGTGCAGAGCCGATTGATAATTTTGATAAATTCGTAACGACAATAAAAAACATGGGAATCGAAGAAGCGACTTCAGCAAGACAAGCCGCGCTTGAGCGTTACAATAACAGAAAATAACGAATTGATGCAAAACTAATCATTAAGACCGCTCTAAATTAACCAAAGAAGATTGAAAAAATACCCCCACAGGAGGACTTACTATGTCCATGATGCTGAATAGAAAATCCGGTCCCCCTGTGACGGGGGTCGATAAGAACGCCTTCAAATATCGCGCGTTCCGCGACCTCAGGGTCAATAAGTATATTTATCTGATGCTTATTCCCGTTGTTGCTTACTATGTGATTTTTCTATACATGCCGATGTATGGCTTGCAAATTGCGTTTAAAGATTTTTCTCCAGGTGCAGGGATGTGGAACAGCCCCTGGGTAGGATTACAGCATTTCCAGGATTTCTTCAATAGCTACTACTTCTGGCGTTTGCTGCGTAATACACTGCTGCTTAGCTTGTATGATCTGTTATTTTCTTTCCCGGCATCGATTATACTCGCACTGCTATTAAATGAGCTGCGCAGCAATTATTTGAAAAGAGCGGTACAAACGATTACGTATATGCCGCATTTCATTTCTATCGTTGTTATTTCGGGAATGATGGTCGATTTTCTAGCTCGAGATGGGCTGATTAACAATATTCTTGTCTGGTTTGGTATCGAGCCGATTGCTTTCTTAGGAGAGAGCAGCTGGTTTAGAACAATCTTTATATCCTCCAATGTTTGGCAAAGTATTGGGTGGGGCTCTATTATTTACTTGTCTGCGATGTCCAGCATTGATCCCTCCTTATATGAAGCGGCAAAGGTGGACGGAGCGAGTCGCTGGAAGCAAACCTTTAATGTAACGCTTCCTGGCATTATGCCGATCATTATTATTTTACTTATTTTGCAAATTGGTAATTTTATGTCTGTGGGAACGGATAAGATTCTCCTTCTTTACAACAGCACCACTTATGAGACAGCGGACGTGATCGGGACTTTCCTGTACCGGAAAGGGATTTTGGAGGCCAATTACAGCTATAGTGCTGCGGTCGGTCTGTTCAACTCAGCAATCAACTTCACATTGCTGGTCCTTGCCAATGCCATCAGCAGAAAAACGAGTGAGAATAACCTTTGGTAAAGGAGTCGGTAACGTATGATGGTTAAACGGAGTTTTGGAGAACGGTTGTTTGACATAGCCAATGTTGGGTTCATGATTGTTTTATCAATTGTTACGCTTTATCCGTTTCTGTACGTTTTATTTGCATCCCTCAGCGATCCCGCCTGGTTAGTGAAGGTACGGGGAATCATATTATATCCGCATGGGATAACATTTGTTGCGTACAAGATGGTTTTTCAAAATCCAGCGATTTTAACCGGTTATGCCAACACATTGTTTTATGTCGTAGTGGGTACGTCTCTCAATATATTAATGACTTCATTGGGAGCATATGCCCTTTCTAGACAAAATGTCATGTGGAAAAATCCGATCATGTTTTGTATCGTATTTACGATGTTTTTTAACGGCGGCTTAATTCCTACTTTCTTGTTAGTCAATAATTTAGGAATGCTCGATTCTCGATGGGCACTCATTATACCGGTTGCGATGAGCGCTTATAATTTGATCATTATGCGTACTGCCTTTCAGGGCGTGCCCGTCAGCCTGGAGGAATCTGCGAAGCTGGATGGTGCAAATGATTTCACTGTTTTGTTCCGCATTATTTTGCCATTATCTATGCCGGTAATTGCCGTTATGATTTTATTCTATGGCGTCGGACATTGGAATGCTTGGTTTAATGCACTCATTTATATTCGGACAAGGGAGTTGTACCCACTCCAGTTGATTTTACGGGAAATTTTAATTACTAACAGCACGGATTCGATGATGACTGGTGTAGGCGGCGGGGACAAAATGCCTGTTGGCGAAACGATCAAGTATGCCACGATCATTATTGCAACCGTTCCAGTCCTTTGTTTGTATCCATTTTTACAAAAATACTTTGTCAAAGGTGTAATGATCGGCGCGATAAAAGGCTAGCATTAATTTCAATGAGGTGAAGTTAATGATAAAAGTGAGTAAGCTGTTAGCTGTCAGTTTAATTTTCAGTTTGGTTGCAGCATTCATTCCCTTCTATGAAAACGCTATCTATAGAGCGGAGGCTGCAGGGGCGAATTTGATGATGAATGGAAGCTTCGAGTTGACGACTGCAACGACCAACGCCAGCTGGAGCGGCGTTATGAGTCCTTACCCAGCAGACTGGGGTCTATGGATTCCAACCGGAAGCGGGAAAGCTCCGAATAAAACGGTGAATGTAACGCTAGATCCGGACACGTATCATGAAGGGAGCAAATCAATCTTGTTTGACGCCTTCGCAACTAGCAGAGTATCTGTGAATCAAAGCGTTACGACAGTAACTGCCGGCAAATCTTACAGACTTAAGTTGTGGTTAAAAACGGATAACGTAACTGGCGCAGGGGCTTACTTCAGAACGCAATATTATAACACAAGTAAAGTAGGAGACGGGCCTGCATCTACCAAATTGTTAGGCACGAACGATTGGACGCTGCAGCAAGTATTTTTGACAATACCAGCTGGCGTCACGAGATTGGTTATTGAACCTTTCCTTGAAACGGGGACTGGGAAAGTATGGTTTGACGATATAAGTTTAGAGGAATATAACGGGATTACAGGAATTGCTTTTGATCAAACCGCCTTTTCTATGGAAAAAGATGCAACCGTAACGATTACACCTACGTTTACACCTGCGAACGCAGCCGACACTTCAATCGTCTGGAGCTCTAGTGATCCGAATGTAGCAGCAGTGGATAGTAATGGTAACGTCACAGGAGCTGGGCTAGGCTCAGCCATTATCATAGCCTCGACACCAGATGGAACGATAAAAACGCAATGTCTAGTTAACGTCGAATCAGCCGAAACGATCCAAGCGTACAGCGGGATACGGTTAAAATGGTATGGCAAATTGACGGGAGGCGCCCAATACAATCCGTCTGATCCGGATATTGCGTCCAACCTATCTAAAATAGCCGAAAGCGTAACGAATGAGAATACGAATGGGTATTGGGATACTCTCAATAAAGCTGTTGGCCGTTCATACTTGTGGAACGATCTGAATAGTGCGACGAATTCGGCCCAAGTTTCTAGTGCTTATGGCAGGCTGCGGACGATGGCGATCGCTTATTCTCTTCTAGGTTCAAGCTTGTATCAGAATGCGGCGTTGCGGGATGACATCATCAGCGCTTTGGACTGGATGTACACGAACCGCTATAACGAGAACAAAAATGAATACGGCAACTGGTGGGATTGGGAAATCGGAGCGCCGCAAATTCTGAACGATACTCTTGTGTTAATGTATGATCATTTGACACCGGTGCAATTAGCTAAATACATCAAGGCTATCGATCGTTTCGTTCCGGATCCGAAGAGGAGAACGCTCAACAATGTGACAGAAACGGGAGCCAATCTGCTCGATAAAGCTTTGGTCGTTACGATGCGGGGCGTGATCGGCAACAATAGCGCGAAGATCAAGCAAGGACTTGATTCCATCGGGCCGGAATTTATTTACACGGATCACGGAGACGGTGTATATAAGGATGGTTCGCTTGTTCAACACACTAACATCGCATACACAGCGGGATACGGAGCGGTGTGGCTCAACCGGGCTGCTGATATGACGTTTTTGTTGAATGACTCTCCTTGGCCGGTAACAGACCCTAACGTAAACAATGTTTATAACTGGGTAACGGATACGTTTGAACCTGTCATTTATAAAGGTCTTTATATGGATATGGTAAACGGGAGAGGCATCTCTAGAGAAAGCTCGGGGAGTGCCCGAGGCACAATTCTTACTTTGCTTCGTTTAGCCGAAGGGGCTCCTGCGGACGTTGCTTTATCTATTAAGCGGATGGCCAAAGAATGGATTCAGTCCGATACGACATATACCAACTATTATGATGGATTACCGATTTACGAGCTGGCTCTAGTCAAAAAAGTGATGAACGATGCTTCGATCCAGCCACGAGGAGAATTGCTTAAAAACCAAGTGTTTGCAGGCATGGACCGGGTCGTCCATTTGCAGGACGGATACGGTTTCGGACTCAGCATGTTCTCGAATCGAATTTCTGCCTTTGAAAAGGGCAATAACGAAAATTTGAAGGGCTGGTATACGGGGATAGGGATGACTTATTTGTACAATCAAGACTCTACCCAGTACCGAAATGACTTTTGGCCAACTGTAGATTCGTTCCGTCTGCCTGGTACGACAACAGACAGATCGGGGAACGGAATAACGCCAGTCGAGTGGAAAAGCTACATGAATCCGAAAACATGGGTCGGCGGCTCGTCGATCGATAGCCTTTACGGTGCAGCAGGTATGGATTTCTCACTTACGCAATCGACCGGAAGCAATCTGCAGGGTAAAAAGTCATGGTTTATGTTCGACGATGAAATCGTCGCTTTGGGTGCGGGTATTTCAAAAACAACAGCCGGACCGCATTCGGTAGAGACCATTATCGATAATCGTAAGCTAAACGATGCGGGAGATAACGAGCTTACCATTAACGGAGCCGCCAAATCGAGTCAACTCGGTTGGTCGGAAACATTGGGTGACGTTAATTGGGCTCACTTGGCCGGAAATGCACCAGGTTCCGACATTGGTTATTATTTCCCAGAATACTCCAATGTATATGCTTTGCGCGAAGCGAGAACCGGCGCCTGGAATGAGATTAACAGCGGTCAATCGACGACTCCAATCACGCGAAATTATTTGAGTTTGGCCTTTGATCACGGGGCAACACCTTCGAATGCGTCTTATTCCTATGTGATGCTGCCTAATAAAAATAAAGCGGATACAGCGCTTTATAGCAGCGCGCCGGATGTTGAAGTGTTGAGCAATACGCCGGACGTTCATGCGGTCAGAGAGAAGAAGCTCGGTATTACTGCAGCAAATTTTTGGAATCCGGCATCGGTTGATTTCATTTTCGCACAAAATCCGGCTTCAGTAATGGTGAAGGAAACGGAAACCGAGCTGACCGTAGCAGTCTCCGATCCTACACAACTACAGAGCACGATTACACTTGAGCTTAATAAAGCAGGCTTATCGTTAGTTCAAGCCGATGACACGGTTTCGGTTTCGCAGACGACACCGTCGTTAAAGCTCAATATTACTGTCGCAGGATCATTCGGCAAAACCCATGTAGTCACATTTAAGAAGGATACGACAGCGCCAGTTACGACAAATAACGCGAAGCCAGATTGGCAGCGTACGTCGCAAACGGTAACATTGACCGCGAGCGATGAGAGCAGCGGCGTACTGAACACATTCTACAGTCTGGACAATGGTGCGTTTATGGAAGGGAACAACATACTTGTTACTGAAGAAGGCCTGCATCAAATCAGGTTCTACAGCGTCGATAATGCCGGTAATCAAGAAGCAATCCAAACGGCAATTGTTAAAATCGATTCGACGGGTCCCTTCATCGTTCCTACCGATACCTTGGTTATGTATTGGACCGATGGCGGCACCCTGCAGTTCGATATCTCCGATTCTGTAAGTGGTGTGATCAGTGAGTCTCTTGAGTTGGACGATGTCCCAATAAGCCGCACCTATACGTTCAGTCCGTTATCACTCACTATCGGCGAACATGCAGTGAAGGTAAAGGCGGTTGATGCGGCTGGGAACGAAACGACCTCAACGTATTTACTAGAGGTGCGGATGGATGTCAATCATTTGGATGAAGCTGTTCGTTACGCTTATCAACAAGGCTGGATCACCAACGAAGGCATATTAACCAGCTTATTATCGAAAATAGAAAGCATTCAAGGGCAAGTCGATGAAAAACAGAGGAAGAATGAATGGAAAGCGTTAGAAAATCACATTCTTGCACAATCCGGCAATAAGATTGACGCAGCTTTTGCTGAGCTTTTATTAGTAGCTATCTCCTATTTAAAGTCATAACCATATATTTAGACTATATTTCTCTGAGGGAGCGAACTAATCATGTGGAAATCAGCGATAGAGGATGCCGTTTCAAAAACTAGAAATAACATGGTGAAGCATGGAGATTCATTCCCCCATATTGCAAGAGGACCAGCTGCAAACTGTTATAACTGGGGAAGTAGTACAGACTGGATAGAAGGTTTTTATGCAGGTATGATTTGGCTGTCTTATGAATATAGCGGGGATGAGCTGTTCCATCAAACAGCAAAGCAGCAGATGAAAGATTTCCGGCAAAGGCTGAATGAAAACGTACATCTGGATCATCACGATATCGGATTTTTGTATTCACCGTCGGCTATGGCGGGATGGATTGTTGACGGAGATGCTGAAGCACGTCAATTAGCACTCGATGCAGCCGACAAATTGATGAATCGCTGGCGGCCAGAAGCTCAGCTTATTCAGGCTTGGGGCAAAGAGGGCGATGAGCAAAACGGCGGTCGTATCATCATTGATTGCTTAATGAATCTGCCGCTTCTATATTGGGCCACCGAACAAACGGGGGACCCGAAATATAAGGAAGTTGCTATTATTCATGCAGATAAGAGCAGACGATTCCTCGTTAGAGGAGATGACTCTTCTTATCATACCTTCTATTTTAATCCGGAGAACGGGGAGTCAATAAGAGGCGGTACTCATCAAGGCTATCAAGACGGCTCAACCTGGACGAGAGGGCAGGCGTGGGGAATATATGGATTCGCACTTTCTTATCGCTATACATCTGACCAGCAGTATCTGGAGACAGCGAGAAGACTAGCACGCTATTTTATCGAAAGGCTGCCGGAAGATCACGTTGCCTATTGGGATTTTGATGCGCCTCAAAATGAGAAGACTTCCCGTGACAGTTCGGCTTCGGCAATTGCCGCATGCGGGATACTCGAGCTCATGCAGCATTTGCCGCAAGATGACCTTGATAGAGCTTATTTCTCTGATGCCGTGCAGCGCATGATGCTTTCTTTGGTTCAAAATTACTCCACGATGAACCAGCCGGATGCAGAGGGATTGATCGAGCACGGCTCCTACCATGTTCGCGGTGACATGGGACCTGATGATTATATGATTTGGGGAGATTATTACTATCTCGAGGCATTGCTTAGAATGGAAAAGGAGCTGCCAGGATACTGGTACGAGCGGCAGTAAATTGATTAGGAGCTTTGTATCAGAATTAATTCTTTAGCAACATAATAAGACAGGCTGCCAACACTTGCTGGCAGCTTGTCTTTTTGCATTGAGGCTTAATTAAGATGCAAATAAATATCTAAGTTATTGAAGGTATAGAATTTGATCAGGATATGTAAACGTGGTAGACTTTTTCATAAGGTCGCCTCTTTCAAATCGTGTTGTCTAGTGCAAACGATTTGTGGAAAAAGCGGCCTTTTTCCGAAGTTAACTATCTTTATTTTGATAAACATAGTTGCTTCCTACCGAATTGAATGTATTTCCACTAATGAAAGGGGAACAAGACAATGGTTTTGCCGCTTGATCCACAGTTAAATCGTGATTATATAGTTAGTATGCTTGAGCTCTTGTTGAAGACTCCAAGTCCTAGCGGTTACTGCATGGACATTATGAAGCATGTTGAGGATGAGGTTAGAAGCTTAGGCTACATCATGGAAATAACGCCCAAAGGCAATGCGATCATTACCATTCCGGGGCAAAAGAGTGACAAGGTGATTGGAGTTTCCGCGCATCTTGATACGTTGGGAGCCATGGTGCGCTCGATTAAGCCGAACGGAATGATTCGTTTCACTCCAATAGGTGGGTATGCGATGCATACAGTCGAAGGAGAGTACTGTCTCATACATACACGTGACAACAGAAAATATGAGGGGACCGTATTGTCTACTAAAGCATCCGTTCATGTATATTCCGATGCCCGAGACTGGAAGCGGGAAGAAGCGAATATGGAAATTCGTATCGATGAAATGGTGAAAACGAAGGAAGATGTGGAGAATATTGGAATTTCTGTAGGCGATATCATTTCATGGGAGCCACGTACACGTATTTTGCCGAATGGTTGGGTTAAATCGCGGCATCTGGACGATAAAGCAAGTGTAGCAGCTTTGTTCGGTTTCATGGCATGGCTCAAAAGCGAAGGAAAAACTCCTACTTATACGATCAAGCTTATACTGTCCACTTATGAGGAGGTAGGTCACGGAAGCTCCTATATTCCTTCCGATATTACTGAATTTATTGCTGTTGATATGGGTGCGCTTGGAGATGATCTTTCAGCGACCGAGCAGGATGTTTCCATATGCGCGAAAGATTCTTCAGGACCTTATGATTACAATATGACTTCTCGGCTTATTGAATTGGCAAAACGTGAAAAACTGCCTTATGCAGTCGATATATATCCGCACTATGGTTCTGATGCTTCTGCGGCATTACGTGGCGGAAGCAACATCCGCGCGGCTTTGATCGGGCCAGGGGTTCATGCTTCACATGGGATGGAGCGAACGCATATAGATGCCATCGTTAATACAGCAGCCTTGCTTCTCGCTTATGTTATGGAATCTTAAAGCTGGTTAAGAAACGAGGGGATCCAGATGTTGTTACCGAAGCTTCGATTATTTTTGTCGTTAGCTGTATTAATGGTCATATTACAACCAACACTGGCAAGTGCAAATGGAGGGCCATTGTACTACCCTGCAAATGGGTATGGTTTATTGCAATTAGACGAGCAATCCAACATCAGCTTGGTTCATGAGAAAGTTAGCTATACGATCAAAGAAAACCCTTCTAGACATCAAAATGGATCTGAGGTTTCGGTCCAGTATGAACTCCATAACAAGAACGATTATGAGAAAAAGGTTGAGGTCTTGTTTCTAACCTCCTCCATGAACAATATAACGGTTATGGAAGGCGAGAAAAAGATTGAGACATTTCTAGCTCCTGAAGCGAGGCCTGTTAATTGGTATACCGAAGTGAAAGAAACGGTTAATGATCCGATTAGCGGAAAAGCTTTACCTTTATCCAGATATGACAGTAACGAAGTCGTAGGAACTCGCTTCGCTTTGTCATTTGAACCTAACGAAACGAAGCATATAGTGATCCAGTACACGGATGGCGGAGGCATGTACGACAAGGGTGTCATTAACACGATTTTCTCCCACTCTTATTACCTTACCCCTGCAAAATTTTGGGAGGGTGAGCCTCAGGTGGAGCTGGAATTGAAGCTGTACAAGCCCGGCGGCAGAATACATTCCAGCATCCCAATGGAGAAAATCGACGCCACTACATACAAAGTCTCCATTAACAGCCTGCCTGCCGAGGAATGGTATTTCTCTTATACTTTTCCGAAAAGGCTAATCTTTCCGACCAATATAGAGATGGACCATAACTTGCTGGTAATGTCATCGACGGTAGTTTTAACTTTATTAGCAGCTGGCTTAGCCTATCTATTAAGAAATAGATGGGTTCTTATTGTCAGTTCAATAGCGATTTTTGGGTTTGCGGTGTATTATATTTCAAAAATGGGCGGTTACCCGTTTAATGCAATTTTTGTCGGGTTTACTGATGTAATGATAGGAGCGGCATTAATTGTTTGCAATGTCATGGTCGGGAAAAAAATTCGCAAGCATAGAAAGAACAACATCAGCCCTACCATTTGAAAAACGTAACTAATTGAGGTGTATGAATTGAAAACAATCGTTATCATAGGTGGAGGTATTACCGGTTTATCTACCGCGTACCATTTGCAAGAACAAATGAAAGCCAGTCAACAACCGGTAAACATCCTTTTAATTGAAGCAAATAACACTCTGGGCGGCAAAATTCATTCCGTTCATGACGGTGAATTTATTATGGAATCGGGAGCAGACTCTATTGTCGCCCGGAAGCCCAATATGGCTCCTCTAATTGAAGAACTGGGCTTGGAAGACGAGGTTGTTTATAACGCCACCGGAAAGTCATTTATTCATGTGGATGGTGAGTTGAAGCCGATTCCAGATGATACTGTCTTTGGTATTCCGCTAACTATAGAGTCGTTAGCCAAGAGCGGCTTGATTTCACCAGAGGGGAAAGTAGAAGCGCTCAAGGACTTTTACACGAAAAACGAAAGTTTTACGAAAAATGATTCGATTGGGCAATTTTTATCCGCCTTTCTGGGTGATGAGATTGTCGAGAAGCAAATTTCACCAGTCTTATCCGGCGTTTATTCTGGAAATATAAATGATCTAACTCTGGCCTCTACACTTCCTTATTTATTGGATTACAAAAATGAATACGGCAGTATTATCAAAGGTCTATCAGAAAACCGAAAAACGTTTCAAGGATCCGGAGATAAAAAGTTTTTGTCGTTTAAAAACGGATTATCGACTTTGGTTGATGGTTTCGAGAAACGTTTGAATGAGGTGGAAGTTATAAAAGGGGTGAAGGCGAATAGCCTAGTTAAGACTGGTGAACGCTATCTAATCACACTGGCTAATGATCAAACCATCGAGGCAGACTATGTCGTGCTCAGTACGGTGCATTCAGTCGCGCAAACCTTACTGCATACGAAGGAGCTGGACGAGGATTTCGATCAGCTGCTAAACAGCTCATTGATTAGCGTTTACTTATGCTTTGATATTCCTGATCATCAGCTGCCTAAGGATGGTACTGGCTTTATCGTCACGGATAATAGCGATTTAATCTGTAATGCCTGTACTTGGACAAGCAGGAAATGGGAGCATACCTCCAAGAACAATCGCCTATTAGTAAGATTATTTTATAAAAGCTCAGGCTCCTCCTATGAAAACCTGCAAAAGCTATCGGATGCTGATTTGCTGAAAGTGGCTCTTAAGGATATCGAAGATTCTTTAGGCATAACCGCCCAGCCATTGTCTCATATAGTGACGAATTGGAACGATTCCATGCCAAATTATCATATCAAGCATCCTCATATCGTTCAGTCATTGGAAAAGAAAATGGAGAGCAGCTTTCCCCATGTCATTTTGGCGGGATGCTCGTATTATGGCGTAGGAATACCGGATTGCATAGCAAACGGCGAAAAAGTTGCACAGCAATTAACCAACAAATTGCTTGATGAATCATCAAGGTCGGAAGTATAGATTTATCATTTATATACGGTAGAAAAGGGGCTGTCCCAAAAAGGTTAAAAACCTAAAGGTACAGTCCCTTTTTCTTATCCATCTTTGCGAAACGAATGCTCTGCCGCAATGGACGGCGATAACCGTTACGCTTGTTGTTTTTCTTTTACAATTTTAGCGGGATTGTTGATTTTGTAGGGAACGGGGTGCTTCGTTAGCTTCTTTGCGACTATTTTTGCATCAAACGTAATCGTATCCCCAATTTCAAGCTCCAGTTTTTTGAGTGTGGCGCTGTGGCTGGACCAGGCTACGCCAATTATAGTTTCTGGATCAATAATGGAAACTGCTTCATAGATGACAACTTCATCCTCGTTATCGGAGAAGTTGTTTGGAACCGTAGTGAACTCTTGTACGGTAGCTGTCATTTTAACCTTTTCTTCAGGCAGTTGAAGCTTTGGAGCTTTTCCTTTTTTAGCTTTTCCCTTTGGGGGGTCTTCAACTGCAGTCTCTTGAGGTTTTGCTTCTGTTTCTGTTTCTGCAGCATGTGGATGATCTACCGCAGTTTCTTCCACTTTGGCTTCTGCGGCAGTCAGAACTTCAGCTTGCTGCGCCTCAACAGCTGCACTCTCCGATACTAATACATCTTCCGACGCGATCGAAATCTTCTGTCCGTAATTCGCAGCTTGCATTTCCTTCAAGTAGGAGGGGTGGATGCAGTGATGCTGATTATTGTCGAATTGAATGACCGCGGTCATATTATCAGCATAACCTATAATACTGCAGGCTAGATTCATACCGTTTCCTTTGTAGAAAAATGCTTTTGGTTTGGTCGCTTTCTCAGATATTAAGTTCCATTCCTTGCACTTTTCAATTAGTTCCGCCTCGTTTTCGAAGGCGATATAGTTTTTTGGCTCGATAATGAATGTATGTACCATATCTTCCCGCCTTTCTGTTTACGTTTGATATAAAAGTATTTTATCATTATTTTATTAATTATTGTAATTTGGATGGCCTAAGTTGTACTCTGTTGCAAAATAGGGGAAAATAGAAGTGAACTTCTGATTTTGTATATCCGATCCTTAATGGTTAGAATATATAAAAGCAATAAAATGATCAAGGTAAGGTGAATCATATGATAATCATTAAAACGCGAGAAGAAATTATGAAAATGAAAATGGCCGGCGAGATTTTAGCAGCCTGTCATCGAGAGCTGGAGCAATTTATTAAGCCGGGCATAACCACGATGGAAATCGACAAATATGTTGAAAATTTTATGAAGCAAAATGGTGTCACACCAGAACAGAAGGGCTATCATGGCTATCCGTATGCTACTTGTACCTCCGTAAATGATGTCATCTGTCATGGTTTTCCAAGTGATATGGTATTAGCGGATGGGGATATCGTAACCGTAGATATGGTTGTCAATCTAGATGGTTGGCTGGCGGACTCGGCTTGGTCCTATGCTGTCGGAAATATTTCAGAGCAATCACAAAAGCTGTTAGACGTTACGAAGGAAGCGCTGTTTAAAGGTATCGAACAGGCGGTTGTAGGGAATAGAATCGGGGACATTTCACATGCTATTCAAGTCTATGCTGAGGCGCAGGGCTTCTCGGTAGTGCGTGATTTTATAGGACATGGAATTGGACAGAAGATGCATGAAGAACCTCAGGTTCCTCATTACGGTCCGCCAAACCGGGGTACTCGTTTGAAAGAAGGAATGGTCTTGACGATTGAACCGATGTTAAATACGGGAACACATCGTACGAAAATAGATTCAGATGGTTGGACCGCTAGAACGTTAGATGGTGGACTGTCGGCGCAATACGAGCATACGCTAGCTATTTTGGAAGAAGGACCGTTGATTTTAACGCAGCTGAAGCAATAACGATTTTATATTTGATATATAGGAAGAAAGAACTGCCCCTCAAGAAGAGCAATTGCTTCTAGAGAGGCAGTTCTTTCTTTTTACTGACTATGGGGCCTGAACGTATTCGTGCTTACAACTTACGCCTCTTTTATTGCTTCACTCTCGTAAAGGGACTTTAAGTAATTCGCCATTACCCGAGATAGCTGATCCGGTGCTTCAACTAAGCTCATATGCGCGACTCCCTCGAACGTATTTTCAGAAATATGAGGATATTCATAAGTAGATTCAAGAGTGCCAAGTCCAGTAATTGTAAAGGTGGCATCTGGCAAAATAACTTTATCCTCTGCGCCAGCCACGAGCAAAATTGGGAAGGCAGCTTCCGACAATACGTAGCTGCGATCCGATCGCTGCAGCATTCCCACAAGAGTATGAATAGCTCCCTCAGGTGTCATCTGCAAGCCCACTCCAATTATCCGTTCCACTTCTTCCTGCAATTCATTATGCTTCGACTTCGCAAATAGTTTTGGAATTAGGTTGTTCACATAGGATACAATGCCGTTTTCTCGAATTGCCTCAATATCTTGGAGTCGTTTATGCTTGATTTCTTCCGAATCCGGAAGTGCAGTCGAATGGATAAGCCCGAAACCAGAAAGCCTGTCTGAATATTTTTCTGCAAAAGCAAGTGTTACATATCCGCCAAGTGAATGTCCGAACATAACTACTTTATCTAACTTAAGTTCGTCTATTAAGCCTAAAATATCATCGGCCATCTTTTCCATTGTATAGCTGCCTTCAGGAGAAGTTGACTCGCCGTGACCGCGCAGCTGTGGAATAATGATGCGGTTTTTTTCGGATAATAAAGGACAAAGTTTATGCCAATAACTGGATGAACCACAAAAGCCATGCAGCAATACAATGGTTTGCTCGTTACCGCTTCCACATTCCTCATAGACTATATCGATGCCATTAACGTGAATACGCTGCTTTTCCATCGTTCAACACCAGCCTTCTTTATATTATTTTTAATAGTGTACTCTCTTAAACCAGTTTGATCGTTTTGAATCATTTGAAAATTTTGAAATGTATGGCTTCTATATAATGCAATCTTTTGAATGAATTTGAGAGACAATTTATGAAAATAATTGTTTCAGCACCTAGCAGGCTGTTTAATTACATAGCAAGTTAGCAAATACAGCAATTCGAAAGAAAGGTGATTCCGATGTTAGGATGGGCATTATTATTTTTCATATTTGCAATGGTCGCAGGAGTCTTTGGTTTCCTAGGGATTGCTTCCGCACTAGCAGGGATGGCTAAAATCCTATTCGTCATATTCATAGTTCTATTCATTGCATCTCTTATTCTTGGACGAAGACGAGCCTAGTTATTAGTACTTAATTGAACATAAAAATGAGGAGGAATTACAATGACAAATCAAACAAACCAATCCAATACGAAAGTACACACGGTGAATAACATTACAGAGGTACAAGATCAGGTTTATACCTTCCAGAGAGAAGGCTATGCTCAAGATAACATCTATGTACTAACTCACGATAAGGATAGAACGAGCCGAATTGCGGAAAATACGGATGCCGAAAAAATCGGTGTAGCCGAGGAAGGTTTAGGAACGGCTATTGCTAACATCTTCTGTTCCAACGGGGATGAGCTGCGCGCCAAGATGAGATCGCTCGGCATTTCAGAGAGGGATGCAGAACGTCTTGAGCGAGATATGGACAGAGACAAGATTCTGGTCATAGCCTGGGGAGGCAAGGAGTACATCGGGGATGACTATGATCCATTGGTTTACTACTACCCACATTATGTGATCTAAATCGAGTGCATGTAGTCAAAACAAAATAGACATAGGCCTATCCCTGGGGGGATAGGTCTTTGTTTAAATAAATGAACTTAGATCGGTATGATATACTGAGAGTAGATTTGACTCAAAGGAGCATTTGATATGAGTATTATAATTGTTGATGATAATGCTACCAATCATCTTATAATTAAGACTATTTTAAATAAAGCAGGTTATAAAAATTTGAAGATAGCCTCCTCCGCTATGGAGCTTTATGATCTATTGGGAATTGATCTGCCTATCGTTAAAGATGCGGATGTGGATTTGATTCTAATGGATATGATGATGCCGGACATCGACGGCTTAGAGGCATGCAGACGAATCCAAAGCGATGAGCGATTTAAGGATGTTCCTATCATATTTGTAACGGCCGTCGGCGACTCTAACAAAATGGCAGAAGCACTGGATGCTGGAGCTAGCGATTATGTAATGAAGCCGATTAATAAGATGGAGCTGCTCGCTCGCATTCGTTCGGCGTTAAGACTGAAGCAAGAAATTGATTGGCATAAAGAACGGGACAAGCGAATGAAGTACAAGCTGGAGCTTGCTAAGCAGGTTCAGCTAAGTGTGTTAAGCAAGCCTATAAATGACGAGAATATAGAGATTAGCGCTGTATATCAGCCTTCCTCGGAGCTAGCCGGCGACTTTTATGCGTGGTATCGCATCGATAAACATCGTTACGGTGTTATTTTGCTGGATATGATGGGGCATGGTATTTCTTCGTCACTCGTCTGTATGTACATATCTTCCGTATTGCGTGATACGATTACTCGTATTTCCGATCTTGAGCAGGTTATGCATGAGCTTAATCGATACATGAATCAGCTTCATATGAAGGATGAGTTAATTAATTACTATTTCACGGCTATTTACTTAGTACTGGATACAGAAGGAAAAACGATCGAATATGTAAATGCTGGGCATCCGCCAGGGTTCGTTTATTTGGATAATGAGGTTGTTTTACTTGAGCAGGGCTGCGGTGCAATTGGCTTATTCGAAAACCTGCGGATTAAAAAAGGAAAGCTGCAATATGAAAATGAAATTAAAATTGTTCTCTATACAGACGGATTAACCGACTCGATGGATGACGGTAAAGAGATTCCAATTAGTAAGCTAGTCGAGGTGTTTCATAATGATCAAAACTTGGAGCCCTCAGAGCTAGTAAGCTCGATGATCTATCCTCAGATTAACGGCATTCAGAAAGATGATATTTGTTTGGTTATGCTGGATACTAATAATAAATAAAACGAATATCATGTTTCAAAACGAGCAGAAGAGGGTAAATGGTATAACGTACAGGATTATATTGATAAGATTTATTAAAACAATTGAGACCGGAGTGAGTAAATGAGAGTAGAGCAGTTTCAAATTGAACAGGAAGAGACAAAGGATACCTTTATTCTTCATATAAAAGGAGAGCTGGACTTATCTGTTGTTCCACAGCTTCGGTCGGTACTGGAGCCAGTCGTGAATCGAACTGAAAAAGGACTTATACTGAATTTGAAAAACTTAAAATACATTGACAGCACAGGGATCGGTATTATCGTCTCCGTGTTGAAAATTCGTGATGGATTAAATGCTCCTTTTTTCGTGCAAGAAATTCCGCCATCTATTAAGCGTCTGTTTGATTTAACGGGTATATCCAGCTATTTAGTAGAAGGGATAGAGGAAAAAGGATGAGTGAGATTCGTTTGCAAATCCCCGCTCATGCGGACTATATCGAGATCGTTAGAATTTGTCTATATGGCATTGCGTCGAAGATGCAATTTTCCTATGAGGATATTGAAGATATGAAGGTAGCTGTTTCGGAGGCATGCAATAACGCGGTATTGCACGGCTCACAGGCTGCTAGAGAAGATATGATCGACATCTGTTTTGAATCCTCTGAAGCGGGTCTTACCATCAAAGTGAAAAATAAGGGGCCGGTGTTTTTACACGCTGAAGCTCTAGATAAAGCAGCTCCACTGCAAGCTGAGGAAGTCAGCGAGCTGCCAGTAGGTGGATTAGGCATCTATTTGATGCAAGCACTGATGGATGAAGTTGTTGTCCATACGACTGATAACGGAACCGAAGTGGTTTTGACGAAATATAGCGCAGCTTAAGACCGTACTCAGCTGGATGTAAGGCTGCCCTCCCATAAAAGTCTGCTGACTTTGATGGGAGGGCAGCCTTTTTTGCTGTCTTATTTAGCCAAAGTGTGATTTCTATGCTTTCCAATTCGCCTTGTGAGACACCTTCGACATTGCGACATTCTCATTTAAGTAATTATTCAATTACCCAACTGCTTTGTTAACCACACCCGCATAAGTGAAAATAGCTGGTCCATATTTATCGGCTTGCTAATATAATCGGAAGCTCCGGCTTCTAAACATTTCTCACGATCACTTTTCATAGCTTTCGCTGTAAGGGCAATAATTGGCGTCTGCCGCAGCGTAGTATTCTGACGAATCGCCCGCATCGTTTCAAATCCGTCCATAAGTGGCATCATAATATCCATAAGCACCAGGTCAAAGCTAGAATCCTTATCTAATATTTCCAAGCAACGTTTTCCATTTCCAGCGACCGTAACCATAAATTTTTTGTTTTCGAGCGCTTTTACAATGGCAAATACATTACGCGCATCATCATCTACGAGCAAAATCTTCTTCCCCTCAAATAAGTAATCTTCTGATTCTATAGGAAGAGCGATTGATTGCTCCACTACCTCAGACGATGTGACAGCTGTCGGCGTATAGACGGCGACTGCTACCTCCTGTTGAGCTATAACGACTGGGTTGGTGATAGTTGGATTTAAGCTCGGTATATAAAGGGTAAAGGTACTTCCTTCACGCGGCGCGCTTTTCAATATAATGCAGCCGCCTAACAGCTTCGAAAACTCATTGCAAATCGATAATCCAAGACCGGTACCGCCATATTGTCGATTTGTTTTGCCGTTAACCTGTTGGAAAGCCTCAAATATTAATTGCTGCTTGCTCAGAGGAATGCCAATACCGGTGTCTGTTACCGAGATAGCAAGTACACTTTGACCACTATACATCGGTAAAAATTGATTCACTTGCGACGGATCGGCTAGTTCAAGCTTCAGTGTGACGGAGCCTTGTTCTGTGAATTTAAATGCGTTGGATAATAGATTTTTTAAAATTTGCTGCAGCCTTTGTCCGTCTGTATGCCACAGATTAGGAATGGTAGACTGTGTCTGGATGTCAAAGGCCAAGCCTTTCTTATCGGCAACGGGGTCAAAGCTAAGCCTCATCAGCTCTGGAATCTCCGTCACATTGACCTCATCCACAGTCAAAATTACTTTTCCTGCTTCTATTTTCGATAAATCAAGAATATCGTCAATCAGTTTCAAGAGATCATTGCCTGATGTATGAATGACGCGAGCATAACCTTCTTCATCCTCGGTAAGCGTATTATTTTCATTTTCAGAAAGAAGCTGCGACAGAATCAAAATACTATTTAATGGCGTTCGAAGCTCGTGTGACATATTAGCGAGAAAATTAGTTTTGTATGTTGAGCTCTTTTTCAATTCTTTAGCATAATTCTCAAGCTCTTTTTTTGCTTTTTCTAATTCTTTCGTTTTCTGTTCAGCATTTAAGTTTTGTTCCTCCAAATGCTCAGTAGTCATGCGCATTTCCTCTTGCTGCATTTGCAGTTCTTCTGACTGCGTCTGCAATTCTTCGGTCTGTGCTTGAAGCTCTTCCGTAAGCACTTGAGACTGGCTGAGCAATCGTTCTACTTCCATTCGACCAGCTACGTTGTTGAGAGCAATGCCGAAATCAATCTCGATTTCTTCTAACAGCTTCAGATGCTGTGAGCTGAACGATTCAATTGAAGCGAACTCCACGACAGCTTCAACATTGCCTTCAAATTCAATTGGTACAATTAAAATGCTTTGCGGCTTTACCTGTCCGAGGCCCGAAGTAATAAGGGCATGATTCTCAGGAAGGTTATTTAGCAAGAAGACACGTTTCTCAAGTGCACATTGTCCGATAAGTCCTTCTCCTAAACGAAAGCTAGACATACCTACGTCTTCGCCATAGCTGGCATATGAAGCGAGTTTAACTAACCTTTGCTGTTCATCTGATCCTTTGCGAATATAAAATACACCATAAGTGGCATTCAGTATAGGAGCTACTTTCGAAAGAAACGAATGGGATAACGTACTTAAATCATTAATGCCCTGATTCATAGTCGCGACTTCAGCTACCTTGGTTTGAATCCAGTTTTGCATTTCTAGACTGTTAAGCAGTTTATTAGTAGCATCTGCAAGATCCTTAATTTCATCTCTCGTATTTACTTTTATTCTCGTCGTCAAATCTCCGCCGGCAGTAGCGATTTCGGTAATCTTCTTTACCACTTGCTTAATCGTTTTTACAATGGAACCGGAAACGAAAGCGACAATCATAAATGCAATAATAGTTACAATCAGCAGCATCACATAGATTCCAATGGTCAGTATGCGATTTCTATTTTCCAGCTCTATAATATGTATTTTTGTGGCATCAATCTCTTGGTTGAGTATCGATTCAAATTGAGTCCGAAGGGAATCAATATCTTTCTTACCTATGTCATCTTTAAAAAAATCATTCAATTGATCCATTTTGTTTTCTTTTTTCATTAATATAGTAGGCTCGGCTGTCATCTTGATCCAGTTCTGAATACTTAGCTTTATTTCCTCCAGATCCCTTTGCGTACTTGGATTATCGGATACATAAGAATACAAGCTGTTATAATTGGCCTCCCACCGCGCTCTGCCATTCTTATAGGGATCTAGATAGGCTTCATCGCCTGTGAGCAAGTAGCCGCGTTGGCCGGTCTCCATGCTTATTGCATCATATCGAATGGAAGTAATAAGGTTATGAACTTCTATATCTCGGCTTGTAATGGTTTCGACTTCATCCTGTAAGGCTGAGATTCTGTCAGTTACGACCACAATGGACACACCTAGGCAGCAAATTATGAGAAAATAGCCAATAGCAATTTTTGTTCTAATCGGCAATCTTATATCTCGCAGCATAATGACTCTCCTTTGTATCCTTTCATTGTCTAATAGGATTCTATAAGTATAACATTATAGATCCTCTTGTTCCTGCTGTTTCAAATCGATCTATATCGGGTAACTAAAGAAAAAAGAGGAAGTGATGCAGAAATGAGTATATTCATTCAAATCAGTATCATTATTATAGCGATTGCATTCGTCGTTTTGATGTATTCATTAGTACAGACGTTGAAAATCCTCAAAGATGCTCTAAATGAGATACGATTAACGATTGGGCAATTAAGAACCGATGTCTCGCAAATTACTGTTGATGTGAAGGGTGCTGTTCATAATACGAATGCAATGACGTTAGATGTTCGCGCTAAGCTAAGCTCGTTGGATGTCATATTTGCTACGGTAAATGATATTGGTCAAACCATACATACCTTCACAAGAGCAGCTAAGGAATCAGCTGTAAGCTTACATGCAGTAGAGAGTGGTGTTGGAAGTGCGATCATTGATGGCGTTGTATCTTCATTGCGGATTTGGAATAAAATCAAAAAAAAATAAGCTATAATAGGAGCAGACAAAGAGAGGATAGAAATAGATGAGAAAACCTTGGATCAGCGTAACGATTCCAGCGAAAGCAGAATATGTCGATATAGTTAGACTTACTTTATATGGTGTTGCCAATAAAGCAGGTTTTTCCTATGAGGAAATTGAGGATATGAAAGTAGCGGTAACGGAGGCATGCAACAATGTAGTGCTTCATGCTTATGATAATAAATCTGGCATGATAGAAATCGTATTCGAAATTCAAAGAGACAGTTTATGCATTCGGGTTAAAGATTCAGGCAGCAGCTTTCAATATGAGCAGACCATCAATAAAGTGGTCCCTTTGCATAACAAAACGCTGAGTGAAGCGCATGTCGGAGGCCTTGGTCTGTTTATGATGCATGCATTAATGGATAATGTTGAAGTGCGTACCGAACTAGGTACGGAGGTGATTCTCACCAAGCGAATTGGTAGGAAAGAGGAGATGGCATGAACTCTAATTCATCCTATCTGAATCAACAGCAAACGATTGAGAAAATGATGTTTTATAAGGAAACGAATTGTAACGAAACCGCTACGGAATTGTTAAGCCACTACGAATCAATTGTGAAAATGGCAGCCACAAAAATGTCACGGAATCGTCCAGATCTCTATGAGGATTTATTTCAGGTCGGACAGCTTTCCCTGCTGCGATTGTTTAAGCAATATGATTGCTCTAGAGAAATCCCCTTTGAGGGGTATGCGGTGAAAAGTATTATCGGGCATCTCAAAAATTATTTGCGTGATAAATCTTGGTATATACAAGTGCCAAGGCGAATTAAGGAAAAGGGGCTGCTCATTCAGAAAGCAATTGATCAATTGACGACATCGCTTGAGCGCTCCCCGAAAATAGATGAAATTGCAAATTATTTAGAATTGTCAGAGGAGGAAACGATAGAGGTGTTGTCATGCCGCGAATCGTATCATTACGTTTCGCTTGATACGCCGCTGTCTACTGAAGGAGACAGTGCCACTATTGGGGATTTAATAGGTATCCCAACCGATGATTATCAGACCGTAGATAATCGTCTCGATCTAGAAAATGCGCTCGATCAATTAAAGCAAGAGGAGCAAACCGTACTAACACTTGCTTATCACAATGGTAAATCACAGCGTGAGATTGCTGACCGGCTGGGTGTTTCACAGATGAGCGTTTCCCGAATTCAGAAGCGTGCTATTGAGAAGCTAAAAGGTATGTTAGTTGAACTAAACGTTGATAATGATAAATAAATAGACAGCTTCCACTGCGTATTTTAATTATACGCAAGGTGGAGCTGTCTTTATTTGGCTTGTATACGAGGTCTTTCATTGAATAAAAATTAGCCGAGCCGCCACCAAGGACAGCCCAGCCAATCTTATCGAGTTATTATATTAACGTTAATTCGTAGCTGTTTTCAGCTCTTGCTTGATGTCATCCTTACTGGAGGATAAGGAATCCATGATGTTTTGGTTGGAATCCTTCGCATGATCGGCCAGTTCGGAGGCTTCCTCTTTGACCGTAGATACAAGACCCTTTGTTTTGCTACCTACGGTTGCTGCAATGTCTTGTGTTTTTTGGCTAAGAGATTGAAACTTTGTCGAGAGATCCTCCCGCAGCTTGACACCCGATTTTGGAGCTAGCAGCAGAGCGGCGACTGCACCGATCGTACATCCTATAATTGTACCTAGCAACATTCCATTACCTGTGTTTTCCTTTGGCATTTGATATCTCTCCTTTTATTATGATTTAGATCAACGTGTAATGATCTTGAGTTGATCAACTGCTTAAGTATTTATTAACCATTAATCGTTCATTTGAAACAGATTTACGATTCGTTAACGAATCTGAATCTCTATTTTTGGTTGATTTTATCACGAGATTGCAATTATTATGATTATATGAAATAAATGATTAATGTTAAATTTTTGCGTAAACTCGGAACAAACGAATTTAGAAGAAGAACATTTATATGGAAAGAAGCAGATGCAGAAATGAGTATTTTCATACATATTTTAGTGACGAATGTACTACCGATGGCAATTGTAGTTGCCCTTGGCATCATCCTTCAACGGGCGTTCTCACTCGATATTAAAACCTTATCCAAATTGAATTTCTACTTATTCTCGCCAGCTATTATGTTTGATCTGCTTTACAATACACATATTTCAGCATCTCTTATCGGTAAAATTATGTTCTTTCTAGTTCTATTTATGGTAGGACAGTATGTAATAGTAGAGCTTGTCATTCGAATTAGAGGCTACAGCCCGAGCATGAAGAGTGCAATGAGAAACAGCGTTCTTTTTTATAACAGTGCCAATTATGGCATACCACTAAATCAGTTGGCCTTTGCAGGAAACGACAAAACCCTAGCGATACAAGTAATCATTATGATGTTTCAGTCACTTGTTCCGAATACATATGGAATTTACAGCGTCAATGCGCATAAAGCCGATATGCGAGCAATTTGGCGTACTATTATTTCTATGCCTATCATTTATGTGATTCCGATAGCCTTTACAATGAGAGGCTTTGAGGTTCCAATACCGCAATCGCTTGCAACACCAATTGAGTATTTATCCGCTGCATTTATTGGAACGGCGCTAATTACGCTTGGCGTGCAGCTGGGAAATATGGAATGGAAAATAAAACGATCCCTTCTGATCGATGTGAGCTTGTCCGGTATGCTTAGACTTGTCGCCGGTCCACTGCTAGCTTGGCTGATTGTATGGCTGATTGGAGTTTTGTGGACAAATGGCATAGATAAAATGACAGCAGCAGCGTTAATCGTATCTTCTGCTGTGCCAACCTCGTTGAGCAGTGTGTTGCTCGCTGTGGAATTCGATAACGAGGCAGAGTTCGCATCGCAATCGGTATTCGTCTCTACCATACTAAGCATTATTACGGTTACTGCAGTTATCTTCTTTTTGCAGCTAGATGTATGAGGTATAGCGTTTATACGCTATACCTTTTTTATTTATATGGATAGTTTGTTATTACAGCATTTATAAATTTTTGTGCTTGTAGGCGTGAGTTGATAGGGTTAAAATGGAAAATATATAAATGTAAACGCTTATCTGAAAATGGAGGTTTATTATTTATGCAACTAGCAGCTGATGAAATCATACGTGCAAGCGCTTTAAAACGAACCTTCGGACGCGGGATAGGTGCGGTTACCGTATTAAAGGGTGTTGATTTGTCAATTCCTTCAGGCCGGCTGATTGCTTTCAAAGGAAGATCCGGTTCTGGTAAAACAACACTAATTAATTTACTTAGCGCGCTAGATCGACCGTCAGAAGGACAAATTACGTTCGCTGGCCGAGACTTAACTGCAATGTCGAACCATGAGCGCGATCTTGTAAGACGAAATGAAATGGGACTTATTTTTCAATCCTTCGCCCTAATACCTCTAATGTCAGCCTATGAGAATGTGGAGTTTATATTAAGAGTTGCGGGTATACCGGCGAACGGTCGTAAGGAAGCTGCTGTTCAAGCGCTTGAGCAAGTCGGGTTAAAATCGCGAATGCATCATCGACCGTTTGAGCTGTCAGGAGGCGAGCAGCAACGAACGGCAATTGCTAGAGCGATAGCGCACAAGCCAAAGCTGCTGCTGGCAGATGAGCCTACCGCGGAATTGGATAGTAGAACCGGATTGCAGATCGTAAAAGTATTTCGTGATCTAGTAGAAGAAGCAGGGATGACCATCATCATGACTACGCATGATCCTGCCATTATGGAAATAGTCGACCAAGTGTATGAATTGGAGGATGGACAAATTGTCGTTAAAGCTTAAACCAATGCTAAGCTTCACAGTTGCCATATTAATTAGTGCTTCTCTTACGGGATGCTCCCTGCTCCCTGCTGAAGAGGATGCTTTGAAGCCGCCGCTCGTTAAGCCTGCACAAGAGAACTATTCAACGGTCACTGTAGAGAAAGGTACCATTACACAAGAAATTAAAGGGAATGGCACATTGGAATCTATGCAAATGGAAATTGCCCAGTTCATCGGTCAAGGTGGGCGCATAGATGAAATGCTAGTCAGAGCAGGAGAAATGGTGAAGAAAGGCGATGTGCTTGTCCAGCTTAACGTAGATGGACTTGATGTACAGCTGAAGGAGCAGGAGCTATCGCTTGCAAAGGCTAAGCTATCCTACAAGCATGCAAAGCTGGGGGCGGATGAAGATGCACTTTCGATTGCTAAGCTCCAAATGGATATTGAAGCTATAAAGTATGAACGGTTACTAAAAGTATTTAATAGTAAGCAGCTCGTTGCAGGCATGGACGGTCAAGTAACATTTGTCGAGGATTTGGAAAATGGAGATTTTATCGAAGCCTATCAAACTCTAGTTATCATTTCCGACCCGACACAGCTGCGGCTAGCGCTGCGGGTTGAATCCGGCTCTGAGATTAATGGTGTAAATGTAGGTTTCCAAGCAGAGGTTACATTTGACAAAGAAAAGATAGAGGCAAAGGTTGTACAGACACCATCCTCATCACCAGATACGTTAAACGAACAGCTTAAAGAGCGTTATTCCAAAACCTTATATATTGAGCTTCCTAAACTGCCGGAAAAAGCGGCTATTGGGGCGTTCGCGGATGTGAGAATTATTTTGCAGCAGCGTGATGATGTTTTGAAAATTCCTCGCAGCGGATTACGCAGCTTTCTCGGCAGAACATTTGTGAGGACATTGGAGGAAGGAAGCAAAATTCGTGAAATCGACGTGGAAACGGGCATTAAAGGCTCAACTGAAATCGAAATTACGAAAGGCTTAGAAGAAGGTGCAATAGTTGTTTTGCAATAGTGACTAGAAGATATACTATGAACGTTGCTTCGCATCAGCCGTTTACGCTTGATAGATAAGAAATTTTAAATGTTCATTTAAAAATGTGCTTATCTATCTACGCGAAACGAGTGCTTTTTTGCCGTATCAGACGGCGTCAGCCGTTTACGCTTGGGAGGTTTTTCTGTGGCTTTGTTTGTCATGATTATACGCAAAATGGTGCAGAATAAATGGCTTGTCGCGAGCTTATTTATTGGATTAGTCATGTCAGTTGCTTTGGTGAGCAGCATGCCGATTTATTCTGAAGCTATTTTATCTAGGATGCTTGTTAAAGATTTGGAGACTATGCAAGCTAATAAAAATATTTATCCTGGATCTGTTTATTCCAAAGTGTTTTTCACGAAAGAATCACCGGAGCAAAGGAATGAGATCTATACGAGTGTTGATCAGTATATTCACGATACTGCAGCTGAAAGCTATCAAATTCCGGTGCAGAACCTGGTTATGGATATCCAGACGAAGTTTATGATGATTAGACCAGTGAATGATCCTGAACCCAATTCAAAGAAGACGGTTAAAACGATGTCATTGCGGTCGTTCTCAGAGCTAGAGGATCATATTCAATTAAAGGACGGACGGATGCCGGCAAGTCAGCCAGTTAATGGGGTATACGAGGTACTGGTGACCGAGCGGGCGCTCATTCAGTATAAGACGGTGCTAGATGCTGAGTTTAAGGTCGATGATGAAAAAATTGCCGGGGAAATAAAGTTTAAGCCTGTTGGTGTCTTTGAGAAGAAGCAGGATGATGACACTTATTTTAGAGATACGGATTTAAGTGAGCTTAGCAATAGCTTTATAATTAGTGATAAGCTGGCTAAGCAGCATGTTTTGCAGGAAAGCCGATTCCCAATAGCTTCTGCAGGCTGGTTTTTTGTACTGGATTACTCCAAGCTTGAGCTGCGTTATATAGAAGATTTTATACAAACGACCAATAAGATCCATAGTGTAATGATCAATAAAGTGAGCAGGAGCCAATCGGTTTCTGAAGCTCCAGCCTTAGATACGATAACTAAGTACTTGGCTCGAGCGGAGCAGCTTAGAACCTTAATGTGGTCACTAAACGTCCCGGTATTAATTATGTTGGGTTTTTATATGTTTATGGTTTCAAATTTGATTGCTGATCGACAAAAAAATGAAATCGCAGTGCTGCGAAGCAGAGGGGCGGCGCGTTGGCAGGTCATCACTTCTTATGCAGTAGAAGGTATTCTGCTTTGCAGTCTAGCTTTTGGTTTGGGACCACTCCTTGGTGTCGTGCTCACAGAGATGCTCGGAGCATCTAATGGATTTCTTGAATTTGTACAACGAGTACGACTGCCTGTAAGGCTTACAGAGGAATCGTACCGTTATGGCGCGATTGCAGCCGGTATTTGTTTTGTCATTATGCTTATCCCTATAATTCTTGCAACTAGAGTGTCCATTGTAGGGCATAAGCAGCAGATGGCAAGGCTTATTAAGACTCCGCTTTGGCATAAAATGTTTCTAGATGTGTTAGCGATCGGATTAGCGCTTTATGGACTTTACACATTTAAGCAAAGGCTTGCTAATCTGCAGGCTCTTGGACTAAACGCAGATGATCTCAATATTGATCCATTGCAGTTTGTTATACCTGCCTTATTTGTAATGGGAGCAGGATTGCTATTATTGCGTTTATATCCTTGGGTGTTAAAGCTCGTTTATTGGATCGGCAAAAAATGGTGGCCGCCATCCGTTTACGCGACGCTCATTCAAGTATCACGTTCAAGCAGCCAGTATCAGTTTCTCATGATATTCCTTATTATGACGATCGCTACCGGTGTTTTTAGCGCGTCTGCGGCAAGAACGATCAATAATAACACAGAAGACCGGATTCAATATGGCAACGGAGCGGAGTTTGTTGCAACCTCTCAATGGGTAAATGATGCACCGCCGCCGCCTGATCGAGGAGGTCCGGGGGCAGCACCAAGCTCAATTCTTCCCCCTGCTCCTGTTCATTACCTGGAACCGGCCTTCGAGCCTTTCAAAAATTTGAAAGGTGTTGAAAGCGCAGCGAAAGTATTCACGAAGAAAGATGCTCAATTTAGCGTGAATGAAGCTTCAGGAGTTGCAATGCTAATGGGGATCGAAACGGATGACTTTGGGAATACGACATGGTTTAGAGATAGTCTGCTAAACTATCCGATCAACTCATATCTGAACCTGCTCGCGTCTGATTCTCAGGCAGTGCTTATTTCCAAGACTCTGGCTGATCAGAAGAAGGTTAAACCGGGCGACACGATATGGATTGGCTGGAGTGATGTGCCGCAGCAGCCATTTAAAGTGTTTGGTATTGTTGAATATTTCCCGACCTTTAATCCCAATCCTGCGATTGGCAGTGTCGACGTAAGTGAAGTATCAGTGGGTAATGCGCCTATGTTAATAGTGGGACATTTGCCACGCATTCAGGTTCAGTTAGCGATGGAGCCATATGATGTGTGGTTGAAGCTTAAACCAGAAACATCTACAAATGATTTTTATGAGGACATTGAAAAATCGAAGCTAGCTATAACGAAAATTGTGAATACGAGAGAAGAGCTTGTCCGTGCCAAAAACGATCCGTTTCTTATGGCTCTAAACGGCATTTTAACATTAGGATTCGTTCTATCTATTCTCGTAAGCTTTATTGGTTTTTTATTGTATTGGGTATTGTCGTTACGTGGACGAACACTACAAAATGGTATAATGCGAGCAATTGGTCTATCGCTTAAGCAGCTTATTGCAATGCTTGCGGTGGAGCAGCTGCTAACATCGGGCGTCGCTGTTTTTATCGGAATCATTGTCGGAAATGTTGCGAGTTTACTCTACGTGCCTAACTTTCAAATTGCTTTTAATCCGAGCAGCTTGGTTCCTCCGTTTAAAGTGATGTTTGAATCCGCAGATTTAATGCGCATATATATACTAGTCGGCTTCATGCTTCTATTCGGTCTTGGCATACTAGCCTACATGCTGTCTCGACTTCGTATACATCAAGCGATTAAGCTAGGGGAGGATTGACGGATGATTCATTGCGAGGGGCTTGTCAAAATATACAAAACAGCTGATCTTGAAGTGTTTGCCCTGCAAGGTCTCGATCTTCAAATCGAAAGCGGCGAACTGATGGCTATAATCGGCAACAGCGGAAGCGGTAAATCGACACTGCTTAATATGCTGGGCGGCCTTGATCGTCCTACTGCCGGCAAGCTGTCAGTTGATGGCAAAGATATGCTGAAATTTACCGAACGAGATTTTGTACGCTATAAACGGGAAAGTGTTGGTTTTGTCTGGCAAAACAACGCGAGAAATCTAATTCCGTATTTAACTGCCCTAGAAAATGTAGAGCTGCCTATCTTATTGACTGGTACTCGCAAGCGCTGGCGGGCGAAGGAGCTGCTCGACGCGGTTGGCTTAAGCCATCGCGCTTCGAATAAGCTGTATGAATTGTCTGGCGGTGAACAGCAGCGGGTAGCAATCGCTATTGCGCTTGCGAATCATCCGAAGCTGCTGCTTGCAGACGAGCCGACTGGCTCTGTTGATTCTCGGATGGCCAATCAAATATTAGATTTGTTTCGTGAGCTTAATCGGACAATTGGTATTACTGTTGTGATCGTAACGCATGATCCAGAGCTGGCGAAGAAGGTAGATCGAGTTGCAGCGATTCGCGATGGAAAGATATCGTCTGAGATGCTGCGAAGACGCTCCTATGCAGAGGAGCTTGCTGAGCTTGAGGAATTCGAGGAGGAAAGCTCTCATGTCGAATATGCCGTGCTAGATAAAGCGGGGCGGCTGCAAGTGCCGGCCAACTACTTGGAATCTATTGGAGTGAAAAACTCGAATAAACTGCGTGTTGAGCTAGGCGATGGCAGAATCGTGCTCCTCCCTCCGGAGGAGAAGGAGAAAGACAAGGAGAAAGACAAGGAGAAAGACAAGGAGAAAGACAAGGAGAAAGACAAGGACGCTTAAACCGAATATCAGCGGTTGATTGCATGAAACCCTGTCAGGACTGATCATCCATTGACATCGTTCTATTTCGACGAATGTAAATGGATGATCTTTTAGATTGGTTTGGAGAAGATTAGATTGGTTTGGAGAAGATTAGATTGGTTTGGAGAAGATTAGATTGGTTTGAAGAAGATTAGATTGGTTTGAAGAAGATTAGATTGGTTTGAAGAAGATTAGATTGGTTTGGAGAAGATTAGATTAGTTTGAAGAAGATTAGATTGGTTTGGAGAAGATTAGATTGGATATTGTACAATCAAACTCTCGATTCTGGCGTTATTCTACTGTTTGAATGGAAAAGATACAATCAAATAGGCACAAAGTAACTCTTTATCAGCAGAATGGATGATTAGCTTGGAAGAAATACAGTCTAAGTTCAAATACGTCTTTATGATGTAGATATGATTGTATGAAATACAGTCAAATACGACAATTGAAGAAAATTTAGCTTTCCTGACTATCTATCAATTCAGTTAACGGACTCATCCAAGACGAATAGCGGCCCTCAAGTCCGCTAGCCTCCCCAGAAGGTGTTCAAATCCATGAATAAGGACCCTCATGTCCGTATGAAACTAGTTTGCTGCGGATCTCTCAATTAACATCCATTTGCATTGGTTATATGAGTCTTAACTCGGTTTTTTTAATGACAAGAAACAATTCACTGAAAAAAATATCGTTGCAATGATAATCAACGTACCACCAACACTCATTAAAGGAATAGCTATTGACTCATTGTCTAATGCGAAGAGTACCAATCCCAATACCATGATGGGTAGTCCTATATTGTGAAGCCAGAAATGAGTCTTAGCCATACTTTTAACAGCAAGCTTCGGAAAAACATGATAAATAACGCCAAACAAACCCATCGACACCCAACCGAGGAGGTTGATATGGGCATGAGTGGATATGTATTCAAACGATTCAGTGATTCCCATAACCATTCCCAATATTACACCTACCACAAAGTAAACGCTTGCGATTTTAATGAAATGAATTCCCATTTTCACACATTCCCTTCTTTGCTAGATATTTTAACTAAAATGAAATGTAGTGAGCCTGCCAGCACCATTCTCCTTTCTAAGCAATTTACTAATTTATGAAAGGATTCTAAAAAATTATAACTTCACGATACTTGTCTATACAAGCCAATATTATTACTGAGTTTTAGCTTTATTTTACAACAGCAACTATCGAGACGGATTACTTGTATAACAACAGTAAACTTCTAGAAACTAACTCCTCTAGCTAACATTTTTCTATAATCATATATAAATCAGTTGACTTTTTGGTGGCATAACTAATAATAAAATAGATAACAAATTCGTATTGAAGGAAGGTGGCTACTACTATGCAAATAAATCTAACTAACCAAACAGCGCTAATAACTGGAGCAACAGGCGATTTAGGACGCGTAATGGCGAGAACGTTAGCAAGCTGCGGCGCTAACATTGTGCTTCATTACAATAATAACGAGGCTAAAGCGAAGGAGCTGCAGCTCGAAATTACCGCTATGGGAAGACAAGCGATAATTGTTCAAGCGGATGTAACAAATGAGCAGCAAATCAATCAGTTGAAGGATAAGGTTGCAAATGAGCTTGGTCATGTTGATATAGTCGTTGCCAATGCGGTTATTCAATACGAATGGAAAAGTATTTTGGAGCAGCCGATTGCTGATTATATCAGTCAATTCGAATCCTGTGTGCTGCAGAGTGTCTACTTAGCCAAAGCCTTTATACCAGCAATGATCGAGAAAAAAGGCGGAAGATTTATTGGCATTAATACAGAATGCGCGATGCAAAATTTCCCTACCCAGTCCGCGTATACAGCAGGTAAGCGTGGTATGGACGGCGTGTACCGCGTGCTGGCTAAAGAAGTTGGTGGGCATCAGATTACTGTTAATCAAATAGCGCCAGGATGGACGATAAGTGATCGAGACCGCGCTAGCGGCAATGAAAATGGCGGAGGTTATCAATCCACTGTTCCTCTTAAGCGAAGAGGGACGGATCAAGAAATTGCGAATGTAGTAGCCTTCTTGGCATCGGATTTATCCAGCTTTATTACGGGTGCCTATATTCCTGTAAATGGCGGGAATGTTATGCCTGCTATTTAAATAAGAATGGCGATCGTTCACCGAAAGCTAGGGTGAAATACAATGAATAGTCGAACAAGCTGATTTGCCCGCAATAGCTAAAGCCGTAAGCAAACGATATGGAGCTTACGGCTTCTTTTTCGGTTAAGTTTTCAGTTTATAGTTCTAATAATCACAATGACAGGTTACGATCGAATAATGCGATGCGTTGCTCAACACATGCATAAGAGCGAAGCGGGTCCTCAGGCGTATTGATGCAGTAGTCGAGCAATTGGTAACTGAAGCGTTCTCCGCATCGACCATCGTCCACAATATACGTGTGTTAAGTACAACGCTTTTGTCAACCTTAGGATTAACCGTAAGGTCTCTACTAATAAATAAAGCCGTAAAATCCACCGTTATCCTCATCGAACGTATACTTCATCCAAAAGCTGCTTAATGGGGAAGCTGTTGAGATGAGCGGAGATATAGAACTTTTTTTGGAACAGCGGCATTCGCCTATACGAAATGTTTATTTTGGCATAGGCTGTTATCATACCGTCAAATTAAGGAGTTTGATCCGAATGTCCAAAACAACAGCTACTACTGAAAAATCGGATTTAACTAATTTATCGGCTGATGATCTTGCTCTAATCGCTGCAGTTCTTGTTGTCATTGCAGATGCAGTCGCGCTTATTGCTGTTTTGAAAGCTAGAACTGAGAAAATATAAGATCCTATATAGATAGTAGCCCATAAACCAACGGAATTTAAGACATAGGCTATTAACAACTGGAAAGGAGATTATGATGCCAGACGAAAATAAAATTACAGCGGATGATCTCGCCAAAATAGCTGCTTCATTTTCAATTTTGGGTTATGGAATAGGACTGCTAGCACTTGAGAAAACAAGCTTAGATAAAAGAGCGAGAGAGTCTATGACAATGGCTTTAAACCATTTATTTAAAAGGTTTAATTAATAAGGCAGCTGAAAAAATGGAGCCAGCAAAAGGGGCGCACCGAACGGGGCTGTTCCTTTTTTTATTATGAAATATTCATATTTTTATAGATCATATGAATATTGTTTTATTAATAAAGAGAACTCAATGCTCTATAATGTGAATAAAGTTTAGTATTATGACGATGAGGTGCAAAAGAATATGCGTAAAAAGCTAGTTTATACACCACCTGCAAACGGTTACCCTGAATGGAACAACAACCCTGAAATTTTTCAGCTAAATCGGATGGAAGCTCATGCTTCACTTATGCCATTTACTTCGGAGGAGGCTGCTTGGAACGGGCATCATAGCGAGTCGGAAAACTATCAATCTCTTAATGGACAATGGAAGTTTGCGTTTGCGAAAAATGCGGAAGCCCGTATCGTAAATTTTTATGAGGCTGAGTTTGACCATAGCGAGTGGGATGAAATTACAGTTCCTGCTCATTGGCAATTGCAAGGCTATGATTATCCGCAATATACAAACGTCAAATATCCATGGGAAGGTACGGAGGATATTAAGCCGCCTTTCGCACCAACGCTGTATAACCCGGTAGGCTCCTATGTACGTACCTTCACTATCACTAAGGGATGGGAAGGTAAGCCAGTTTTCATCAGCTTTCAAGGTGTCGAATCTGCATTTTATGTATGGCTTAACGGCGAGCTTGTAGGGTTCAGCCAGGATACGTTCACGCCTTCCGAGTTTGATTTGACACCTTATTTAATAGAGGGAGAAAACAAGCTGGCGGTTGAGGTCTATCGCTGGAGTGATGCGAGCTGGCTGGAGGATCAGGATTTTTGGCGAATGAGCGGTATATTTCGTGATGTATATTTATATACAACTCCTGATGCGCATATTTTTGACTTCTTTGTCAAAACAGAGCTTGATGACCAATATAACGATGCGCAGCTTATAATCGATACGAAGCTTATTAATTATTTTGCTAAGCAGCTTGGTGAAATCACAGTAGAGGCCGCATTATATGATGCGGAACGAAATGCGGTATTTACGGAGCCATTAGCGATTCGGACTACTGTAAAGGGCGAGACGTTAACGGAGATTCGTTTACAGGCGGCCATCAAAAAACCTCTCAAATGGAGCGCGGAAATTCCAAACCTATATACGCTCCTACTAAGCTTGAAATCAGCGGACGGTCAGCTGCTAGAAGTAATTAGCTGCAAGGTCGGTTTCCGCAAGTTCGAGCTGAAGGATGGGCTGATGCAAATTAACGGCAAACGCATTATGTTTAAAGGCGTCAACCGTCATGAGTTTTCCTGTGATACTGGCAGGTCGATCGGCGAACCGGAAATGCGCAAAGACATTGAATTGATGAAGCGTTACAATATTAATGCTGTTCGTACTTCCCATTATCCGAACGATTCGCTCTGGTACAAGCTATGCGATGAATATGGATTATACGTAATAGATGAAACAAATCTAGAAACGCATGGCTCTTGGACCTATGGACAGAAGGATTTAGGCGAGACAGTTCCAGGCAGCAGGCCGGAATGGACAGAGGCGGTGCTGGATCGCTGTAACTCTATGCTGCAGCGCGACAAAAACCATGCTTCTATCGTTATTTGGTCTCTTGGCAACGAATCCTTTGGCGGGGATAACTTTATTAAAATGTATGATTTTTTACGCGCGGCAGATCCTTCTCGTCTTATTCATTATGAGGGTGCTTTCCACTTTCGAGAGTCAGACAGCTCCTCTGATATCGAGAGTCAAATGTATACATCTCCTCAAGGTGTGGAGCAGTATGCGTTGAATAATCCGAAAAAACCATATATTTTGTGTGAATACAGTCATGCTATGGGCAACTCCTGTGGAGGTCTCCACTTATACTGGGAGCTTTTTGAAAAGTATCCGATTTTGCAAGGCGGCTTCATTTGGGATTGGATTGATCAAGCAATCCGGATTACGGATTCAGACGGCATTGTGAAGATGCAGTACGGTGGAGATTTCGGAGAATTGCAGCATGACGGCAACTTCTGCGGCAATGGTCTTATTTTCGCTGATCGCACAGTATCGCCAAAGCTGCAGGAGGTTAAGAAGGTATACCAAAATGTGAAATTCGAATCGATCGATTTGCGTAACGGAACAATCAAGGTGACCAATCGTCATTTGTTCCAAACCTTGGACAGCTTTAAGCTGTTGTGGCAAGTCGCGATTAATGGTGTTGTAAGTCAGAAAGGAACGGTTGAGGCGGCGGCAGCTCCTGAAGCAGTGCAAATAATTACGATTCCATATGAGCTGCCTAAGCTCTCTAATGTAACCGAAGAAGCTGTTCTGACGGTTCAGCTGATCACGAAGGAACAGTCGCTATGGGCAGAAGCGGGGCATGAGATTGCATTCGAGCAATTTGTGCTGCCAGCCGCTGCTGAGCTTGTTATTACAACAGAAACAGAGAAGCTGCCGCTGCAAACTGAGAATGCTGGATCGTCCTTCATTGTGAGAGGTGAACGCTTCGCCCTGCAGTTCAATAAAGTGAATGGCAGTCTAAAGTCTTATTCGTGGAATGGTAAAGAGCGTTTGAAGGAAGAGCTTATTCCAAACTTCTGGCGTGCTTATACCGACAACGATCGTGGAAATAACCAAAACGTACGCTGTGCAACATGGCGTGAAGCGGGTATAGGACGTGAGCTGCTCGGCATGTCATATGAGATCGGAACGACCGAAGTGACTGTTCGCGTGAAGTATAGTCTTCCGACTTTGGTGTCATCCTTGCTTTCTCTTGTTTATACCGTTAGTGGCGAAGGGGCGGTTCATGTATACGAGGAGCTTCAACCTGGCGCAGGATTGCCTGAAATACCTGAGGTAGGCGTTATGTTCCAAATGCCCGGCGAGTTCGATCAATTAAGCTGGTATGGCAAAGGACCGGATGAGACGTATTGGGATCGTCAGACTGGCGGTAAGCTGGGTCTTTATGCAGGCAATGTGAAGGATCAAATGGTGCCTTATATTCGACCGCAAGAATGCGGCAATAAAATGGATGTTCGCACAGCTAGCATTACGAATAACCAAGGTGAAGGCATCGTTCTTACGGGTCTGCCGTATTTTGAACTAAATGTATTGCCATATACGCCGTTTGAGTTGGAAGAGCATGATCATGTGTACAAGCTTCCTGCCAGCGACAAAACGGTCGTACGAGTCAATGATAAGCAATCCGGTGTAGGTGGAAATGATAGCTGGGGAGCGCGTCCTGAGAAACAATATACACTGTATGCAAACCGCGTGTACACGCATCGATTCTCGTTCCATGGTGTATAAATAAGAAAGAGGCTGGTCCAATGTAGCTGTTGCTACTATAGGATCAGCCTCTTTATTTAATATATACGCCGCCGAAGGGCAGCACCTCGCGAAGAATGCGCTTAATGAAGCCGCTGTTCTGCAGCTGATCTTCAAGCTCAGGATCATGTGAGCCGGTTTGAATGAGGACGGGACCGCTGCCCTTAATCTCCCATTGTACATTCATATGCTGGCTGGCGAGCTTATTTCCATATACGGATAGCTGGATGGAAGCATTTTCGGGATAGGCCACTAATGCTCCTGTCTCGACGTATAATGGTCGTTCAGGGTGCAGCTGGATCGACTTCACGTCACCAGTTGTAATAATACCTAAGTATCCGGGACCGGAAAAACGCATCCGAACTAATTCCTTCGTTATCCATACGTTTTTCATTTTTTGGACGACAGATTTCAGTGTCATCCCGTCTGAGAAGAAAATAATATGTCGGAAGTCGAACAGCAGGTCGCTTTTCTCGCTGATAGGAATCGTCTCAAGTGAGCAGCCTGCAGGCAAGCCGAGAATGAACTCAGATGGACCGGTTAGGAGGGAACGAATCCATTTCTTCTTGCGATAAACTCCGGCTAAATCCATTAGGCGGTCCTCACGATCCTGTGGAGCTCCTTGGTAAGCGATAATGGATTTTGGATGCAGGACATGAAGCTTGTCCTTGTCTGCAAGCGTTACATGCACATGACCAATCTGAGCGGGGACGGTTATATTCATCCGCTAATTCCTCTCTGCACGCCTTTACGTTGCTTGCGCCATGTCGTATATCGCCAGAGACGAACGGAAATGATGTAAGCTGCGATAATGACTGCAATAATGATTACAATGTTGATAAGCCTGCTTAAAAAAGATTTCTTTTGCTGCTGCATTTGCTCCATCTCAACCTGCAAACTCGCGTTTTGAGCAATCAGCTGCTCGTTTTGTTCGGTCAACTCTTGCTGCTTCCGTGCGTATTCCTCCGTGGCCCGAAGAGACTCCGCAAGCTTCTCTTGCTGCTCAACGAGCGCTTCTTTTGCTTCAATGTATTGCTGCTCCAGCTCACTTATTTTCTCAGGTGTGTCGTAAATATCTTTAATCCGATCAAAAAAGCCTGCTTCTGTAGTCGGTCCGGGTACGATAATGAGTAGTAAGATTAAGAAAGCGACTAGTGCGGATAATTTGGCTGAAATAGTTGGCATAGTTTCTCCTTTCAATACTCGACATAATAGGAGTTCTGCTTACATTTTACAGCCTTTCCCGACAATAGTCATCTATGTCCTTACTTTTGCAAATAGAAGAGAGGAAAATCATAAAAATAACGCTGATAGAAAAACAAAAGACGATCATTATCCCAACAATTGGAATGATGATCGTCTTTTTATTTGCTTTAAATGACTTCATTCGTTATTCTAGGCTTACTTTCTAACATACATGCGGCTTGTTTCTTCCCAAATGCCGCCTGGCTCAAGGGAAACAAGTCCGATTTGCTCAGCTGGCAAATCAACGTTGGGCGCATTGACGAGGTTAAGCTGCGGCTCAGGGCAGAAGAAGCCAGGCGTTGCTTTGTTGTTCCAAATCATCCATTGCTTGTAAGCAGTGCCGATGTCATAAATAAGCGTGACCCCATTACGGATATCGGTTAGCTCCATAGCATTTCGGCCATTTTGCGGCTCGGTCGTGTAATGGTTATCCATAGACTCCCAGTATGGAGATATGCCCGTAGTTTTCATTGCTTCTTCATCAGCGACTAGCGGCTGATGTTTGCCAGTAGGCAGCATCCGCTCACTGAGCTCCCAGCGCTTGCCGGTTGTTAGTGTGAAGCGATAATCGTCAGATGTGCTGTTAGGAGCAAACGGCGCATTAATGGTTGTATGGAATCCAATTAGGCAAGGCATTGCATCCGTACCTTCATTTTGAACAAACACTTGCTGAAGCAGGCCGGTATTATTTAACGAATAGCGCAGTTTAACTGTAAAACGGTGAGGCAGGTAAGTGTAAATAGGATGGCTTTCATCGATTGAAATTTTGAGAGAAACATAGCTCTCTGTTTTGTTGCTGCCGAAATCCTCAACAGACCAAGCAGCTGTATGAAGAAAGCCATGCAAATGATTGCCGGTGCTAGGTTCGTTTATAGGGAATGAATAAGTTCTTCCGTTCCAGTTGAATGTTCCATCCTCATAACGATTAGGAGGAAACAGGATAGGAATGCCGTGTACGCCTGGATTGGCTCTGAAGTCTTTCATCTCATCGGCTGCCGGCTCACGGAGAAATGTATAGTTGTTTTCAGTATCGCGGAAAGCGATGAGATTAGCGCCTACATTGGGAAGTACTGCTGCTTCATATGATCCCCATTTTAGCCATACGGCTTGTTCATCATGAAATGCTTGTTCAAATGCTTGTCCTTGTGTAGACATGGAAATCCCCCTAATAAGTAATTATTCATTTAAGAATAGCAGGACAAAGCCTAACAAACAACCGCCTTATTCCACTTAATAAGGTGGAATAAGGCGGTTGTTTGTTGCTTATGGTGTTATGCGCAAATCCTTATTCATTGAACGCTGCTGCGTGAAAAGCTGTTGGATGACATATTGTTTACGGCGATTTACGGTGACTTGCTTGGAATCGGAGCAATCTGTGCCGAAATGAATGGTACCATTGGCAATCGTCTTGATTTTGCTAATGTTAATATAGCAATTAGAATTGATCGGATAGAAGCTGCTTTCAAATGTAAGCTGCTGAATCTGTTCGGCAGTCATTCTCTTCTTAATGTTATAGTTTCTGCCGTGGAAGCTGACGAGTCCTTGAATGCCGATTTTGAAGTACAATACATCTGACTCCAGCTCGAAATCCTCATATACATTCCGTTCGATCATTACAACATTCACCATTTCATTTTCCCCCTTTAGAAATGTGAGTCGTTGAATTGTTAGCGCTTACATTGTAACATATCACAATACCTTTTGTGAAGTATTTTATAAAAAAATACATTGTTTGCTGGTACCGCTTATGCTATGTTCACTGTAATGCAAAAAATGAGGGAAAGGTTGGGTAAAAATGAATAAGCAAAATGAAAAAAAGGCAAATAGCAGGCTGTTGTACATAGGTTCCTATGGAACAGCTGAGGAAGCGACGATTCATGTCTGTCGATTCGATGGCGATACAGGAGAGTTTACCGTCATTCAACAATTAATGGATTTGGAAAATGCGTCATATTTAACATTGCACCCGAAGGGGCATTATCTATACGCTGTAAGCGAGACAGGAATGACAGGAAATGAGGACGGAGGCTCAGCAGCTGCTTTTAGAGTGGATGCCGAAACGGGTTTACTTAGCAGAACATCGGGGAATCCGATTTTAACGAAGGGCGCGCACCCTTGTTATATTAGTACAGATCAAGCAGGCAGAGCGTTATTTGCAGCGAACTATACAGGCGGTAATGTTGCCTTGCTGCCGATTATAGCTGATGGAGAGCTGGATGCAGCTGTTTCCGTGATGCAACATTCAGGCGAGCTTGGTTCAAACACTGCAAGACAAGAAGCACCGCATGCTCACTGTATAACGCCAATAGGTGATTCAGCGTTCATATGTGCAGTCGATCTTGGAATTGACGCCATTATTATTTACCGATATGATGCGGAACAAAATATGCTGACTCCGCATAGCGAATGCAAGGTGCATCGCGGTGCTGGTCCTCGTCATCTTATTTTCGACTCGCAATTGCAGGTCGGATATTTAATGAATGAGTTGGATTCAACCATTTCCGTACTAAAGGTAGATGCTGAACTTGGGACACTAACGGAAGGTCAAGTCATATCGTCACTGCCGGCAGACTATAATGGCTCCAGTGATGCGGCAGATATTCATCTTTCTCCATCTGGACGTTTTTTGTACAGCTCAAATAGAGGACACGACAGCATTGCTGTATTTGCGGTTGATCCGAGCAACGGCGAGCTTACGCTTATTCAACATATGGATTGCGGAGGCGAGCTTCCTCGCAACTTTGCAATTACTCCGGACGGCGCTTATCTGCTTACAGCACTTCAGAAAAGCGGAACAGTAGTCGTATTTAGTATCGATCATGAAAGTGGAATACTTGCTCCAACGGGGTCTAAGCTTCAATTGTCGAGTCCTGTGTGTATAAAGTTCGGTTTGAACTTGTATTAATTTTAGATGAGAATTTACGTAAATTAGAGATAGATCGCAATAGTGGAGAGGTAGGTCCTAAGGTTATGTCAGCTCAAAGCTCGGTTGCTGGTTCGAAGGGAAACGCGATTAAATCGGCAACTGTATACACGATGTTATTTGCCATTAGCTCTGTCCATTTAATGAATGATTCCATGCAAGCAGTAGTGGCTGCTCTTTTTCCGATTTTTCAAGATTCTCTTCAATTGAGTTATGCACAAGTGGGCTGGATAGCGTTCACGCTTAATATGACCTCATCCATCATGCAGCCTGTTATTGGTCTTATATCGGACAAAAAGCCGAGGCCATGGCTGCTGCCAGTTGGTATGTTTTGCAGCATGATTGGTATGGCGGGGTTAGGGTTTGCGCCAAACTTTTGGCTGCTGCTCTTGGCCGTCGTTTTTGTAGGACTTGGCTCAGCCGTCTTTCACCCAGAGGGATCGCGAGTTGTTCATCTGGCAGCAGGGAATAGACGCGCTTTCGCGCAGTCGATTTATCAGGTGGGAGGCAATTTAGGTTCTGCACTAGCGCCTTTAATGACTATATTTATCTTTTTCCCGCTTGGTCAGCGAGGCGCGGTATGGGGCATGCTGCTCGCTGCTTCGGCAATTGCTATATTATTTAAAATCGTACCTTGGTATACTTCGCAATTAGCCGCACATGGCGGAAAACCTCCTAGCAAAAAGGCTGGAAGCGGGAGTGCAGTTGCAGCTGAGCAAGCACGGAAAAATAGTAAAATAGTAGCCTTCGCACTGTCTATACTGTTTGTCGTCGTATTCGCGCGATCATGGTATGCGGCAGCTATCGGGAACTTTTATCAATTTTACGCCGAGGAAACGTATGGTTTGACTATTCGCGCCGCACAGGTTCCATTGTTTCTATTTATGGCGGCTGGTGTAGCAGGTACCTTCCTTGGAGGTATTATGGCCGATCGAATTGGGCGGAAGAAGATGATGCTCATTTCTATACTTGGGGCGACTCCGTTCGCACTGATGCTGCCGCATCTTCCGCTGGGATGGGTTTATCCGATAATTGCTTTACTCGGCTTTATTTTGCAATCGGGATTTTCCGTAAGTGTTGTTTACGCGCAGGAGCTAATGCCAGGCAAAGTGGGTACGGCTTCAGGTCTAATAACGGGGCTTGCCTTTGGTATGGGAGCGCTCGGCTCGGTTGTGCTCGGTAATTTAGCGGATGTGCATAGCCTAAGCTTCGTAATGATTATGTGCAGTATGCTGCCAGCTATCGGCGGGCTAGCTATTTTATTGCCGAAGGATCGCAGAGAAAAGGATTAAGAGATTACTGGCGGGTTGAAAAATGGAATAATAAACGAATGAAACAGCAGTCTCAGGAGAAAGATGAGACTGCTTTTTTTGATGATATTATAAAACGTTTGTTACATGTTTGTTAAAAAATTGCCAATCTTCGCTTTAGCTAACTTATGCACCCAGTCATCACGAGTTCAAACTTGGAGATCATAAAATAGTTGAATAAAAACAAACGTAATGATATTATGTTTGTGTATTTAACAAACAGATATAAGAGGTGTTTGGAAATGAATATAGATGAACGGTTTTGGGAGTCGTCATTAGATGAATTGAAGCACGGCTATGTTTATGAGAAGTCAACGGAAAGCTATTATTGTTTGGTATGCGGAGATCGCTTTGAGGACGGCGAAATATTTCGTGTGGAACAGTTGGATCGTTGGTATGATGCGCGTAAATATGCAGCTTATCATCTTCAGGAGGCACATGGCTCCATGCTGGATTGTTTGCTGGGACTAGACAAGAAAGCGACGGGACTTACTGATCTGCAGAAGGAGCTTATTCATCATTTTGCAGACAATCTATCTGATAACGAGATTGTGAAACTCACTGGAATAGGCAGCGCCTCGACGATTCGAAATCATCGGTTCGTATTGAAGGAGAAGGCGAAGCAGGCGAGACTGCTGCTTGCGACTATTGAGCTTATGGAGCAGGGGGCTACCGCGGCACCGCGATTTGTACCCATTCACCCGAACGCTAAGCAAGTGGATGAGAGATACGTGATTACGGAGGAAGAATACGATAGCCTTGTTAAGCAGTATTTTCCAGCAGGTGCTGAAGGGCCAATGGCTTCGTTTCCAAACAAAGAAAAACGGAAAATAGCTGTATTGCGGCATATCTCTTCATTTTTCCAAGTTGGAATTAGGTATTCGGAGAAGGAAGTAAACGAGCAGCTAAAACAGTTTTGGAAAGATGATTATGTGACGCTGCGCCGTTATTTAATTGAATATGGCTATTTGGAGCGTAAAGAGGACGGCAGTCAATATTGGGTTGGGTTATTAGGAAGTGGAGCGGAGGAGGGTGAAGGTGAGCCGCAAAAGACCGAGAAGCGAGGAAAGCCAGAGAAGCAATTGAAGGGAAAACAGAAGAATGAGCGAAAGGGCGAATTAAAGATGGATAAAGCAGAACGCAAAAAGCTAACGGCGGAATATCAGGAACGTGAACGTGTAATGGGGGTATTCCAAATAACGAATAACGTAAACGGTCGGATTTATATTGGCGGCACTACGAACATGGATGCGTTATGGGGAAAAGAGCAGTTTATTCTCAACATGGATACTCATACGAACAAGGAGCTGCAGAAGGATTGGAAGCAATACGGCGCTGAAAATTTTTCATTTCTCATTCTAGAGACCGTTAAATTCGATAATCAAATTCGGTATGATTATAAAGACGTATTGGATAACGAAGGGCGTCAACCGATTGATGTTGTTCGCCAATATAATAAGGAGGTATCCGATTTAAAGGAGAAGTGGATGGAGCAGCTTCAGCCTTACGGGGAAAAAGGTTATCACAAGCAAGAAATTGATGATAAAAGATAGCATATCATCATCTGGGTTAGTTAAAAAGAAGGAGTGTTGTTTGAGATGTCTGCTAAAGCAGCTGTAACGGATTCGAAAGGAAGTTTGCTTCGCAACAAGTTTTTTCAAACGATTTTATTATCGAATGTACTGCTTCAACTCGGTATTTGGGTGCGAAATTTTGCGATACTAATGTATGTAACGGACATGACCAATGATGATCCATTTGCGGTTGGTTTGATGGGCTTCGTTGAGTTTTTACCTATTTTCGTATTTTCGTTTATCGGGGGGACCTTTGCGGATCGATGGAGGCCGCGTAAGACGATGATATGGTGCGATTTCTTGTCTGCTATATCGGTTTTTATCGTGCTTATTACGGTTGTCTATGGATCATGGCATATGATATACTTTGCTGCTTTCGTATCAGCGATTTTATCACAGTTCTCTCAGCCATCGGCAATGAAGCTGTTCAAGCAGCATATTGAGCCTGAGCAGTTGCAAACGGCAATGGCAATGTTCCAATCGCTGATGGCTATATTTATGGTGCTTGGTCCTTCGCTCGGCGTTATTTCGTATCAAACATTTGGCATCGAAATTTCAGTTGGAGTAATGGGAGTAGCATTTCTGTTGTCTGCTGTCGTTCTGTTCCGAATCCCTCGCGATCGCGAAGTGGAGAAGCCATCAGAGGCAGGCGAGCGTCGTTTCTGGAAGGATTTAAGCGATGGCTTCGCATATGTGTGGCGCAGTCCAGTATTAAAAGCGCTTGGCGGAACTTTTGCGCTAGCGGGTATAGCTGTAGGTATTGCTCAGACTCTGGGAATATTTGTTGTTATTGAGCGATTAGGCCAACCTAAATCCTTTTTACAATTTATGCTGATGGTAAATGGTATTGCGATGCTGGTTGGCGGAGGGCTTGTCATGTTATTAGCAAAAAAAATATCGCCGCAAAAGCTGCTTGCGCTTGGCTTGCTAATCAACTCCGTATGTATGGTAGGAACGGGCTTATCGACGAGCGTTCCAATTACGCTTGTGCTGCAATTTATTTCTGGGATCGGATTCCCATGCATCCAAATTGGCATTAGTACGTTGATCCTGAAAGGGTCTGAAGAATCGTATGTAGGCAGGGTTAACGGTGTACTTAACCCAATGTTCATGGGCACAATGGTCATTATGACGCTGGTAGCCGGACAACTGAAGCTTATGTTCCCCCTAGTCGGTATTTATACCGTTGCAGGTGTAATTATGTTTCTAGGTATGTTGATGCTTATTCCAGTGTTCAAGCATAAGCCGTTAATAGTGCAAGCTAATGGCTAATTGTTTAATATTGACAGATGGGGTGTCGTGAAGTAACATCAAATTAATAAACAAAGTTTAGCGAAGCACGCTTATACCCTCGATAGAGGGAGAAGCGTGCTTTTTTGTGTTGTTTTATAAGTCAATTTAGGAGAGGAAATAGGTGAAAAGAAGGAATAAACGTCTTTATCCAGAAGTGGTATGAAGTTCCTGTGAAAAAGTGGATGCACAAAATGAAATTATTTTTGGAGGAATATATAAATGAAATCGACTCAAATTATCGTCATGCTGCTTGTCGTTATTTGGCTAGTAAATCTTAGGCCTGTCGCGGCATCCTCTGCGGAGCGGGTTGTTATTACGAAAACATACGAAATGACCGCAGAAGCAGATTACATTGAATTTCAATTAGACGGTTACGATGGGGCATTTACCTCAACATTAAAATTGCCTAATGGTCATGTCATAACTAACACGAAAAGCACGAAAATAGATGATCCAGATAAGCCTTATTGGGTTAATGCTTTTACTATAAATAATGTGAAGAAGGGGAAATACACCTTTACGATCAAAGCACAGAAGCAAGCTTATTATAATCTGCGTGTTGATGTTCCTTTGTTCTCAGATATAGCAAGCCATTGGGCGAAGGACGAAATTACAGTGTTTGTACAAAAGGGGATTGTAGGCGGTTATGGTTATGGGAAATTCAGGCCAAACGATGCTGTTACCGGCGAAGCGCTTATTAAGATGGTTGTCGTATCACTGACAGAAGAACAGTCACATGGTAAACGGCAATGGCTGCAAACCTTCCGCTGGCAAGTAAGGGACGAAGAGAAAAGCGATAAGTTAGGCCAATATGAGTATGATTTCGTGGCAAAAGATGGGGAGCATTGGTCGGTTACTTATCTGTCAGCTGCGGGTGATCTTGGCGTAGGGAACAAGTGGAGTGATAAAGACTTAAAGGGTGCGTTTAAGCGTAAGGATGTGGCTTTGCTTGTCGCTAATGTTATTCAGTTAGTGAAAGATGATAAGGTCCAAGCAGCTGCTTACACAGACACGGCTACACTAAGCGCAGATTATCGAAAAGCTATCGATCTAGTGAGCAATTACAGTATTTTCAGTGGTTATCCAGACGGTTCGTTTAAACCAGAACTTCCAGTAACAAGAGCGGAAGCGGTTAAAGTACTAACCAAACTGATAGTTTTTATGCAATAAAGTGTTTTTAAAACAGAGGGGGAAAATAGAGTGATAAAAAAGATGATAAATGCGTTATTGGTGCTTTCTTGTGTAATCGGTGGAGTTAGTTTCGCATCGAGTGGATCGGAAGTGACAAGAGTGGCGGCAACAACAGCAACAGCAGATAGTGTGAACGAATTGGCGTTCAAAGATATATCCAAGCATTGGGCAAAGGATAATATCCTAAAAGCGTATGAGAGTGGTTTAGTTGATGGTTTTCCAGATGGTACTTTTCGTCCTGATGATGTGGTGAAAGCTGACCAGTTTATCGTGATGATGCTGAATGCGTTCTCCGAGACGGTTGATGGTAAGACAGAGTTTGCCCAAGATTGGTTAGCAGAATTAAAGAATATCCAGCCATCATATATGCTTAAAATTATTTCGGAGGCACGTAAATCTAAGTTTGATTTCCAGCCAGCGAAAACAGGCTATTGGGCGAAGCCGTATGTGGATTTGCTCTATAAGATCCCTTATCTTTATTCGTATGACACTGTATTTCCTCTAGATTACAAACGTTATCAGAAGCAAATGAAAAGGGAAGAGGCTAGTTATTTGCTTGGTCTTTGGTATAAGACCTATGAAGGCAGTGTTGACGGTTTGTATGCAGATTTTGTATTGAGTAATAGCGGATTAAAGGATATAAACAAATTTTCCGGTGAAGCAATGACGTATCGAGCAAACGTTTTAATAACTGGTCTTATGAATGGCTATCCCAACAACTATTTTTATCCGCAACGGTATGTGACCCGAGCTGAGGCTTTAACGATGGTTCAGCGTTTAAGAGATAAGTCACTACGAAAACCGTACAAGCCAAATTTGAAAGGGCAATATTACACAGAAGTAGACGGAAATATTTATCTATTTAGCGATAAATACAAATACGATACGTACAACAAATTGAAGGAATTAGCTAAAAAGCATGTGGTAAAGGGTTATACAAATATAGATGGATCTGCTCTGAGTTTTTATGAGAGTAAAGATGCGTTTGATAAATATGAGTTTTTAACACGAATGTCAATGTTTGATCAAAGAACAGATCCTGAAATGGTAGTTGGTGTAAGTACTGGATCTACTCCGCAAGTATTTATTCAATATCCGATCAATAAGAAACTTCCAAATACCTCTGCTTATGTTGACGCCATTTTTGAGCTTTATGCAGGAGTGGGTAAGGGGAAAGAGTTGAAAAAGGTAGTGACTGCTTACGAGAAGGAATTATATACCTCTACAAAGTTATTTAAGTTCAACAACAAAAATTTCAGTTTGTATACGAGTGGAGAAAATTATGTGCTGGAAATGAACTACTAAAAAGATAAGGAGTGATCAACATTGCGTGTACCTTTTAAAAGACAAATATCATTACTTATGTTAATTGTTATGCTGCTATCTATGTTGGATGCCATATCCGTTCCAACAGTTAGCGCAGCAGATACAACTATTAACGGATTCCCAAACCCATGCGGTTATAACCCTGCGGTAGACGGTAAAATTCCAGATGGAATTAAGCCCTGTTCTAAGCCGAAAAGTGCAACAGATAAAGGTTTTAAATTTAACTCTAGCTACTATCATAAAGAATGGATTTTAAATGGTGCAACACCACCCAAAAAAGATGGCCAACGATTAATTGTCGTCTATGGTGATGTCACGAAAGTACCTGCTAGTGTACAAGACTATAGAAAAGGTTGGCAGCCGGGCGATTTCAACAGTGTCATTGATCCACCTAATGGAGAAGGTCATTTCTATGTTTGGGATGCTGCATATGACAGATACACGTATGGAGAGTATCGATTTCTAGGTTTTGATGAGACGGGTTCTCTTTATCCGAATGACAACATGATCCGAGATGATAGCACTAAAAATCCACTTGGATCTAAGCACTGGGTATACGAACCGTGGAAGTCCTTGCCTACCAGCTATAAATATAAACCTAACGGATCAGGGCCAATATATAATAATACCAATGTAATGGACCCTAAATTTGAAGGAGTACTTGATAATATCAGAAGATCCTTAAATTTTCAAATAACGCAAGGTGTTAAGTATGCTGATCGTTATAATGTGTTACCTAGTAATGATATTAATCGTGACCCTCGAAACTATATGAACATCCCACAGGTTGCGACTCCAAGGGAGCCAGGAGTCGGGCTGATGTATCACTATAGTTGGGAAACCAAATCATTATGGTATCAGTCATTTCCTTTACTACAGCTAGAAGGCCCTGAAAAAATAAAAAATCCAGCGAAGTGTGCCGCTATTCAAGTTAGCTCTAAGCCTATTCCTTTAGGTAAAGAAAGATACCAAAAGGTACAGGTTAGAGTAACAGGAGAATTGGAAGATCAACTTGCGTATGGTGATGTCCAAATGGAAGGTCTATTTTATACAAGAAAAGATGTAGACTATTGGACATTAGGATTAAAAGATCCTTCTACTAATAAAGTAACAACGATCTCATCTAAAACAAGTAAGGATGGCGTAGTAGTAAAGGATAATACAGCATCGGGGGTATTTACGCTATTAGTTGATACGGATAAGTTAGTTAAAAGTGACCCTAAAAAATGGGTGTATACGTCCAAAGCAGAAGTTAACGTTTATCATATGAACCATACGGCTAGTTTACCTTCTACGGCTAAGACTAATTGTAATTTAACTTTAAACTTTGAACCAAATAATAACGGCCCTATGCTTAGTAATTTTGGTGTTATACCAGAAATATTTTTCGAGAAAAAGTCGGAATTCACTAGAGATCGTCTAGGATATGAAGATTTCTCTTATGGAAAAGATGTGGATTATTATAAATTCGAGATTACGAATGCAGAGGATGGCAAGAAGGTAACTAAAACGTTTAATCCAGCTATTCCAGAAGTTAAAAAACCAACGAAAGGTTACTTGGATCAAGATGCGGTAGAAACATTTTTATATGACTTTATAGCAGCCCAATTTACAAGCGAAACGGTTTCAAGCACGGTGAGAAAATCATTTCATATTAAGCAAACGATTGTTGATCAAGATGTGACAACTAACAATGAATCCGTTGATTTAAAAACAATTGATGTTTCACAAACACCGAACGCTCCGCCAATTAATGTATGTGATGATCCAAACAAGGCTCCTAAGCCATTTCCTCAATATATTTCACCTCAAACATCTTGGGAACTCGATTGGTACGATGTTGTTCCCTTTCCAGTAACAGATACGCCTCCTGAAATACTCGCTCATTCGCCATGTGAAGATCCAGTAGATTACAGCGAATTTACGAAAAAGGTATTTATTGATGGTGTAGAGATTGATGCAGATGAGTTTTTAGCAAGTAATTATATTTTTGGTGAGGATAAGCTTGGTATTCGTGAGATTAAAGTCATCTATATTGCACCGGATGGGACGGAATCCCATAAAATGGTACATGCGGTTATTCACGAATCGAAGCCTGCTGTATCACTAAAATTAGAAGGTTTGTATAAAGAAAATCGCACAATGACTGCTTATGATCGATCAGCAGCCAGTAATGATAAATGGGTAGAAGAACGTTCACCTCTCGAAGTAACTTCATTCAGTTATGTTAATGTGAATAATCCTAATCTAAAAAGTAGGGTCGGTTACGGTGAGGATAACCTAAAAGATAAGATGTTCATGTATAAAGCGGTCGGGAACTATCAGATGAGCATTGCAGCAAAACGGGTCATTACTTACGGTGGGGGTAAAACGATTACTCGATATTCCGATCCATACGTAGTGGATTATGCCATCATGCCTGACTACAAACCTGCTATCATTGCTCATGCCTACGGTTCGCAAGTAAGCCGACTAGACAAGCTGCAACTGAACTATCAGGTAGATAGTACAGATGGAGATTTTATCGCAACGAAGAGTTTGAAGGTTTACCATGATACGAAAAACGATGGTATTTTTGATAAGCTCGTTTATGAAACGGACGGTGATCTTACCGAACTTCCAACCTTAGCTAAACTTGGCCAGTATAAAATCGTTGTCGATGCAAAGGAAAGCACGAATCAAGAAAGGCTAATGGAGTTTATAACGCCTAGTGATGATAAAACGCATACGTATGAGGGCTTCTTTTTTGTAGACAATTACGAGCCTTCGAGTGACCTTTATCTGGATGTGCCGAATGAAAAACCGAATATGGATGTCTATTTCATGCTTGATTCGCAGTTGGCAGAAAGCTCAAGCCAATATGTGAAAAATAATGTAGTAACGTTGACAAATGCTTTTAATACAGCGAATATCATTGCAAATGTAGGCGTATGGGATATGAAAACATACACCTATTCACAATCAGCTAGTACAAGCAGTAATAGTGGACAATCGTATCCAAGTTCAACAATTAGTTATTCCTCTAACGGATACTCAGGTACATTAAGTCGGGATTCCGTTTCAAATTCTCCTTATCAGGTGGATGAAGGTAGATTTGTATCCAAGACGTCTAGTAAAACCGCAACTGACAGCTGTAGTCACACGAAAGAGTTTTTATACGATAAAAACGGAAATGCGCAAAAAACGTATGATTCAGGTGACTGTCCTAGTTCAAAATCTTACAGTGATGGTCAGTATTCTGGAAGCCTTAGTCGTACAGGAGATGAAAGCGGTGGATGTCCTGGTAGCGGTAAACCTGGTACGGGATGTAGTCATACTTGGTCAGTACCATATTCGGGAACGGTCTATTGGACTCGTGATGTGTGGGAACCTAAAATGGTAAGTAAAGATGACTATACAGGTTACTATAGCGGAACGATTTACAAATATATACGACAATCCTATGATGCTGCATTCATGAGAGCGGTACAGTCCAAATACGTGGTCTATATATCTGACAATACCGTGACACAGTTAAACGATCTTCAGCATGTCATGAGTAAACAAGATGCTCGATTAATCACGGTGGGGCAAGCTGCTATTCAATCGCAAATCACTCCTGAAAAGTATATTCAAAATAGCGGAGCGATTGCCAGCGTGGTAGATAAAGTGATTGCATACATTGCTGAAAGTAATCCAGCCATTCCTAAAGTACTCAAGCTAGTTGGTGAACAGACCGAAACGAGAACCGCTACCTTTGATGCGGAGGGAGATCCGACGCCAGATAGTGAGGACAAGCTGCAGATCATTCAAGATCCTTATCATTATGATAATGCAATGGGCTTTGAGAGCTTCGGCGGTAAGACGCTTATCTCTACCCAAAGTGATGCCAATTGGCGAGCGTATCAATCTATTGTGACCATGAATAAGCCAGGGAAATATACATTTTACCGAAAAACAAAGGATCAACCGACAACAGATCCTAGCTTTGCGGAGTATAACTATTCTTCCAATGAGTCAGCGATTGAGGTTTTGGTTCACCGAAAGCCGATTGCAGATGTAGCGTTAGACTTTGATTACATTGCAGCCACTAACCTTTACCGTACAACTTGGATCGATACGAGTTATGATTTCGACCATAATATCACAAGAGCTAGCACAGACCGAGGTATTCAAGCACGTACCATCAAGTTCACGAATCAGGGAACAGGAGAGGTTTTTACCAAAATTCCTAATGAATTGGCGCCAGGAACTTATTTGCTGGATTATGTGGCACAGGACATCGAGGGGGTTTGGAGCGATCCGATTAAGCGTACTTTCATCCTGCCTAACGCAGTGCCTGTACAAATGAAGTCAAATCTTAAAACAGTTTACAGCGGCTTTTCGCTAAACAGCGTTCCAGCGAGTGAAAGTTTAGTTGCTCATGGGTTGTGGACACGGTATCCGTACTCGATCTCATTAAACTTTGTTATGAGTAGTTATATTTCTAAAAATGTTCCTTATTACTCAGGTACGAAGAATGGAAATGATATCACATGGAATGAACAACAATTTACGATTCCGAACACGACACCTGATGGAACGTATAGCTTTACAATCACAGGTAATGGTTCGGTTGCTGGATCTATGGTTACGCACCCTTACACCGTGAAAGTGGTAACACCGATTAATTTATCCGGACAAATTGATGATGCAAAAAGTGGAGCTGCTAATATTTCAAACGTTCTTGTCGGTGAGACGTACCAGTTGAAAGCAACAACGACCAAATACCCGAATGCAACAACGGTCACTGTATTTAAAGGGACTGCTTATCAAAAAAATGTAACTTTAACTTCTACAACGGCAAACACGACAGGTTACGGTCAGAAAAATTGGACAGGCAGCTTTAATGTTGGAACAATGCCAGATGGAAAATATACCGTTGAATGGCGTTCGACAACACCAAATGGCAATGTAGAGACTGTAAGTAAAACAATAGAAGTCGTGAACAATCGACCGCCGACAGCTGATTTTGATTGGTCGCCAAAGCCGGTTTACGAAGGAGATACTGTTAAATTCCAATCGAATGTGGCTGATCTCGACGGGGATGCATTGTCCCTTACATTCGAGTTAACAAGCCCAACTGGGGTGAAAAGTAGTTTTCCATATACACTCAATGGGCCAAGCTACCCCGCAAAAGGTCCGTCGATTAAGTTGTCTACCATTGGAGCCTGGACGATGAAACTGACGGTGAGTGATGGAATTGCAGCACCTGTAACTGTTACAAAAGTCGTGCAGGTGTTTCCCCTTCATGTCACTGGATTTGTGAAGCATACTGATCTATGGGATGAGCACCGGCGTGACTACAATATGAAAACAAGCGGCAATGCAGAATCACCGCGTGGATATTCTGTTTTCTGGGCTGGGGAGAAGTTTATGTTGGAGGCTAATACGACATTAACAGGAACCGCTACTCGAGCAAATAAAGTGGATGTGAAGATGGAAATGGGAGAATACCAAGCTTCGCTTGTTGCTTCTAATCCCAATCAAACGAGCTGGAAGGGTGAGTTGTGGGACGCTTCTTTTAGCAAGCTAGCAAAAGGCAAGATTACCTTTACTTTCACCGCGTATTACAATAATGGCATCATAAAAATCGCAAAAGTCGACATAACCATAGACGGTGAAACACAAGACATCGTCGGCGTTCATCGCGTGAATTGATAGTGATGGTTTTAGTGATGTATTTGTTGATGATGATGTATAAGTAGAAGTAGAAGTAGAAGTAGAAGTAGAAGTAGAAGTAGAAGTAGAAGTAGAAGTAGAAGTAGAAGTAGAAGTAGAAGTAGAAGTAGAAGTAGAAGTAGAAGTAGAAGTAGAAG
>NZ_JBWDNM010000042.1:0-4427 GCF_056269185.1 Paenibacillus sp. J31R122
GCCGCCAGCGTTCGTCCTGAGCCAGGATCAAACTCTCCATAATAGAAGTTTTCGCACCGACGCGATGTCGATGAGAAAAGCTTCAGGTGTTTGACTTGCTCATTACTTTTTATCGCTTTTTCTAATGATCCGTTAGGATCGTTAGGGCAGTTTAATACTCGTTGTTCAGTTTTCAAAGAGCAATCTTGTCTTTCGTTGTTTATCGTTTGTTCCGGTGTGTTTCTTGGCCGGAATAAGAATATACCATGTATCAGCCTACTAATGCAAGTCTTTTTTTGAAATTCTTTTTTATAATTTTAAATACCCACTTATTAGTCTTGTAAATCAAACAGGGGTACCACTATTTTGTGGCCCCCCTGTAAACAGTTACTATTAGAGTCACCCGTAATTGCATAACCCTCAAAGCTATAATCCGTATGAATGTAGGGCCGTCACTCTCGGGGCCGCATACACAAATTTCACTTTCTTATCCTTTAGAACGATGTCGCCTTCTCTATTAAAATTAATGATACCAATCGACTTCGCCATATCACTGTTATCATTAATGAATCGCTGCAGAATTCATCCTATTTCTGTAAGAGAGCATTTCTATTAACTAATAGACTAGCAATCACCTACTTTAGTTAATCATTAATTTACTTTTTATTTCTAATTGCGATTGGAGCGTTTGTAGCTCTTCGCTAGTTAGTTTTCTCCACTGCCCTTTATTTAAATCACTAATTGTAATATTCATAATTCGAATTCGTTCAAGCTTCAGCACCCTATACCCTAGAGCTTTGCACATTCTTCTAATTTGAAGATTTAGACCTTGTGTCAGAATAATTCGGAACTCAAAGTCATTTATTCGAAAAACATCACAGTGCTTCGTTATCACTCCAAGAATTGCAACACCGTTGGACATCTCTTGTATAAACGTTTGGGTGATCGGCTTGTCCACTGTCACCACATATTCTTTTTCATGACCATTCTCTGAACGCATCATTTTATTAACAATATCTCCATCGTTCGTTAACAAAATTAGACCCTCTGATGCTTTATCCAATCTGCCGATCGCAAAAATCCGAGTTGGATAATTTACATAGTCGATAATGTTCCCAGTCACTTCTTTTGATGCGGTACACGTAATCCCTATTGGTTTATTAAGTGCTAAATACACGGGCTCTGCTTTACTTGCAATCGGCTCTCCATCAATAAGTACAACATCGCTTGAGTCTACATCAGCCCCCGCCTCACAAACAACACCATTCACGGTAATTCTTTTTGCTTCAATTAAACGATCGGTTTCCCGCCTTGAACAAAATCCTGTTTCACTTATGTATTTATTGATTCTCATGCTGAGCCTGCTTTCTATTTCCTACTATTATGAAAAAAACTAATTCGTCTCTGCTGCTCTATCTTTATCAGGGTCCGTACCCTTTGTTTCTTTTCCAAAAAACAGCACAGCAAGTGCTCCAATGACGATTGTAACAAAAAACATCATAAACACCGTGGTGACTGCTGTACCCCGCGCCACTAACATACCAACCAGAAACGGACCGATTACCCCTCCAATTCTTCCAAAGGATGCAGCAAGACCAACACCAGTCGCGCGTACCTTCGTCGGATATAGCTCTGGCGTATAGGCATACATGCCTCCCCATGCTCCAAGGTTGAAGAAGGATAGACAAATTCCGGATGCAATTAGTATCCCTTCCGTTTCCGCATTTCCAAACCAAACCGCGCTTACTGCTGTCAGCAGCAAATAAACAACAAGCACGAATTTTCGACCGAACTTTTCTATAAAGTAAGCCGCAGTAAAATAGCCCGGAATCTGTGCCAGCGTCATAATCAATATATATTGAAAACTCTTCACGAGATCAAAACCTTTTAGCAGCATAATAGACGGAAGCCACAGGAACATGCCATAATACGAAAAAACTACAGTAAACCATAAGATCCATAGTGTAATAGTCGATTTTCGGTATTTTACAGACCAGACGGATGCCACTCTTTTCTTAAAATTAAGCTTTTGACTTTGCTGCTTATTAAAGGTCGGCGAATCCTGGATGGCTCGTCTAAGATATAACGCGTAAAAAGCTGGCAATGTACCGATCACAAAAGCCATACGCCATCCGTATTCAGGAATAACAAAGTAAGCGATCAGTGCGGCAGCAATCCAACCAAATGCCCAAAAGCTTTCAAGCAGAACGACTGCACGCCCCCTCTCTTTTAAGGGCACAGACTCCGATACGAGTGTAGTGGCCACAGGCAGTTCACCTCCAAGACCGAATCCAGCTATGAAACGCAGCACACATAGTGCGATAAAACTGGTTGCCAAGGCTGATAACCCACTTGCGATGGAGAAAATAAGCAGCGTCCAAATCAGAATCGCCCTGCGACCATATCGGTCAGCAAGCAAGCCTGATATTGCTGCTCCTACCGCCATACCAACCGAGTTAATTGCCATTACTAGTCCTACCTGCTGAGCACCGAGTTGCCATTCCACAGCCAGTGCTGTAACAATGAAGGAGATCATCCCAACCTCCATTGCATCGAACAGCCAGCTTAGCCCCGCACTGAATAGTAATTTTCGTTGTTTGGGCTCACGCAATAAGACTGATATCTTCATCATTAATGCTCCTTGTTTACTATAGATTTATCCTCTTAGGCATGAATATTTCGAAATTCTCGACTTTATGGGAAAAATAATATCAGATGTTATAAGTATGATCGTATCTCAACGAACTAAATCATATATTACCATGTGGCCAAATCAGTTTCGTCTAAGGAGTTTAACATTAAAACAGATCTTCATGATAGTTTACGTTAAAATGCCCTTATAGGGGGCGAAAGCAATGAGTAATTAGCCGGAAATTCATTAATGATGATGGAGGTACATTTTGAGCAGGGAGCTGAAGGGTAAGAACATAGCCATCTACATGAGTAAATGAGCTATTGCCTAAAAGGTAAAATTGCATTTCGTATAGACAGTGTGGAAACTATATTAACGGCTGGCGACACAATCTACATACCTAGTAATGCCAAACACGGAGTGACCGCACTTGAAGTCTCCACATTGCTTGACGTATTTTCGCCTATTCGTGAGGATTTATTAAAAAGGAGCTAAACGCTGCTTGCATCTACAATGCATTTATCAAATTAAGGAGAGGTGAAGCTAATTAAAACCATTGTATCGATTATCGGTAAATTACTGCTGCTGATGGTTATCATGTTTGTATTTATTATTTTTGCATTGATCGGTTATTTTCTTGCAACTGGCTTTTCCACTTCCAAACTCGAAAGTATTGCAAGCAGCGGTACTCTGATCTATGCACAAATGCTTGGCTTTATTGTTGCCACATTTATGATGTATGCATTTTTCGAACGAAAAAAAGGCTGGCATCTCGGCATTAAGCAACATGGTGCAGTCGTCTATGCTATACAAGGTCTGTTTACCGGAGCTATTCTTATTTCTTTATCCAGCGTGCTTATATGGGTTTTGGGAGGAATTGATTGGGAATGGATCGGCTTTAACCGAGAGGTAAACATTTCATTGTTAAAGGGCTTGCTGCTTTTTACGGGTGTGGCACTTTCCGAGGAAATCCTATCACGGGGCTATGTACAAGGGTTATTAAAACATCATTACGGCAGTGTTGCTGCTATTATCACAAGCTCAGTCTTATTCGCACTATTGCACGGCTCTAACCCAGGGATCTTAGACTCCCCGTTTCCATTGCTTAATATATTTCTAGCAGGACTACTGTTGGCACTCTCACGCGAGCTGACCGGCGGGCTTTGGATGCCGATCGGGCTGCATCTCACATGGAACTATTTTCAAGGATATGTATATGGATTCAGCGTTTCGGGAACCGACACCGTTCCATCTCTGCTGCAGGCGATCAATAATGGCCCAGATGCGCTGTCAGGCGGCTCCTTCGGGGTTGAGGGCAGCTTCACTTCTACGTTGTTTTTACTCGTCGGTATAATAGCGGTTTACTACTTTTATAAGAACAAAGCCCCTAGAATCGGTCGGTTTTAGTGTGAAGATGTGCAAAAACGATCTGTTGGAGGAGACACGAAAGTCTCTTCCAGCTTAGCGCGTAGTAAATATAATCCGTTTTGTATTACTCTAATTCTACAAATACAAACACTGACTTAAATAAACTCTACTGTATACTAGTATAAATTTAATACAGATATTGAAAAGATGCAGCTTGCTAGGCTGTTTTTCACCATAAAAACAAAAAAAACCTTGTATCACAAGGAATTTAAGTTATTACAATTAGATTTTCTCGGGCATTTTTGCACCTTCAAAACTGGATACGAAAGTAGTCTTCCTGAACCTTAGCTGTTTGTCTGCTGGATGTATGGGTCCATGCAAACTTTTTTAGGATAAGCCCTCGACCGATTAGTATTCGTCAGCTCCACACATTGCTGTGCTTCCACCC